>JBGTBX010000478.1:0-61552 GCA_041749115.1 Gemmatimonadaceae bacterium
ATTCCATCACCGTCGTAGCCCCCCGTACCTTGCGGTTTGTCTGCGGTTATCCGTGCCCCACGCTGGCCCGCATCACCTTCGCAGACCTGCCGATCCTGCCGAAGCACATCTGGGAAGGTGTGACGGAACCGCGTAAACTCACCTCGCTACCGATCGGAACCGGCCCTTTCCAGCTGATCGAGTACCGGCCCGATCAGCTGTATCGCTTTGCTGCAAATGTGACCTACTTCGGCGGCACGCCGCGAGTCGCCGAGCTCGAGATGCCGGTTATTCCCGATCAGTCGTCGATGTTTGTAGCGCTCAAGACAGGTCAGATCGATGCCGCCGGCAAAAAGGTGCCACCGGAACTGCTGGAAACGTTCCGGGAACTCCCCGATGTCACGGTAATGCGCACCGCCGGTCTGGGCATGGCTGAACTGCGTCCCAACTACGAAAAGGCGCCGTTCGATCGGCCTGTGATTCGGCGTGGACTGTCACTGGCGATTGATCGCGCTGCAATCGTGCAAACGGTGCTGCTCGGCCATGGCCGTGCAGGCTTGAAGGGTTATCCCCATCCCGACTCACCCTGGACCGATCCGTCGCTCTCCACACCGTATGATTCTGCGGCCGCTGCGGCACTGTTTAGTGAAGCAGGATTTGTTGACCGCAACAACGACGGAGTGCGCGAATGGCCCGGCGGCGCTGGGCGAGCGCTGGAAATGACCATCGTTCTGGCAGCGGGTGAACCGGCGCTGGAACGAACCGCCGAGCTCGTGTCGCGACAGCTGAAACGACTTGGTGTGCGCACCACTGTGCTGATGCTCGAACAGGCCGCCACGAGCCAGCGGATTGCCGCGCGAGACTATGACTTATACGTGAGCGAAACCGGATCGCACGCCACGTCCGACCCCGATCAGTTCGTCATGTCGCACCTCACCGGTTACCTCTGGCGCGAAAAGCTGCCGTATCCCGAACTCGATGCACTCGTAGCTGAATGGAAAGCAACCAGCACGATTGAGACCCGTAGCAAGGCCGCGTTCGCCATACAACATCTGTTTAACAGGCAGCCCACGAGTATCGCCATTTATTATCCCGATGAGTATTTCGCCTTTCGGACGTCCGTGTTCGACGGATGGCGGGAGTCGCGTGGTTACGGGATCGTCCACAAATGGTCGCTCGTGACGCTGGCACCTGATCGACAAGTGGCACCAACGCACGGTGTGATCTCCAGATGAATCAACGTGCGCGGTCCATTGCCCGCACGGTTGCACAATATGTCGTGACGCTTTGGGTAGCGATCACATTGAACTTCGCCCTGCCGCGCCTTGCCCCCGGCGATCCGCTCGAATTTGTTATTGGCGCCGAAGCCGGCACGCTGACTCCCGCACAGCGCGATCAGGTGCGGCGGGAACTCGGCCTCGATGCCACGCTCCCGCAGCAATACACGCGCTATCTCGGCGGTATTCTGTCCGGAGACCTCGGCGTGTCCATTCGTTATGCACGCCCGGTAACCGGCATTCTTGCAGAAAAGATCGGCTGGACCATCCTGCTGCTTGCTCCGTCGCTTCTCATCGGCGTGCTCATCGGCACTGCACTTGGTGCCCTCTCGGCGTGGCGACGTGGCACGCGCAGTGACCTGACCCTGTTGGTGAGCGTACTAGCCCTCGATGCGCTGCCCGTGTTCTGGATCGGCATGGTCCTTATTGCAGTGTTCGTCGGCATGCTCGGCGTGCTGCCGGCATTCGGTGTGTTATCTGTACCGGATAGTGCGACGGAGGTGCGCAACCTGGGCCAGCGCCTCGTGCTTCCCGTTGCAACGCTGACCATTGCCGGCATCGGTCACACGTTCCTCGTTGCACGCGCCGCCATGCTCACGGCACTGGCAGAAGATTATGTGGCTTTCGCTCAGGCGCGCGGCATCAGAGAGCGCGCCGTTGTATTCCGGCACGCCCTGCCTAACGCACTGTTGCCCATCTACACCAATGTCGCATTGGGGATGGGTGCAATGGTGAGTGGGGCCGTGCTTGTCGAAACGCTGTTTGCGTGGCCGGGTGTGGGCAGACTCATCGTCGATGCCGTTGCGGCCCGCGACTATCCCCTGCTCCAGGGAGCGTTGCTGCTAGTGGTCATCGGAACCGTGGGTGCCAACGTGCTGGCCGACGCCACATATCATCTGGTTGACCCGCGCGTGCGTCGTCGCGGCGCCGGTAACCACTAAGCAATGCTGCGCACCTCGCGCCTCGGACAAGCCGGACTCTGGGCGCTGGCCGCACTGCTTTTCCTCGCAATCGCCGGCTCCTGGTTGGCACCGTACGATCCCTACGCGCAGGTGACCGCACCGTTCGCCTCCCCCTCCTTCGCTCATTGGCTGGGGGCAGACGATCTCGGGCAGGACTTGTTCAGTCAGTTGCTGGTCGGCGCCCGCACGTCGCTCATGGTCGGCGTGCTCGCGGCCGTCGTGGCGACCGTCGTTGGCACCGCTGTGGGACTCGCTGCCGGCGTGGCGCGAGGCATCACGGACATGACACTGATGCGCCTGGTCGATGTGATGCTGACCCTGCCGTTTATTCCATTGGTGATTGTGTTGAGTGCCTTCGCCGGTCCCGGCTTCAGTTCAACAATATTTGTCATCGGTCTGGTAATGTGGGCACGCACGGCACGTGTCCTGCGCTCACAGGTGTTGTCGGCCCGCGAGCGCGGACCCGCGGTTGCAGCCCGCGCCATGGGCGCTGGTGTGCCCCACATCATGTGGCATCACGTGCTGCCATCGGTTTTTCCGCTGGTTGTGCCCGAATTGGTTCGTGCCGCCAACGCCGCGATTCTGCTGGAGAGTTCGCTCGCCTTTCTCGGCCTCGGCGATCCAACTCGACTCAGCTGGGGATCCATGCTGTATCACGCTAACGTGCGCAGCGCATTTCTCACCGATGCATGGCTCTGGTGGGAATTGCCTCCCGGATTATGCATTGGCGGAACGGTGCTGGCGTTCGTGCTCGTTGGGTATGCAATTGAAGGACGGCTCAGACCACGGCTGAGCACCGACTGGCGTGTAGATACAACACGCCCCACGTCCAGATCAACGACTGAGATTCCCCGAACAGCCGAGGACATCAGGTCAGGTGCCCTGCTGGCGATCGACGCCTTACATGTCGAGTATCGTTCTGCAGCGAATGTGATTCAGGCGTTGGCAGGCGTGAGCCTCGAAGTAAGCCGCGGTGAGATCGTCGGCATTGTGGGTGAATCGGGAAGCGGAAAGTCGACGCTCGTCGCAGCCTCGCTCGGCCTGCTCCCTGCTTCGGCGGTGGTCACGGCAGGCAGCGTATCCGTGAACGGATCGGATATCCGCGCATTGAACAACGATGCCATGCGGCACCTGCGTGGCAAAACCGTGGTCCTTGTGCCGCAATCCGCGATGAATTCGTTGAACCCCGTGCGTACCATCGGATCTCAGCTTGCTGAGACGGTGCGACTGCATTCTTCCGTGGACCGCAAGGCCGCACGCCTCCGTGCACGCGAGCTGCTGGCACTCGTCGACATTCCTGCCGACCGTGTGGAGGCCTATCCGCATGAATTCAGTGGAGGGATGCGTCAGCGGGTCGTCATAGCCATGGCAATCGCCAATGATCCCCAAGTCATCATCGCCGACGAACCAACCACGGGTCTGGATGTTCTGCTGCAGACAGAGCTCCTGACACTACTGAACGATTTGCGTAATCGCCTCGGCATTGCGGTTGTTCTCGTTTCACATGATCTCGCTGCGGTGGCGCGCATCGCGGATCGTGTACTGGTGATGCATCGTGGTCGGGTAGTTGAATCCGGGGAAACTGGCAGGCTGCTGAACGCTCCTGCACATGAGTACAGTCGCCGACTGGTCAGGGCAATTCCTGAACTCCGGACGCGGCTTGGCACAAGTTCCCGAGAACGCATCACTTCTCGCGTGAAGGCCGAGGAGGGAAATCGTCAAGTTGCTCGGCACACGACGAACAGCGAGCCCGTGTTGCGGCTCGCCGGCGTCAGCAAATCGTACGGCGCGTCGTCGGTGCGCGTGCTCGACAACGTGTCGCTGCAGGTGCATCGCGGTGAACGCGTTGGACTCATCGGGGGGAGCGGGGCCGGCAAGTCCACGATAGCACGAATGATTGTCGGACTCTCTGATCCGGACACGGGCGACATTTACGTGGATGGTATCGCTGTTTCGCTGCGTTCCACGTGCGCGAGGCGGACCGCTGCCCAACGTGTGCACCTGGTGTTTCAGGACCCGTACGAGAGTCTCGCCCCCGGTATGCGAGTGCGCGATCTGGTCGCCGAACCCTGTCGCATTCACGGCGTAGCTAAGCAGAGCCAGATCGAGAACGATGTCATCTCGGCGCTCGAAGACGTCGGTCTGGTACCAGCGTCGCGTTTTCTCGATACGTGGCCTCATGAGCTCTCGGGCGGCGAGCGCCAACGCGTGGCCATTGCACGTGCGATTATTCTGAAGCCCGCGCTGATAGTGGCTGATGAACCAACGTCGCAACTCGATGCGCCACTTCGCGCAGATATCGTCATGCTGATGCATACCATCGGCGTCAAACGTGGCACGGCGTATCTGTACATCACACACGACATCGCCATCGCGAGCGTGTTCTGCGACCGACTCGTTGTGCTGCAGGCGGGCCGTGTGGTGGAGACGGGACTCACAGCGGAAATTGTGCGGGCACCGGCCCACCCGTATACGGCGCTCCTGCTCGCCGCAGCGCGCGGCGGCATCGAAACGGGTAGTGGATGAGTGGACCAGGATCCGGGCCGTAGCTTTTTCCCTCCTGCGTACAGCTATCGACCGCCCATTGCGCCGCTGACGCGCAGCCATTGACCCACCAGCGCTCGCGAGTGTACGTAGGTCATGACCACGCCTCTCGGGGAGGTGACCGCCCTCCTTTCCGCATTCCGCAGCGGTGATCGCTCAGCGTTGGATCGCGTGTTCTCGCTCGTCTAGGACGAGCTCCGATTGGCAGCCGAACGACAGCTCGCCCGTGCGCGACCCGGCGAAACCCTGACATCAGTCGCGCTGGTGCACGAAGCCTACCTCAAGGTATCCGGGTCCGGGAACGCCTCGTTCGAAGACCGCGGTCACCTTTTCGCCGTCGCCGCGCGAGCCATGAGGCAGATCATTATCGACGTCGCACGGCGGAAGCATGCCGAAAAACGCGGCGGTGACGCCGTCGGAATCACACTCAGCAACGCGTCGATCGTATCATCAGACTTCGCAGATCGATATCTCGCGCTCGACGATGCACTTTCCCGCCTGGCCGCGCTCGATGAACGGCTGGCCAGAATCGTTGAGCTGCGGTTCTTCGCCGGACTCTCCGTGGAAGAAACAGCCGTCATCGTAGACGCATCGCCTCGCACAGTAAAACGCGATTGGCAGAAGGCTCGCGCCTGGCTGTTCCGCGAGCTCGGAGACGGCGACCTTCCTTCACCCTGAGCGCCGCGCTCCATGGATCAACAGACCCCGACGTGGTCACGCGTAAGAGGCCTGTTCGACGCGGTGCTGGAGCTTCCAACGCAATCCCCGTCTTGCCGACCTCTGGACCTCGTTAGGCGACCTGCTCCTTGATCGCGGGAAAGTGGCGGAGGCGGAACCGATGCTTGCCGGCGCGCTCCGTATCCGGGAAGGCATGCTGGACCCGACCGACCCGCGGACCGGGCATTCGGTTGTTGCGTTCGTTCATCCATCAATGCGTCGCGACACATCCTGCACATTATTGATCTGCCGGAGCATCCTCGCGAATGATGTGCAATCGCGCTGTGGAAGCGGAATTAAACTGCC
The DNA here is from genome assembly GCA_041749115.1 of Gemmatimonadaceae bacterium. Lineage (GTDB taxonomy): Bacteria > Gemmatimonadota > Gemmatimonadetes > Gemmatimonadales > Gemmatimonadaceae > JBGTBX01. The sequence continues at coordinate 5,786 of JBGTBX010000478.1, forward strand.
GGAGCATCCTCGCGAATGATGTGCCAGTCGCGCTGCGGGAATGGAATTAAGCGGCTGGCGCATCCTCACGAAAGATGTGCAAATCGCGCTGCGGGAACGGAATACTGACACCCTCCGCGTCGAAGCGCTCCTTGACTGCTTCGATGAAATCAAACCGCACCCCCCAGTAGTCGGCGCTCTTGACCCAGGGGCGCACCACAAAATCCACGCTGCTGTCACCCAGGTTCGCAACCGCAATCGTGACCGCCGGATCAGTGAGAACGCGCTCATCTGCTGCGAGCAGATCTCCCATGATCTTCCGGGCCTTCTTGAGATCGTCGCCGTACCCAACACCGATCGTAAGATCCACACGACGAATGGGATGCGCGTAAACGTTGGTAATCGCACCACCCATGATGGCGGAGTTCGGCATGATGATCTGTGTGTTCTCCGGCGTCTTCAGTTCTGTCGTGAGAATGCCCACTTCGACGACCGTCCCCGTTTCACCCCCCGCCTTAATGAGATCACCTGCCTTGAACGGTTTGAAGAGAATAAGCAGCACGCCGGACGCAAAGTTTGAGAGTGAACCTTGCAACGCGAGACCCACGGCGAGACCGGCGGCACCAATCATCGCCACCAATGACGTGGTCTGCACACCGAGTTTACCAATGGCGGCGATTACAATAAACAGCACCAGAGCTCCGTAGAGCATGCTCGAGAGGAAACCCGTCAACGTGCGGTCGATTTCCCGCTTCTCAAGCGCTCCTTCAACGAATCTGGAAATTCTCTTCGCCAACCACAGTCCAACGACAAGGATGATTATCGCGGCGAGAACCTTCAGTCCGTATTCCGCGAGATAGGCCATGATGCGTTCTGCTGCTGGCAGATCAGAAGGCAGAGAGAGAGGGGTCTGCAGGGCAGGAAACATTGTCGATGTCGTGATAGAGGAAACAGACGTGGCTGGAATCGGCCGCCCGCCACGAGAGCGTGCATGGCAAGCTCACTCGTGGACACAGCTGTCGACGCCAGACCGATTCATCAGCCGTAATGCCGCTGCCCCTCGGCAGCACGATGCGCCCAGACGGCAAAAGCCGGCGTTTCTTCTCAACGCTCTGGACTGCCGAAAAGTTCGATTGACAACACATAAGTCTCTACTTATGTATTGTGCATGATGATCGGGGCCGCAGCTGAAACCAGAATCTTCCAGGCGCTCGCTGACCCCAGCCGCCGGGCGATCTTCGAGTCACTCACCCGCGGCGAGGCAGCCGTGAAGGACCTCACCTCGCGCTTCGACATTTCGCAGCCCGCTGTGTCGCAGCATCTCGCCACCTTGAAGGGAGCCGGACTCGTCCGCAGCCGGCGCGAGGGTCGCAGTGTCTACTACCGGGTCGAACCACGAGGTATGAAACCGCTCGTGAACTGGATCGCACACTACCGCGCGTTCTGGACCGATCACGTCGGTCGTCTGGAACAACTGCTGGAGACACTGGACAAATGACGCCAAGGGATACCACCGCGCCATCACAATACGAATCGCTGGCCTTCGAGTTCGATCTCCATCACGCGCCGGAGAAGGTGTGGCGCGCGCTCACCGATCCTGCGCTGCTTACTGAATGGCTCCTTCCTGTCGTTGGGCTTAAGCTGGAGACGGGGGCATCCTTCACGTTCAACACGCAGCCACAACCGGGCTGGGACGGCGTGGTGCATTGCCGAGTGCGTGACATCGAAGTGAACCGGAAGCTCAGCTATACGTGGGTTGTCGAGGATCTGGACACCGTCGTGACGTTTACGCTTGTCCCCACCGAATCCGGAACACGGCTGATGATCGTTCAGTCGGGCTTCAAGCCGGAGCAGAAGAGGAACTTTGGTGGTGCTCGTTACGGCTGGAACATGATGGGCGGACGACTCGTCGATCTGCTCGCCAGCATCCAATGAATAGCCACTTTTGCCATGACGGTCATCGCCAACTTCATCGTGCTCGCACAGGGTGGAACTCCCCCGCCCCGGATAACCTATGCGCCCCTGTTCCCGCTCGCCTTGCTCACCTTCACCGGCCTGTACATGTTCGTGTTGCCGTACCTCACCAAACGTCGCAGTACATCGTTCTAGATGCACATCCAGAGGAGTGGACAGCTCACATGAAAAAATCTGCGAAGCCTGCAGCATCTCCATCGGCGTTGATCGACGCCAGAATCGAAGAATTGGGCGACTGGCGTGGCGAGATGTTGTCCCGGATCCGTAAAGTGATAAAGCAGGCCGATCCCAAAGTCGTCGAAGAATGGAAGTGGAGAGGAGTGCCGGTCTGGTACCACGACGGTATGATCTGCACGGGCGAAACGTACAAGAACGCTGTGAAGATGACGTTCGCCAAAGGCGCGTCGCTCAAGGACCCTGCAGGTCTCTTCAATTCCAGTCTCGAAGGCAACACCCGACGAGCGATCGATTTCCACGAGGGTGATACAATCAACGAGAATGCGCTGAAGGCTCTTATTCTGGCCGCCGTCGCCCTGAACTCGTCATCTCGCAAGTAATCTGTGAATCCGCCACTGCACTGTTGATTCGCCTCGCGGCTTAATCCCCGTTCCGTCGCATTCCCGTGCCCCGCAGTATCACCCCCATACCAACAGACATGGCCAAGGAGCGCCCGACGACCGTCTCCGCATACATCCAGGCTGCCCCGCCCGAGGCGCGGCCGCACTTGCGACAGCTGCGGGCGATCCTGAAGAGTGTGGCGCCGGAGGCAGACGAAGTGATTAAATGGGGCAACCCGTTCTTTGTCGAACCCCGATTCCTGTTCGCCTACTCCGCTCACAAGGCACACGTCAGCTTCGCGCCAACCGGGGCGGCGCTCAAAGCATTCAGTAAGGAACTTCAGGGACACGCGACAACCACAAACTTCCTGAAGATTCCGTACAACAAGCCACTGCCCGAAGCCCTGATCCGCAAACTCGGTGAGTATTGCCTGCGGGCAGTGCGTGAACGAAAGACCGATGGCTTCTGGTAAGCCGTCTGTAGAGAGCCTGCTAAGCAGGCGTTGGTATTCGCGTGACGTCCTTTCTGTGACCCGACGCTTCCTCTAAGCGGGCGTTGGTGTTCGCCTGACGTCCTTTCTATGACCCGACGCTTCCTCAACCTCCCGCTGCGCCTCGGCCAGTCGGTTCATGTCGTCACCAATAACACGTACCGCGTCCATCAACGTGGTAAGTGGCGCCAGATCCACGGCCCCGGCATGCAGTCGTAACAGATCAAGCCTGATCCCCTCCAGCGCAGCAACGCTCTCTGACAAATGCGCCGCCGCATTTGCCCGCCGTGTATCCAGAACCTCGATCCCCATCGATCCTGAGGGCGCCATTGCCGCGAGCAAATCCACTTCGGCGCGCGCCTCAGCCGCCTTGGCCTCCAATGCGGTGACGATCGACGGCAATTCAGCCAGTTGTTCCTTGAACTCCCTTGGCAAAGCTGCAAACAGTTCCGAGGCAGCAACCCCAAGTGCCATCTCCGTGACGCGAAACGCCGACGCCCCGGCGAGCTGCGAGCGCTCAGGAGCGCCCAGGCGTCGCGCCAGCCACTCTCCCGCCCGCCCACGCCAGAGTCGATCACGAATCCCCGATTGCCACCATTTGCGAATGCGTTGAGGGATGAACTGCACGTCCAGCGCATTGCTTATTGCTCCAGATAACATCGTACTCAGCAATGGAGCGACAACGAATATCGGGCCGAACTGCTGTTCCTTGACCACCCCCGCAATCGCGAGCCCGACAGACACCGCCAGCGACGTCGCCGACGCAACGGTCACAATCCTCAACGCGCGGTGACTGCGCGGTTCAACTGCATCTCGCACCAGCGCTTCACTCTGCGCACGCTCCCGCCGCGCGACGTCAAGCGCAGAACGCAGGTCGGCAAGTGTATGTCCGGCGCGGAACTGCCGCACCGCCTGATTCACGTGATAGCCAACGATCGGAAAAAGAGGCAACGACGTGATGCCGGCAAGAAGCACGATATCAGCAGGTCCGGCCGGTCGGTTACCGGTCACCCATGCGATCAAGTTTGCCACGGTCATCGTGCCGAACACACCAGACCATCCCAGATAGGGAACAAGCAGAGGATTGCGCGCGCCAAGCCACGACCTCAGCGACGGCGGAAGCGGCGGCCGTGCGTCCTGTACCGGAACCAGCGCGGCGGCGAGCGTCTCACCATCGGCAAAACGTTCAGCTGGGTCGTGCGCCAGGCAACGATCAATGGCTGCGCCGAGCGTTGGCGGCAAACCGGGCGCAATACGCATCACACCCGGAGGAGCCTCGGTCGCCTGCCGCTGTAACAGCGCCGGCAGATCTGGTGAATCAAATGGCAAACGACCGCTGACCGAGAGATAACCGACAACGCCGAGTGCGTAGATGTCGCTGCGTCCGTCGATGGGTGCGCCGGCGGCCTGCTCCGGACTCATGAATTGAACAGTCCCCATGATCTTCCCCGGGTCTGTAACGGTAGCGGCATCGTCACCACCGTGCGCAATACCGAAATCCGTGACCATCGCGCGACCGGTGCTTGCTTCGAGAAGAATGTTGTCCGGTTTAACGTCGCGATGTATTACGCCGCGTCCATGTGCGTACGCAAGCGCCCACGCGACCTCGCGCAGCACACGGGTCGCCTCCGTCGGCGCGAGCGGCCCCTCCGAGCGCAGCCGTTCACCAAGCGTAACCCCTTCGACATAACTCATGACGAAAAAGACGAAGTCTCCGGCTTCGCCGACGCGATGAATCGGCACGATGTGAGGATGCGACAGGCCGGCCGCAGTGCGGGCCTCACGTAAAAAACGCTCGCGTGCTCCATGAGCGTGGGCCAGGTGCGTGGGCAGGACCTTGATTGCAACGTCGCGATCCAGCTGAACATCGCGCGCGAGATAGACGATCCCCATACCGCCGCGACCGATTTCGCGCTGCAGCGAGTACTCGCCTGCCAGCGCAGCTTGCAGGTCGAGAAAGTCTGCGGTTGGATTGGTCACACTGGGAATACGCGCGAGGGAGACGACGTGTTTCGGAAATGGTGCGGCGCAATCACGTTCGTTGTATCGCAAATCTCGCCATGGATCTCACCTGCGAGGCGATGGAGAGAATCTCTTCTTCGGTGCTGACCTGCGCGGACACGCGGTGATCATGGTCAAGCTCGTCAACGTGGATCCGCTCCCGAACCAGGCGCTCGGCCAACTTGTCCGCGTACGTCGCCTCACTTTGTAGTGCAAAGTACTTGACAGAATCAGCAACTTTGCGCAGCTTTGGCCCATGAACCAACAAAGTGATGATTCCAGCGCTCCGCAAGGCTCCCTAACCGGAGCACCTACGCTGCTTTGGGCCTCTTCAGCAGCTGTCGCGACCCTCGGAGCCTGGGTGCTGTTCGATGCCCTGCCAGGGATCAACTGGGTGCTCTGGACCGCCGCAGCGGTCACCGGTCTGCATCGCCTCACGCGCGCACACGAACAGGCGCCGCGCCCCCCGCTGTTTATTCGTGCCGCCCCCATCGCTATCGCCGGCGCAGCAGTGTTCACCACAAGTGAACAGCTCCTGGTGCTGGTCGCGGTCTCCGGCATCTTTTATCTGGCGACGCAGATGCTGCTTTCCACCGGCCTCTCAACGCGATCGATCAACGTCGTATTCGCTGCCACAGCGCCACTTTTTGCTTTCGGTAACGCGGTTGTTCAGGCAGCGCGCAGCGCCGTCGACGCAACGAGCCTTATCCGATCAAGCCGCGCGCGAGCATGGGTCCGTGGGCTCGCCATCACCGTACCCGTGGTGGTCGCGTTCGCTCTGCTCCTCGCAAGCGCCGATCCGATCTTTGCTGCGTGGCGCGATGCGATCGAAGCACTGTTCGCCAACTGGGACTTTGTGCCGCGTTCAGTATTCTTCGGTGTGCTTCTTGTCATCGTCCTGGGTGCATATAGCTATGCCGCTACGGGAACGAACCGCGCCCTGTCGATCAGCGAGACGGAACCCCAACGATGGCTCGGCGCGACCGAACGACTCATCCTCTTCGTCGGCGTCGCTGCCCTCCTATGGCTCTTTCTTGCCGTCCAACTGAGTTATCTCTTCGGCAATCTGCCGCAAATACCGAACTCCGGCGTCACGTTCGCCGAATATGCCAGGAGCGGATTCGGTGAACTGTCGGTCGTCGCTTCGGCGAGTGCGCTGCTGATCGTCGTGTCGGAGCGGTACGGACAGAATGACCAACGCGCGCGTGCGCTGCGGCTGCTGACCTTTGCCGTCATCGCCGCGGTGTTGCTGCTGCTGGGTTCCGCGTTCCGGCGTGTATGGCTTTATGAAGATGCCTACGGCTTCACTACCGCGCGCCTGTATGCTCAGGTCTACATGTGCGCAGTCGCAGTGGGCCTGCTGTTGCTCGCCCGTGAGGTCGGCGGCGCGCTCGACGCCGGCCGTCTCTTTCGCCGCGCCGCAGCCTCTGCGACGCTTCCGTTCATCGCACTGATCTACTGGAACCACGAGGCATGGATCGCACGCCTAAACATTGATCGCTTCGCGAGCACCGGAAAACTCGACGTCGCCTATCTGACCACCGAGCTGTCGACCGACGCGATTCCGACAATCATTGAGCGGCTCCCGACGCTCCCCGAGCCGACTCGCTCGGAGCTGCGACTCGCACTGCAGGAGAAATCACTCAAGATCGACGACGGTCGCTCCCGCCGCTGGTTTGAGTGGAATCTCTCTAGTAGCCGAGCTCGGCGGGCGCTGGCGCAGATGGCCCTGGCGCCCTGAACGTCACGCGAGATGGGTGCGGGCACAAAACAAAAGGGCCCGGTCAACTGACCGGGCCCCTCTGCGTACATCGACGTTCTAGAAGCTGTACTTGAGCTGCAGCTGAATCTGATAGTTCGACCCGATATTCTCAGCAAGGAACCGCTGATACGTCGGATTGAAGTTGAAGATCGGCAATGCGCCGTTGGAACCAGCCAGCGAACCCGTTTGCTTCGTTACGTAGGTCAGAACAGGTTGCGAACCGAAACCAGCCGACGGCTGCTCACCCCAGTCCTTGTTCACAAAGTTCAGGAAGTTGAATACGTCCAGCTGAGCAGAAAGCCGGCCGACCACGCCAGGTGCCCGAATCGACTGACGAAGCGACAGGTTGACCGTGTTGGTCCACGGATTGAAGCACGAATTGCGCTCCATGATGCTCCCACGCTGGCTGCTCAGGCAGTCATCTCCATCGATGAACGCGTCGAATGCCGCTGCCTGCTGCGCTGCGGTGAACGTCACACCACCGCTCGTGAAGTCGCGGAACTGCATCTGCGCCGGATCGGACGACGACGTGGGAATGTAGATCAGATCGTTCTGCGTGACGCCGTCGCTGTTCAAGTCGCCTGACGATGTGTAGGCAAAGGGCGAACCCGACTGACCAACGTACGTCATCGTGATGTCGGTCAACGTTTTGGCGATCGCGTACGTCGCCTGTCCAACGATGCGATGCTTCTGTTCAAAGAACGAACGACCGAGGGACAGATCATCCTCACGCCCGGAGACGGCGCGACCGAAACGATACTGCGAGCCAGCCGTGCTGTTGGTGAGGCTCTGCACGTCGCGTGCCTGCGACCAGGTGTAAAGCAACGACCCCTCCCATCCATCACTGAACCGACGCTGCAGGCCGCCGGTAAGCTGTAACGCATAATCCTTCGATTGGTTCTGAACATCCAACACTGTGGTTCGACCCGTCACTCGGAGATTCGGCTGATTGGGTTCTGTGCCATACAGCACGCGACCGAAGCGATCTTCACCAACCACGTCAAAGAGTGCGAGGTTCGTGTAAAATGGATTGTTGAGTCCTTTCGTATATAGAATTTCCCCAGTCGCGACAACGCCGCTGAACAGTTCGCGATCATAGCCGAGCGTCGCCCGGAGGTTCTGGGGGAAATTGAGATCCTTGCTAAGTAGGTTGATCTCCGAACCGGCGCGAGCGGTCGTCCCGTTGGCACATGCTTCGGGAGGATTGGTGACGTTCGCCTGCGTAAAACGGGGTGCAGCCGCCAGATTGCACGTCAGACGCGCTACGCCAGAAAGGCCCGAGTTCTGGAAGGCATTGCCGAGCCACACGTACGCCGGGCGACCCGTGAACATACCGACACCGCCACGCAACTGATTCCTGCTGTCTCCGGTCACGTTCCAGTTGAACCCCACGCGCGGAGAGACTTGCCAATTACCATTTGGCACCTCCGAAGTATTACGCCCGAAGCCGCAGTTCGCCGAAGAGGGCTGTGATCCTGTGGCACAGAGCGGCTCAGCGATGTCGGGGTTCTGCGGCGGAGAATCATTGAAGAACGGCGCATCCGCGCGTACACCGAACGATAAGTTGAAATTCGGGTTCACGGTCCAGTCATCCTGAGCGTAGATCGAATGCTGCCGAGCTCCGAACCTCACGGCGCCATCCCCGCTGACTGGAACGCCCACTTCGTAGCTCTGTGCGGACCCGACGTTCAGGGAATCCAGACTCACAAACTGCCACGAACCCAGTCGCGACTGAGCAAACAGGTTGCGAACCTTATAGAATTGATTCTGCGTTCCCAAGGTGATGCGGTGGGAGCCACCAAGAATCGGGAACGTGAAGTTGTTGGCCAGCTCCAGAACATCCTGATCCAGCTCGTTTGCCTGCGAGGATCGCTCACCACCTGATAGCAGGGCGCTCAACGGCGTGGTCACCGTCACCTGTGGAGAAAAAGTATTCGGGGCGCGGCGATCGCGAATCGTGTTGTAGCTGACCAGGAACTCGTTGTAGTTGCCGTTGATGAAGTTGGTTCTCAGCTGAGCGACCGTCGAATTCGCGTCGGACTTGAACTTGTACCCGTTGTTGTCGAGGCTGAAGGTCGATGCGGAACGACTGAAATTGTCATCCTGCGCACCTGCGTAATTGTGCCGCAACACAAGCGACGAGTTGAACGGCAGCAAAAAGTCGAGCCGCGCAAACATGTTCGTCAACGGATTCTCGTTGTCCACCTGACGTCCCGATCCGGCTGGAATTCCACGGCTCGCAACCAGCCCGTTGTATTGATCGATCAGCGCCTGCGTCATGCGCGTCGTTCCGTCACCAATAAACGGGCCCGACGCAGGCACGGTGCGCTGCTGCCATTCCGGATTGATAAAGAAGAAGGCCCGGTCCTTCACGATTGGGCCACCCAGTGCAATGCCGTACTGCGACTGCTCGAAATCTCTGATGTACGGCTGCTTGCGCACCAACGACTCGTTGCGTGTGACACCGTACGCAGACCCGGTCAGCGTGTTCGTACCGCTCTTGGTCACCGCGTTGATCAACGCGCCGGAAAAATTGCCCTGACGGACATCATACGGCGACAGCAGGATCTGATATTCCTTCACTGCCTCAATGCCGATCGACTTACCGCCAGCCTGGCCACCCGGCTGGCCGGTAGAACCCAAACCGAACAGATCCGACGCAATCGCACCGTCGATCGTAATGTTGTTGAAGCGATTGTTTGTGCCGCCTCCTGAAAGGCCAGGACCGCTGTTCGAAATCTGTGGAGTCAGATTAACAAAATCGGTGAAATTCCGGTTCAGCGTTGGCAGTCTGCGCAGCGACGAATCACTGACAACCGTCGACGCACCGGTGCGAGACGGAGAGATCAGCGAGTTCGTCTCGGCGATGATGCGCACCCCTTCAATGACTGCGGCTTGCCGCGCCATCGTGATATCCAGGCGTGTGCTCTGACCGAGCGTCACCACCACCCGCTCCTGCGTCTGCGGTTGATAACCGATACGTCGTAACGTCACCGAATACTGCGAGCCGACTTCCAGCCCCGGAACGGAAAAGAAGCCGCTCGAGTTGGTCATCGCGGCGCGCGTCAAACCGGTCGCGGCGTTAATCACCTGTACCTGCGCAGCTTCAACCGGCTGCGATGCATCGTCACGTACGATGCCCGAGATCGCTCCCGTCGTCACCTGCGCCCGTGCCTCAACGGCGCTGCACAACACGACCGCACACATCAACATCAAACTACTGATCTTCATTGGTCTCTGAGTGAGAATGGTTCTGTAAACGCCGTGGCCCGGATGCAGCCTGAGCTGCGGAGCCGCGGAAGGAGTGCCATCGCAGATTAACGCACCACCTGTGTTCTCCCTGTCCCCCTACTCCGACGGAGGTCGAAGCTCGCTTTGGCAAGGAGAAAGCTAGTGATCGTTTGGCAAAGCGCACGCGCCGGGACGTAACTCCCCGGTCACAGGACCATCGCGCGCCGGCGGGAGAAGACGCCGTAGACCGCAACGCCGACCGCAATCATCGCGGCGCCCACGGCCGACATCTTTGGCGCTGAAACGATCGCACTCAGGACGGCGACAACGGCCGAGCCCACAAACAGCGCTGGCACAAGGGGATAGCCGACCACGCGATACGGACGAGGGCGCTCCGGATCCTTCCGGCGCAAAGCAAAAACGCTCGCCGCACCCATCCCGAAGAAGATCCAGTCGGCGAAAACCACCCCACTCAGCAGCGTCCCGATGCGCCCGCCAGACGCCAACAGCAGCACGATCGACCAGCCGCCCAGAAATGCGAGGGCGACGTGGGGCGTCCCGAATCGGGGGTGGACCCGCCCTACAGCGCCGAAGAAGAGTCCGTCCCGGGCCAGGGCAAACGGCACACGGGAATTGCCGAGGAGTGCAACATTCAGGAATCCGGCAATAGAAATCATCGCCGCGACGGTAATGAATGTTGCACCATTCGGACCGAGCATGGTGGTCATCGCATCGGCGGCGACCGCCTGACTGGCGGCGAGCCCGTCACGCCCCAGCGCTCGCAGATACACGGCATTGGCGCCAAGATAGATGATCACAATGATCACCACGCCGATCATTAAACCACGGGGGATGGTGCGCTGTGGATCGCGAATCTCACTCGCGACCATGTTCAGCTGTTGCCATCCACCAAAGGTGAACAACACGGCAACGAACGCAGCGGCGAATCCACTGATGATCGACGCCGACGCCGCCGGCGCACTGGGCACCACTGGCGGCGACCCCAGACTCCCCCACAGAAAGAGTCCAGCCACAATCAGCGTTGCCAACCCGACGATCTTGGCAGCGGTCAGCAGGTTCATCATCACGATGCCGGGACGCAACCCCACATAGTTTGTCGCGGTCATGAGGACGATCGTGCCAATCGCCACCCCCGTTTGTCCGCCGGCGGGCGCCAGATCAACAAAACGTGCCAGGTATCCGGCGAACCCGAGTGACACCGCGGCAATCGCCCCCGACGCCACCATCAGCGTGATCAGCCACACGTTGAGGAACGAGGCCAAGGGTCCAAACGCTTCACGGACGTACACGTAACCGCCGCCGGCATCCGGCATCATCGCGCCCAACTCTGCGAACGTCAGCGCGCCACACAACGCAACAACGCCGCCGAGTGCCCACACCGCCATGATCCAGCCACCGTTCGGCAGGGCATGTGCCACCTCGGCGGGCGTGAAGAATATGCCGCTCCCGATTGTGCCACCGACCACCATCAAGGCCGCAGTGAACACGCCAATTTCTCGTCGGAGAGTCGCCACGCTCCATGCCTCCTGCTCGTTAGGCTCTCTGCGCAGCCACCAAATCGGCGCCGGAACTAGAGAACGATCAGATCCTGCTGAATTTCCTTCGGGGTCACCAGCAGCGATCGTCCATCCACGTACGCATTCACCTCGGTGCGCATCCCGATTTCGCCGGCGATGTACACGCCCGGCTCGATCGAAAACGCCACACGGTCTATCAGCAGTCGCACGTCCCGGCTTTCCAGATCATCCAGATTGGGACCTGATCCATGAATTTCCCGGGAATCCATCGAGTGCCCGGTGCGGTGCGTGAAAAACTCCCCGAACCCCCGGTCGACTATGACTTTCCTCGTCACGTTGTCGACGTCGGCACCGCGAATCGGAGTGCCCGACGCCAGATGCACCTTCAGGTACGTAATCGCCTCGTCGCGTGCGTCCCTGATCGTCATCCAGATTTTCTGCGCCCGGTCACTCGGCGGTCCCAGATGCGCCATCCATGTCTGATCGGCATACGGCATGTCCGGCTCGCGAGCCCACAGGTCAATCAACAGCGGACCGTTCCCCTCAATGCGCACGGGCCGCGCCCCGGTCGGCTCATAGTGCGGATCTGCCGCATTGGCACCGAACGATACATTGGGCGGTGAATACGTGGTCAGTCCCAGATTAACAAATTTGCCGAGTATGCGTCCCTGCACTTCATGTTCATGAACGCCCCGACCGGCCCGGATTTCACTGGCGACCCAGTCAAACGCATCGTGAGCGATCACCGACAGATGTTCCGCCACTCTCACGTGTGAGGCCAGGTGTTCTGCCGTCCAGGTTGCATTGAACTGTGAAACAAGCTCGGCCGAACTGGACACCGTCGCCCCCGCGGCGCGGACCATTTCCAGAACACCACCCGGAACGCGATCGAGGTAGGGCACGGCGTCGCCGGGTGAATACTCCATCGCAACACGCTTCCCCTTTACGATCCTGCCGAGCAGACTCTCAAGGTCCGGCCACGCACTGTACTTCTCGCGTTTCCATGCCGCAGGCCAGTCACGCCACACGTGCTGTTCAATGTTATGCGTGATTGCAACCGGCACTCCGTCACGCGGCACGAGCACAAAAATCCGCCGCGACAGCACCGCATCGATGCCAAGCATGCGCAACGCAATCGGATTCAGGCCGCGGAACTCAAAGAATAACCATCCGTCCAGGTCCGCATCGCGCAGCGCCTGCTGAATCCCCGGGAGGGTCTCCTGCGTCAGTCCCGCCATCGCTACTCCTCTCTCGAGTGAGGCTTCCATTCCGCCCGCCACTGGCAGGCCCCCTCACCACGACCGGCACACCGCACGTGCTCCACCGCCCCGACACCGTTGACCATCAAACGCAGCAACTCCTTGAGCGCGGCTTCGTAGACCGTGCAGCCTATCGAACGGGGCGCGGCATCCGCCGTTACGCTGACCGGCACTTCGAGGTAAATCGCTGACCCCACTCGCGACACAGACCCGTCGAGGTACTGCCTTGCCACAGATCGCATGTTGCGTAAAGCTATAGGCCGCGAGAGCAGCCCCGGCAACACCAGCATCAGTCGGCGCGACACCGCGCCCAGCGTGCGATACGATTCCCCGGCCAGATGCCGACCCGCCACGCGGAACACAGCCTCGGCGTCGGCCCGTCTGCCGAGCAATCGGGCGATCCCCACCGCTTCCTCCTTCCCCGTCCGCTGGCCACGCTTCAGGGCTTCGTGAAACCGGCGAATCTGCATATACACGGTGTCACTTAACCCCAACCGCTTGTTACGCAACTCCCCTACCAACTCGGCTTCAAAGTCTTCGACCGGGGTATCGACGTTACGGACCGCCTCCAGGAACGAGAGCGGCAAAAGTGAGTTAACGGTAGGTGTCATAGCGCGTTGCGAAGCTAACTTCCGCGATAGTGTGATACAAGCTGACTATCCTTAGAGACTCCGCACACATCGGCCGCGACACCGTCTTTCCATGGTTGCCGCAATCGAATGCACACCTGATGCCTCCCAACGGAGAAGCTTTCAACGCAATGGTTGACGCAACGTTGTATCGGCTGGTACTGGGATTCCTCGGCGCCTCCGCGATCGCACTCTGGGCGAAGCGTGCCACCATGCTGTCGCGGAGCGGCGCGGTGGCTGCGGTTATGGCAGGAACGATCGCATGCCTTGGCGGCTGGCATCTCGCCTTACTCCTCGCCGCGTTTTTTCTGTCGTCCAGCTCGCTTTCACTTCTGCCGGGCACCAGTCGCGGCGAGCCGGGAGACATCATCGCGAAGGGTTCGCGCCGCGACGCGCGTCAGGTGTTTGCGAACGGAGGCGCCTTCACGATTTGCGCATTGGTGAGCGCGTATTCGCAGAATCCCGCGTGGACCGCGGCCGCCCTCGGGTCCATCTTCACCGCCACTGCGGACACGTGGGCCACAGAGCTGGGGCTGACGTTCGGTGGGCAACCACGTTCAGCTGTTTCGTGGAAGCGTGTTCCGCCGGGGACGTCGGGCGCGGTGACAGCAGCAGGAACCGTGGGCATGTTTCTTGGTGCGGGTTTCATGGGAACCGTTGCGGTGCTCGCCGGCGTAGATACCAGAGTCGCCGTGATCGGCGCGACGGCAGGAGTGCTCGGTGCTGTCACAGACACCTTGCTCGGCGCAACGATTCAGGAGCGTCGCATGTGCGCGACGTGCAATCGGCAAACGGAACGGGTATTGCACTCATGCGGCCGGACGACCGACCGTTCCGGAGGGATTCGGGGGTTCGACAATGACCTGGTGAACCTAACGAGTACGATCTGTGGAGGGATTGTCGCATGGCTGCTGATTCTATCAAGCGGCGGCGGGTGAGGTACTGCACTCGACTGCTTTCAGGTGTCATGTTGCTGGCGGCCTCCGCTTGCAGCGAGGGCACCGGCGTAGTTGGTCCGGGGAACTTCGGCGTTTCACGCGGGGGAGCCGGCACAAATGCCTCGACGGCGCTGGTCGGGACGTGGCGACGCGCGATCTTCTTTATCGATGATATCGGATTCGCACGCTCCACCGAAACTTCATTCATCTTTGCAGCTGATGGTTCTGTCTCACGCCTCCGCGTGGATCGCAACCTTACGTTCGGCCTTTTTGATTCGCAGCTCGACGTGGGCCAGTGGCAATTGACCGGTAACTCGCTGGTCATAAATTTTGTGTCGCCGAGTGCGTTTCAGATCACGCTGAGTGTGCAGCTGACCGGGGAGCAACTCGTGTTGTCGGGGCAGACGTTTCTCCGCGTTCCCTGACCGACGTGCGCGACGCAGAAGTGATCGTGGTAGGCGGAGGACCCGCCGGGGCAGCCACCGCCTGGTTTCTCGCGCGCGCTGGCGTGGATGTGCTGCTGTTGGACATGGCCCGGTTCCCACGCGATAAGCCCTGCGCGGAGTACCTCAGTCCGCAGGCGTCCCGCATTCTCGACACGATCGGTGTCTTGCAGACGCTTGAGGCTTCTGGTGCGGCCCAGTTAACAGGCATGCAGATCCACGCCCCAAACGGCCGGTCGTTCACGGGGCGCTTCGCTGCAGATCATGGATACCACGGGTTCCGTGACCGGGGACTGGCGCTGCCGCGGCTACAGCTTGACGCCACACTGCTCGCAGCAGCCAGGCAGGCCGGTGCGCGTGTTGTTGAACAAACACATGTCACTGATCTCTTATATGATGGTTCTCGCGTCGCCGGCGTCGAAGCGCGCACGTCGGACGTCGGACAGCGTTCGTTCTCTGCTGCGCTGGTCATCGGCGCCGACGGACTCCGCACGCGCGTCGGGCGACGGCTCGGACTTGTCAGGCGAGGGCGCTGGCCACGTCGCATCGCTCTCGTCGCACACTTTGCCAACGTTCAGCACGTCGGATCGTTGGGCGAAATGCACGTTTTCAGCGATGGTTATGTGGGCCTGGCTGATGTTGGCAACGGCGTGACCAATGTGGCACTTGTGGTGCCCGCGAAATGGGCGCAGGAGCGGTCTGCCTCACCGGATGAGATGTTTGCTCAGTGGTTGCAGAACAAGCCGGCATTGGCGTCGCGATTCGTGGGGGCGCGTTCGCTGCGGGGCTTCGCTGCAACCGGCCCATTCAACACGCGCGCGCGGACCGCGTGGGCCCCGGGGACGGCTCTCGTGGGAGACGCTGCTGATTTTTTCGATCCGTTTACTGGAGAAGGGATCTACACTGCTCTCCGCGGTGCCGAGCTCCTGCTCCCCTATGCCTTCGACGCGAGCCGTGGATCGCAGTCCAGAGCCGATATCGCGCTTGCCGCCTACGATCGCTGTCGCCGAAACGAATTTGCGGGAAAGTGGAGGGTCGAACGCCTGATCGGTGCGGCAGTCGCGTCACCACTACTCTTGAACTTTGCGGCGAAGCGTCTGGCCGAACGCGGCGATCTGGCCGATCTTCTCGTTGGAGTCGCCGGGGACTTTGTGCCCGCAGGGCGAGTGCTCAACCCCGGCTTTATTCTCAGTCTCTTGACCGGTGCGGCGCAGCAGCGGCAGGTTGTGGCTACTTCTCATAAGAGCTCTTCCGCATAATGTCACTCGTTGACGCTGATCATTTTCGCCGTTTACTCAGCCACTTTGCTTCTGGCGTAACGGTCGTCACCACACGTGACGACGCCGGACGTGCGCGGGGCATGACGGTCAGTGCATTCAGCTCGGTATCCCTTGAGCCTCCGCTGATTCTCGTGTGTATTGAGAAAGACGCGACGCTGCATGGAGTGCTTGCGCCGGGAACGGAGTTTGTTGTCAATATCCTCGGCGCAGATCAGGAGTGGGTTTCGCGACGCTTCGCAGATCCGGACGTCATCGATCGTTTTGAGACGGTTGCGCTGATACAGCGCGCCGACGGACCACCCATGCTGAGGGATGCGTTGGCTCGTCTCACGTGCACCGTGACGGCAACGCATGCGGCGGGCGATCATGCCATCGTGGTAGGTTCAGTGGCAGATGGCGACGTCTCCGACGCACGCCCTCTGATTTATTTTCAGAGCGAGTACCGCGGGTGCTGATCGATAAGCTGGCGACACGGATGACCCCGGCGAGGCGGCGCGGGTTCGAATATCTCGACCGGGACGACATTCCCGAAGATATCCGCGCGCGTTCACACAGAGACATCGTGCGTTCCAGTGCGCTGTTCGGTGGCCATCGCGCGCTCGACCGCGCTCTGCGCGACCTCGCCCACTTATTGCCCGAACAACCGACCGTTCTGGATGTCGGGTGTGGTCGGGGCGACGCTATACCGCTTATCAAACGCACTCTGGAACAGCACGGCAGGACGCCTCAGTTTATTGGATTGGACTTCAAGGTGTGCCTGCTTCGCCATGCACGTCACTTTACCACGCACTGTGTTGCAGGCAGCGTGACGGCGCTTCCTTTCGGGACGGGACGTATTGATCTCGCAGTCGTATCACTGCTGTTGCATCATTTTGACGGTCCCGAACTCACGCAGGTTCTGGCGGAGCTGAATCGCGTGGCGCGTAACGTCGTGATCGTCGACCTGCGCCGTTCACTTTTGGCCGCGGCGGGTATCTGGCTCGCATCGTTCCCGCTCGGCTTTCATCCGTACAGCAGGCACGACGGCGTAACATCGGTCATGCGGGGATTTACCTCCGCCGAGCTGAGCGCTGAAGTGCTCCGTTCCACGGGCAGCTCGGCGACGATCCGACGACACGCCGGTTTCCGTCTTTCCGCGCTGTGGAGATCGCCTTGCGATTGCGACACAGTCCAGGACCGCTGACAATCAGCTCGGCGTCGACGACCGGGAGCGGCTGACCATTGGACCCGGCTTGAGCCTAACGAAGGATCACCTCAGCTTCAGGTGCGATGCGGCGTTTCCCAGCGCGATCGCCAGCATTCCTTTTGATGACTTTTACCCGGTTGTTTCGTGGCGCTGCCGGGTACCGAATCTCATTATGCCGAATGGTTTTTTGTGCAGAGTCGTTACGTTCAGCTGGCTCCGGTCTCTCCTTGATCACTTACGGAATCACTCCCCGCCGCGTGAGGCCTTCTGTGTCCGCTCAGGTGCATTTTCCTCGATGGCTGCTCGCCTGTCTGCTTGCCGCGTGCAGCGAAACGCCGCAGACGACCTATACAGTGGCTGACAGCGCGAGTACATCGGGTACACCTGGGCGTGCGGTGGCGATTCCGCATGGGTGTCCGACCTTGGCAATCAGCATATCAGCATCATCGCACCAGACGGGAGCATTCACCGTCGCATTCAACTGACTACGGCGACCGGCGGTCACCAGCCCTTTTCCACCACCTGCAACAAACGAGGACAATTTCTCACTGCGGAGTTTGGTCGCATGATCGGCGGGACAGTCCCGGGACGCACCAGCAGGATCCCGGTTGGCGTGGGCATCTCTGACAGCACAGGCCGCTTTCGCGTAAAGCTGGGAGATTTTCCTGGAACAGAGATGCTCGAAGTACAGGGAGGTGCCGGTCCCCGACCCATGGGGCGCTGGCTGCGCATTGCGTTGACGGCCGAGCGAGCCTGGATCGCTCCCGACGTGAACACGGACATTTACGGTTTTGCATTGAGTGGCGATCTGACCACGGTGATTCGGACGCCATCGTTCGAACATACCGTCACGGCCGCCGACGTCACGTTCTACCGTCAGTTGATGGTGGATTCGGCGCGCTCCGCACGCGCCAAGGAAGCGATGGGCGGTCTGTTCGATAGCGCGGATCCGCCAAAGACCCTCCCGATGGCTCTGCAGCTCGTCGGGGATCTCAGGAACAACCTCTGGTTGCGCCCCTATCCCTCGGCAGCTGAGCGCAATCCGGACTGGATGGTGTTCAGTCCCGATGGTGTGTGGCTGGGACGCGTAATGCTTCCCGCCGGTTTGCACGTCTACGAAATAGGCGAGGACTATGTACTCGGCGTTGTTGACGACGACGAGCGCGGGCATTCGATCCGCGTGCACAGGCTGACACGCTGATCACAGCTCCCGCGGTGCTTTGCTCCGCGCTTCTAGTCACCGATCTGATGAGCGAGAATCCTTGGGGCGCTGGGTCGCGCAACCCAGTCGCCACACCTTTAGCAGGGGGTGCTTATTCGTTTTGCTACGGTTGACCGGCGCGGGACCCACGTCTGGCGTCGAGCGACAATTTGTCGTCGTCTCTGAACGCGTAGACGCCTAACGCGCAGGCGAAGATGATCGCCGAAGAATAGAAAACCAGATTGCCGCCGGTCAGGAACAACCCCCATGGGTCGATAATCGATTTCCAGACCGCGATCAGGGTCACTCCCGTGACCGCCAGCAGAAAGGGATACGCGACGCGTCGCGCGAGCCCCAACACCACCAACAGACCGGCGACTATCTGAACAGCACCAAACGCCTTCAGCGCGTTCGCGCCTGTCAGCATCCCCAGATAAAATCCTTCGGACACGCGTACCGCGTGACCAACGTTGTGCAGTTTATCAACTCCCCAGACAACGAGAAGCCAGCCGAGGGTAACTCGCATGAACAGCAGTGCGTAGTCGCGCATGATCCGTAGGTGAATGTGGGTGATTCTATGTGCGCCAGCCGATCCGGGCCATCGCACCAATGGTACCGATTTCTGGGACACTGCGGTGGCCCAAGCAGCTCAGACGCCTTCGATGCCGCCTGGAGCCGTGAACAGAGTGTTCAAGGCCGCGCGGGCATGTGGTCCGCTCTCGTGGGGCACCTTAGCCACGCGTTGTGAATCTCACATAAGCTCTCGAGAGAAGAGGGAGTATGGAATCCAGCTGCAAGAGTGTCTTCCAAGGAACTCATGGTATCCTCTTTAGATTCCACACATGTGCAACGTGAATGGCAATTTCCTCAAAGTGGCGTGCCTGCCCACCACATCCGCAACGGCGCGATGCGGGTGACAGCGACCCCGGCCGCGTCGCGTAACGCGGTGCTCGTCGCCGCCACGGCCGCCCTGCTGCTCTGGATCCCTGCGCACGTCGGAGCCCAATCCTCCGGGGCGGGAACGCAAGCCGCGAAAGCCGCGTTTGCCACCGCGACGCTCTCGGGTGGCTGCTACTGGACCATGGAAGCGGTGTTCGAGCACACTCGAGGAGTCGTCGATGTGGTCTCAGGAATGACGGGGCGCGGCGTTGACGTCGCCTCCTACCTGCGAAACCCCACCGGCACTTCCGGCAATACCGAAGCCGTCCGCATCACATACGACCCATCCAAAATCAGCTACGATGAGCTGCTGCATGTTTTCTTTTCTGTCGCGCACGACCCCACACAGGTGAACAAACAAGGCCCCGACGTTGGCGCCCGGTATCGATCTGTTGTGTGGGTGACAGACGGCGCTCAGCACAAAGCGGCAGTGAGCGCCATCGCCGCGTTGGAGTTGAAGGAAGGAAAGGCAGCGATAGCCACTCAGATCTCGCGAACCACGGACTTTGCGCCCGTGCGTGCAAGCGAACAGGACTTCGCCGCAAAAAACCCGACACATCCGTATATCACGTACTGGGATGTGCCCAAATTGGCAAAGTACAAGAAGGACCTGCCAACGTTCTATCGCGACCGTTGATTCAGCTGCCCCGCAGGCGCGCACATGCGTAATCCCTTCCAGCTGGGCCCCATGCCAACCGGCAGGCGCATGGACATGGTGGATACTCAGCTCGTCCACGCCCCCGTGCGAACCGTCTTTGACGTCGCGCGCAACGTCGAGCGATGGCCCGAGTACCTCGCGCACTACCGCTTCGTCCGCATCCGCGAACATACACGCGACGGCGGCGGTGTCGTGGAAATGAGCGCCAACCGTCCCTTCGGTTTACTTAATTGGCCGACGTGGTGGCTTTCAGAAATGTCTGTCGACCACGACGCCCCAGCCGTCCGCTTCCGCCACATCGGCGGCGTCACAACTCGCATGGACGTTGAATGGGCGTTCGACAAAGTTGCCGACGGCACGCACGTACGCCTGACGCACGTATGGGACGGACCACGGTGGCCGTTGATCGGCGGGTTCGCCGCCATCAGGGTAATCGGACCGGTGTTTGTACACGGCATAGCCATTCGCACGCTCGCCGGCCTCGCTTCTGTCGCTGAACACATGCACCGTTCTGCGTCATGACACGACGCCGTGTTGTAATCACCGGCATCGGTGCCATCACGCCCATCGGTACCGGACGCGACGGTCTTTGGGCCGGGCTGCGCGCAGAGAAGACGGCGGTCACCACGATCACCCGCTTCGACCCGACCGTCTTTCGATCGCACAATGCTGCTCAGGTGAATGATTTTGTCGTCACCGACCATCTCGAGGCGCGCCGGGCCAAGCGACTCGATCGCTTCGGACAATTCTCCGTTGTCTCCGCCCAGATGGCCATCGCCGATGCCCATCTCAACCTGGCACAGGAGAATCGCGATCGTATCGGTGCCATCATGGGCACAGCACTCGGCGGCGTAGGATACGCCGAGGAACAGCTGGGGAATTTTCTGAAAGGGGGCCTGCGCGCCGTTGATGCCACACTCGCGCTG
Source organism: Gemmatimonadaceae bacterium (assembly GCA_041749115.1). Classification (GTDB taxonomy): domain Bacteria; phylum Gemmatimonadota; class Gemmatimonadetes; order Gemmatimonadales; family Gemmatimonadaceae; genus JBGTBX01. The sequence continues at coordinate 26,778 of JBGTBX010000478.1, forward strand.
GCCGTATTCGGCGGCGCATCAAGCTGTAATATCGCGATCGACTTCGGCGTCACCGGGCCCAACAGCACCAATGCGATGAGCTGTGCCTCCGGTACAATCGCCATCGGCGATTCGTTCAGGCAGATCCGCGATGGATACGCTGACGTGATGATTGCCGGCGGGGCCGAAGCCCCGCTCGCGCCACTCTGCTTCGGTGCCTTTGCATTAATCCGTGCGATGTCGACACGCAACGACGATCCGCAGGCGGCTTCACGACCCTTCGACAAGGACCGGGACGGCTTTGTCATGGGTGAAGGGGCAGCCGTGATGATTCTGGAAGCACGCGATCGCGCCATCGCGCGAGGTGCTCCGATTATCGCCGAACTCTGCGGCTTCGGCACGACCAATGACGCGCATCACATGACAGCTCCGCGCCCCGACGGCAGTCAGGCTGCCCGCGCAATCACGCTCGCCCTCGACGACGCCGACGTTGCTGCCCGTGAAATCGACTACGTCAACGCGCACGGTTCGTCCACGCCGCTGAATGACTCCACCGAGACCATAGCGATTAAATTGGCACTCGGTGACCGGGCATCGCAGATCCCGGTGAGCGGGACCAAGGGTTACTACGGCCACGCACTCGGCGCATCCGGTGCGATCGAAACCGCGATCAGCGCGCTTGCCCTGCAGCGCGAGTGGATACCTCCCACCGTTAACCTTGTGGTCCCCGGCCCCGGCTGCGACCTGGACCACGTTCCGGGCCTTGGTCGCGATCTGCGCGCCGAATACGTGCTTACCAACTCGTTCGGGTTCGGAGGCATCAACGCCGCACTCGTGCTGCGCAGGGCCTAGCGCGCACGCAGGGTTCGATGCACACTCCGCGGCGCCATTTCACCGTCTCCGGAGCTGACATTGACCCGTACAAAGGTTTCAGAAGGTGTCGCCGAATTCATTGGGGCGTTCGCGATCGTTTTTATCGGGAGTGGCTCCCTCATGATGAACGCGACGAGTGGCGGCACGGCCGGCCTGCTCGCAGCCGCCATCTGCTACGCGTTTGTCGTGGCGGCCCTGGTCGCCGGACTTGCCAATATTTCCGCGCACTTTAATCCTGCCGTGACATTCGCGTTCATGGCGACGCGACGCACAAGGCCGATGGACGGACTGTACAAGATCCTGGCACAGCTCACCGGCGCGTTGATCGGAGCATTGTTGCTTAGTGCCATCTTTCCCGCGGACGTTCTCCGCAGTACCCGTGTGGGAGGCACTTCGATCGCCGAGGGCCTCACCTTTGGCGGCGCCGTCACGCTCGAGGCCGTGACCACCGCCCTGCTCCTGCTCACGATACTTGGCGTCTCTGATTCACAGGTCAAACCGCCGGTGGCTGGACTTCTCATCGGCTTGATGATCGGTGCCCTGATCATGGCCATTGGGCCTCTCACCGGCGCCTCGTTCAATCCCGCTCGCTCGTTCGGACCGGCGTTCGCCAGTGGCATCTGGGAAGCCCATGCTGCGTACTGGATTGGTCCGATCAGCGGAGCCGTCGGAGGATCGTTGATCTGGGATTTTCTGTTGAAGCCACGACCTCCGGCCTGAGGAGGTCCGACAGCAGGTCAGAGAGCGCCGGGCCCGATCTCAGTGAAACGATCGATGCTTTCGCTGATCACAGCGCGGGCAACGCGGGCCCCTTCCCATCCGATAATCTGAATACGCTTCCCTTCCAGATCCTTGTATATCTGGAAGAAGTGTTCGACTTCGTTCAGATAGTGCGTTGGGAGATCGTCCAGATCAAACCATTCGCTGTGCAGAGGATCCGCGATCGACACGGCAAGGATCTTGTCGTCGGGTTCACCACGATCAAGCATTTTAAGGACCCCGACCGGACGTGCGTGAATCTGACATCCCGTAAATGTCGGTTCGTCGAGCACCACAATGATATCGAGCGGATCGCCATCCTCGTGCAGTGTGCGCGGAATAAAGCCGTAGTCGCCCGGATAGTGCACAGCTGAATACAATACGCGGTCAAGGCGGTAGTATCCTGAGTCCTTGTCGAGCTCGTATTTGTTGCGGCTGCCCCTCGGGATCTCGATGACGGCGTTGACCACGTCAGGCGGATTCGGCCCAGGCGACAGATCCTTCCACGGGTGAATCATTGTTTGCGCTCGCTTCCTCCTCCACCGCCTATCCGTTCGGCCTGTGTGTCAGCGAGGAGTCGAGTAACAAATCGCTGCCCCTCGGACACGCGTTCAACCTCAACGGCGATCGAATCCACGGCAAGCTCGATGCGCTCCATGCGCGAATCGATGCGTTCCATGGCTTCCTCCGGAAGTGCACCCTGCTGGCGCCGCTTCACCGCGGCCCATGCAATCGCGCCAACCACAAAGATCGCGGTCAGACATCCGAGCACGATGCCGGCGACAGCGACAATGGCCTCTTCTTTGCTCATGGCGTCCCTTGAAAAAGTCTCTTCCCCCTACGGGAGGAATGTAATCGAGATTCGAAGCACCCGACTGTGGCACACACGCGCGCCGCCTCGTCGAGAGCCGCAGGTGAGCTGTGCAGGATGATGGGTGAGCAATAACACGCCCGAAGTTTGCCCCCTCTCGTCGTGACCACGGGGAATTGACGCGAACCGTTGCCCCGGACGGCCCGCGCCTTCAGAATGCGAGAGGCCCTTCCCACCGCCAGCCCCAACCCTATCGTATTCGCATGTCTGATATCGACGTCCTGCTCCATGAGAACCGCCGCTTTCCACCGCCAGCCCACTTCGCGGACGCAGCCGAGATCTCCGACGGAGCCGTGTACGAGCGCGCCAACGCAAATGTCGAGGCATACTGGGAATCAGAAGCCGAACACCTGAGCTGGTACTCTCGATGGACCAAGGTCCTCGACTGGGCACCGCCGCGCGCCAAATGGTTCGTCGGTGGCACCTTGAACGCTTCCGTGAATTGTCTGGACCGCCACGTGACGACCGCGCGGCGCAACAAGGCCGCACTGATCTTCGAGGGTGAAAGTGGCGATCGACGGACGTTGACCTATTGGGATCTTTACGTTCAGGTCCAGCAATGCGCCAACGTACTCAAGTCGTTAGGCGTCCGGCGCGGTGATCGCGTTGGCATTTACCTGCCGATGATTCCCGAAGCCGTGATTGCCATGCTGGCCTGCGCCCGGATTGGCGCAGCCCATTCTGTTGTGTTCGGAGGCTTTTCACCGGAATCGCTGCGCGATCGGATGATCGACGCCGATGCACGCGTGGTGATCACCGCCGATGGCGGATATCGCCGGGGACAAATCGTGCCCCTCAAGCGAAACACGGACGTCGCGGTTGCCGAAGCGCCTAACGTAAAACACGTGGTTGTGGTGCGCCGGTTGCCCGCAGAGCTCAGCAGTGGCGTCGCCGACATGACCGCCGGCCGGGATCACTGGTACCACGAACTAATGGCGCACGCCTCCGCACAGTGCGAACCGGAGCAGATGGACGCCGAAGATGTGCTGTTCATTCTTTACACGTCTGGCACCACGGGGAAACCGAAAGGGATCGTGCACACCACCGGTGGATACATGACCGGCGTCACGACCACCACCAGGCAAGTGTTTGATCTGCGCGAGAACGATGTGTTCTGGTGCACCGCTGACGTCGGCTGGATCACAGGTCACTCCTACCTGACCTACGGACCACTGTCCAACGGCGCGACGTGTGTGATGTACGAAGGCGCACCCGATTGGCCGGACAAGGATCGCATGTGGCAGATGTGCGCGCGACACGGCGTCACCATCTTCTACACCGCGCCAACCGCCATTCGCGCCTTCATGAAATGGGGCGAAGAGTTTCCCGCGCGTCATGACCTGTCACAATTGCGCCTGCTCGGCAGCGTAGGTGAACCAATTAATCCCGAAGCGTGGATGTGGTATCACCGTGTTATCGGCAAGGAACGCTGCCCCATCGTGGATACCTGGTGGCAGACGGAAACAGGGGCTATCACCATCTCGCCTCTCCCGGGAGTCACCTCCACCAAACCGGGTTCGGCCACCATGGCACTCCCCGGATTTCAAGCCGATCTCCTCGACACAAAAGGAAACCGCATTGAACAAGGAGGGGGACTGCTCGCGCTCACGCACCCGTGGCCGTCCATGCTCCGAACCATATGGCGCGACGACCAGCGGTACGTGGACACATACTTCACTAAGTGGGCAGGACGCCCGGATCTCTATTTTCCGGGCGACGGTGCAAAACGCGACGCCGACGGCTATTTCTGGATTCTCGGGCGCGTTGACGACGTCCTCAATGTCGCCGGCCACCGCATCGGAACCATGGAAGTGGAGAGCGCGCTCGTCGAACACCCGGCGGTCGCCGAGGCCGCCGTGGTCGGCAAGTCGCATGACCTGAAGGGACAGGCTATCGCAGCGTTCGTTTCACTGCGCACTGGCTCCCAGCCGTCCTCCCAATTGCGCGACGAGCTCAAGGCGTTCGTCGCGGATAAGATCGGCGCCATTGCCCGACCCGATGACGTACTGTTCACCGCCGACCTCCCGAAAACCCGATCAGGCAAGATCATGCGCCGACTCCTGAGGGATATCGCCGAAGGACGCGCGTTAGGTGATACAACGACGCTGGCCGACCCCGACGTGGTGGAGAGCCTCAAAGCGCAGTACGAAAACGAGGAGGGGTAAGCGGTGAACTCACCCCACACCAGTTACCAGTCCCAACCGATGAGTCGGTGCCCGAACATCAAGCGGAGTAAGCCGTATCAGGGAGTGACTCACGCGATCGAATGCCGTTGTGGCAACGTCACACCCCGAGCACATCCGGGACAGGGTGTGCAAAGCAGCCGCAGCCCTTGTACGTTTAACGGGTGAGCATTTTCAGACAGATCTTCCCGGAATCCCTCTTTCCACGTCGACTCGACGAGGGAGCAGAGCGCCGCATTCGTCTGGCTCAGGCCAAGGCCGAGGAAGCCGTGATCGAGGCGCACGTGCGCAACACGCTGATGTTCATCGACACCTTGGCGGAGGACATGCCGTTCGATCGGGCGATCGACAACTACGTGCGCGCGATGGCAGTGCCTGAGCCCCTGGCCAGCGTGGTCGCCACACGAGCACTCGTAGAACTCGGCGAAGACCTGGTTCCAACGCGTGTGCTTCGCCCCAAGCCGGATCCCCGGCGGCGTGACAAGTTCAGCGAAGAGCTGCCCCCGCGCGATGAGAGTTCCGAGCAACCCGCGGTACGCATCGAAGCGACCGGCGGGAACGGATCCCCTCCCCGGTAGCCTGTCGTTAGGCTCCGGAGGTCAGCTCCCGCGACTCCCGGAACTCCAGCACGCTGATCAGGAATGCCACGGCTACGATCACGGCACTGATCACACACCACGTGCAGATCGCGTGAATCACAAACAGTTCAAGATACGTTAACCAGGCAGAGAACACCGCGCCCCACCCCGTGAGCATCAACAGTGCCAATGAAACCGCGCGTGACGATTCGTAGGTCGGCGTTGTGCCCATAAAGGCAACGCCAAATAAAGCGACGTAGTACGCAATGCCCCACGCCGCCACCGGCAGGCCGAGCAACGTGGCATATCGCGAAGTCTGCACCGTCTCGCACGAGCCAATGCTGCACGCAAGTGCAGCAATCACCCCTGCTTTATAGAGTGTCAGATACACCGCGACGCCGATCCCCGCAAATGCGAGGATCGCGATCAACATCCGCTTGGTCACTGAGGTGTCGCGGCCCCCACGTCGGCGAGGGCCGAATCCACGTACGCCTTGAACCGGTCATAGGAAATGGAGCCCGGAACCATACGCTTACCTATCACAAAGGTGGGCGTTGAACCGACAAGCAAACGTTCACCTTCACGCAGATTGGCCGTGATGCTCTCAAGATACTTCTCGCTGTCGTAACAGCTCTCCCACTGCCCGACGTCCAATCCGATCTGCTCGGCCAGACCCTTCAGGATTCCCTTGGGTCGCGAGGTCGCCAAACCACTCCATTTGTCCTGCGTATTAAACAAGGCGTCGTGCATCTCCCAGAACTTGCCCTGTTCATTCGCGCACGCGGCCGCATGCGATGCCGGCCATGTGTTCTTGTGCATCGGGAGCGGATAATCGAAGAATTTGTACACGATCTGACCTGTTTCAATAAGCCGCGTGCGAACGTCGGGCTCGGTCAGAGTGAAGAACTGACCGCACGCCGGACACTCGAAATCGGCAAATTCCAGCACTGTCACCGGTGCGTCAGCGTTTCCGAGCACGTAGCCGGTCGCTTCCGGGAGCGGAGTGCCCGGATCAAGCACACGGGCCGTGGGACCGGGTTTGTTCGCCTGATACACGATAAAACCCAGAAAACCCGCTGCGACAATCCCGAGAATCGTCAGGAAAGTTCGATTATTTGATTTTGAGCCGGCACTGCTGGCGGCCGACCGCTTCTTCTCTGGAGCCTTTGACATAAATCCTCAGGTTTTCTTTGGAGTACGGGAGGACCACTCCTCCCATGGCTCGCGGGAACGGGGCTCCGCGACTACGCAAAGTAGGCACCGGCGTCGGGAGCGTCCAGCGACGTCGGACTTGCACGAAGCTCTCCCAACCACGTCATTTGCCTCATGCGCCCACCCGACGCCGACATCTTCAGGGTTCCGATCGCCCCCGGGGCTCATCTCCACGTGGAACGGTACGGCTTCGGCGGACCCAGCATCGTACTGCTGCATGGGTTTGCAACTTCAAGTTTTCTGTGGCGGCACGTCGGACCACTCCTCGCGGTTCAGGGAACATCGGCGTACGCGATCGACCTGCTGGGCTACGGTGAATCAGACCATCCGCCCGACGCAGATTTTGGACTCGCCGCGCAAGCTGCCTACGTCGATGCGGCCATGACTGCGCTCCATCTGACACAAGCCACAATTGTCGGAGTTGATCTTGGTGCCCTGATCGCATTGCGCCTCGCCTTCGACCGCCCCGACCGGGCGTATCGCCTGGTCGCGATCGGCCCGCCCCCGCTGCACGACATCGCAGGCCCCGAAATCCGCGAGCTGCAGGCAGAGACTGCGAAATATGCGTTGAGACTTTCAGCCGGAATGTTCGGTGCGTCTGCGCTCCTGCGGCCGTTTCTGGAGGACGGCGTGGCGGAGAAGACCAACATGCCGGATGCGCTCGTAGGTCGATACCTGGCGCCCTACCTCGGCCCTGAGGGCGCGAGCCACCTTCTGGTCCTCGCCGGTGCCCTGACGTCAGATGACATGGCCGACATCGAATTGCGACGCATTACGCAGCGTGTGCTGATTTTGCGAGGGACGCGCGATCGCTGGTGCACGCGAACCGTCGCCGAAGAGTACGAAGCCGCGCTTCTCAAGGGACACTACCAGCACATCGATGGCGTCGGGCATCTTGTCCCCGAAGAAACATCCAGTGACCTCGCGCGCCTGATATCAGCATTCGTGCAGACAGCAGAGATGGAAGAATCTGCCTGACGACTTGGGAAGTCGCGGTCCGTGGATTATTATGTTCATGTTAATCCAATCTCAAACCAAGTTTCTGATTTCATGGGGAGAAAACCCGTAAGAGCCGCTGCGTCACAGGGGTCCACCCCGTTCGATGACGCCCGCGATGAATTGTTTCAGCACATTATGACGTGTGGCGTCATTGGCGCCGAGTCGCAGCATCAGTCGGAATGGTTCGACGAGACGTTCAAGTACTTGTCTGACCGCTACCACGAGCTGAATGCGCAGGACCTCAAGCAACTCCGTGTCCTGGGCGAACGATTCCTGGAACCGCCAAAGAGCCGTACATCAAGCGAAGCAGTCTCCGCTGCCTAACAACGAAAAGCCCCACCATCATTATGGTGGGGTTTTTTGCATTCACTCGACCAGCGTGCAGGCCCCGCATACCGCGCGACGAGAGTGCGCTGAGCGGTGCGATCAGCGACGTCCCGGAACCGCTCGCCTGATAGCGAGCGCCAATCGGGCACCCCCGCCGAGGCCTGCCTCAACCGCACGCACCACACGACGAGGCCGTCCTTCCAACCCGACGCCCAACACCAGGCGCGGCTCAACGTCGCCACCTCGGACATGCATCAGCGACACACCACCGATCCCGTACACCCCCCATCGCGACTCCGCGAACGGGTCGAGCACGTAACGCGCCTGCAGATCAATCCTTGAGGCCAGCACCGCACTGTCGCTGCGAACCGCGGCTCCGGTGGCGCCAAGCAATCCGATGCGGACATACGTCCCGGCCCGCAACCACACCCCTGCCCCAAACTGCACCACCGGATCGCGCGCGCCGATAAATTCCAGACGCACCTCGGGCTGGATGCGACCCGCCGACGACTGGCTCTGGGCAGAGATCTGTGAAGATGCAGTAAGCCACACCGCAGCCATTGTCCCTGCCCTGCGCAATCGGGTCGCGTCCATCAGCGTTTATATGCCCGGCCGCTCGCGCTCACGCCACAGCAGCATCGTGTAATCAATCGTCGCCACTACACCGGACACAGCCAGAACAACGATGAGCGCGGGCAGGAGATCCCGCCGCACCAGCACAGCGACCAGTGTCAGAAGCTGCAGTGCCGTCACAATCTTGCCGGCCAAACGTGCCCGGAAAGTGATGGGCCGAAGCCACGGCACGCTGCGGGCCACAATAAAACCAATCGCGGTCATCACATCCCTGAAGATGATGACGAAGTACTGCATCGGATTGATGAGGCGGTCCACGAGGAGCACGATGAGTGCAACAAACACGAACAACCGATCCGCAATGGGATCAATCAGCGCACCCAGTTTCGTGCTTGCGTTTGACCAGCGCGCAATCCATCCGTCGAGAACGTCCGTAAACGCCGCCACAAGTATGAGCGCGACACGGTATCGATGGTCGGGAAGCACAACAAAGGCCGCCGCCAACCCAAGGCGCGACAGCGATACAACGTTTGGCAGTGTGAGAATCGACTGCGGTGACATGATGGCAAACTAACGCAGGGAGTAGACCGGGTCAGCTGCAACGAGCCGACAAGCTTTACTCAGGCTCTCCCCTCGCAGGGGTCGGCGGCTTATCGTTCAGAGCCTTGGCCGATCTTCTCCGTCTCCTTCCGTTTCAGCCCGACCCGATCTGGGTTCTCGGCGGCCTCATTACTCTGGCCGCGCTGCTCTGGAACGTCACGGTTTCAGCCCAAAAGGAGAGGACTCGACACAGCTCACGGATCACGTCTGCCCTGGGTGCGCTGTGCGCCCTGCTGATCGTGCCTGCGCTCATCGTCGGCATCGCCTCAACGACGCTGCTCATGGGCCGCGCAGTGGTCGGTGTGGGCTGGCTCTGGCCGCTGACACTTACCCTGTTCTGTATACAGGCGGCATTCGTGGTCGGTCGCGGGAACAGCTCGTGGCTGCTGTCACTTCCGATCCTCGCGTCCAACGTGGTCCTTTGCCTCGCTGCGTGGGCAAGGTTCCTCACGACGTGGCTTCCGGATGTATCGCCGACCATCAGTGGCCTGCAGGCCGCACATGTGGCGTTTCTTTCGCATTCGTTAGGCACGCCCGTGCTCGGATCCGCACTTGCCCTTCAGGTTCCCCTATTGGCGCCACTCGTGTGGCCACGCCGACGGGTACCCACGATCCTGCTGACGTTCGCGCTCATGCTCTCGTCGCTCACCGCGGCAGGCGTCGCCGCGAGTTACCCGCAGGGGGTGCGTGCCGCTGCCACGTTTGCGCAGTTTGATGGCAGTGTCCTCGCCGAACGGCGTGCTGATGATTTTGCGGTAGGCCTCAGAATTCTTCCAGCGCTCGGCCAGTCCGCGGACGTGGGCATGGTGCAACGCGATCTGGCCGTGGCCGATTCATTGCGCGCTGGAATCGTCTCGGTAACCCTGCTCCCATCGGGCACAACGATCGCAGCGCTCGAATTGCTCAGTGATGCCCTTGATGCGGCGCGCCGCGACTCGATCCGTCTCGCGGTAACTCTCGGCTTCGAGTCTGGCGAGCGTGAACTATTTGACACCTCCCCCGATGTTTGGAGCGACAACCGGCTCCGCGCCCTTGATCGCATTGTGCGAACCCTCCGCCCCGAGGTGCTTTTTGCAGCCGACGATCCGCTCGGTGCCGGCGCCCGTATAGTAGGTATCGCAGACGTGTCGGTCTGGCAGGCCTTTCATCAACGTGCAGCTGAACAAACCAGACGCATTCGCCCCCGCACGCGCGTAGGAACGGCAGTGTCCTTTACGAATGCGGGGGATTCGGCGTGGTATGCGTGGGCATCATCCTCTCGTGCCACCGACATCGTTGGACTCATTTTCTCCCCTGGACCAACCGGAGGTGCATCCATCGCAGCGCAGCTCCGGGTGGCATCGCTTCGGATGTCAGCCGTGCCCGTCAGCCGCGTTCACTGGGTCTTGCACACCGAGGCCTATCCCTTCGATTTCGGCGAGCAGAATCAGGAACATGCGCTGTGGGGAACAATCGCGTGGGCAACCCGCTCCCCCCACGTGCGCGCCGCGATCATCGCCGGTGCCGGTGACTATGACCGACTGACCGGCTTGCGGCGCTCCAACGGCACGCTGCGTGACGCCGTCGGAAAATTGAGTACTATACAACCCTCGCTCGACGACGCCCGCCTCGCCGGACAATAGCCCTCCCACGCCACGCGCCATGTTCAGCCCACGAGCTTTTACTTTCCTGCGGCAGCTTAAAAAGAACAACGATCGTGAGTGGTTTCTGAGTCATAAGGAGCAATTTGAGGAACACCTCCTGCTGCCTTTCCGCGAGCTGGTCGAAGAAATGGACGTGCGGCTCGCACGATTTGCTCCCGAGATCGGCGGCTCACCCAAACGATCGATCTTCCGCATTTATCGGGACGTCCGGTTCAGCAAGGACAAGTCACCGTACAAAACCAACATGGGCTGCTGGTTTACGCACGTCATGGCCGGTCACGGAGTCGGCTCCGAAACGCATGGCGCCGGCGCGGGTTTCTACTTTCATCTGGAACCGGGTAGCTGCTTTGCAGCCGCAGGCGTATGGATGCCTCCGCGAGACGCGCTGAACAGAATTCGTGGCGCGTTGGCCGCGGATCACAACACGTTCAGCAAAATCCTTGCGTCTGCTGGCTTCAAACGCCGGTTCGGAACGCTCAGCGCAGAGAAGATGCTGGTTCGCGTGCCCAAGCCCTGGGACAAGGACCACCCTGCAGGTGACCTTCTGCGACGATCTTCGTTCACGGTCAGCACACCCGTGACCGATGCCGACGTCTCATCCGCGAAACTCCCCACGGTGCTTGAGAAACACTACGCGGCTGCGCTGCCGATGGTGCGATGGCTCAACTCGGCGCTCGGGCACGCACCCGCGGCGCGACGCTAACGCCGCGCCTTGCGACCACGCACAATACCTTCCACCCGTCGGGACCAGTCCAGATAAGTACGCGCAAAACGCAGCACGTCGTCACTGGTGACGCGTTGTATCCTGTCGACGGTCGCGTCCAGTTCTTCGAGTCCGTCGCCACAGAGCCATGCGTCCACCAGCTCCGACAACACCGCGTCGCCACTCTGCCTGGCAATCGCATAGGTCCCCAACGCGTACGTTTTCACGCGCGCGAGTTCGTCGTCGGTGATTCCATCCGCTTGCAGCTTATCGATTTCGTTACGCAGTCCTTCGCGCGCCGCGTTCTCTTTTTCGGGTGACGTGGCGATATAGGCAGCGAAGTGGCCGCCCGCCACACTGTTTCGCTGCGAGGAGTGCACGGTGTACGCCAGTGATTGACGCTCGCGCAATTCATCAAAAAATCGTCCGCCAAGTCCGCTCGTAATCCCGACGAGCAGGTCTCCGACAACCGCGTCCGGATCTGTTCGCAACGGACCTGGAAAGGACGTGTAAATCGCGGACTGTGCCTTATCCCGATCCACGACCAGTTGCCGTGCCTTCTCCGGCCACACGGCCGCCCGCGGCCGATCCGTGGCACCAATGGTCACAGCGTCAAATGCAGCGGCGAGCAGGGAAGCGATTTCATCCGGATCACCGCTTGATACCGCAGCGAGCAGCACGCTGCCACCCACGACCTCCCGATGCCAGGTCCTGACGCTCGACGCCGACAGGCGCTCCAGCGATTCATAGGTGCCGATAATTGGCACAGCATAACGATGTCCCTCGTACGACAGGCTCGCGGCGAGCCCTGCCGGAAAGCGATACATGTCATCCTGCAGTTGGCGCAGTGCAGACTGCGCGAGTCGCCGCTCCGTCGATACCGCCTCGTCCGAAAATGTCGGTTGCTGTACCACTTCCGCGAGCAACGATATGGCGCGCGCGAGAGTTTTGGGACTGGCACTCACCGACCAACCGAAGGCATCAGCGCCGATGCCGGGCGAAATGCCCGCGCCAAGCAATTCGACGGACAATGCCAGATCGTCGGCAGATCGTTTCGCTGTGCCACGTAACGCACTGCGCGCCATCAGGGCAGTAATTCCAACATTGGACTCCGTTTCCTGCGTCACACCGCCAGCGACGTAGACGCCGGCGCGACTCATGGGAGCGTGCGGCCTGTGATACACCACGATCGGAACTCCGCCCGCCGTGCGATACAGGTGGTACGGTCCGTGATGCCGTTCCGCACTCACACGCAAGGAGCGGATCGCCGCCACAGGCACCATGCCGGCCGACGGCGGGAGCTCAGCGCCGGGCTGATTCTCCAGCAACGCCAGAGCACCGTCGGCCGTCGAGGCGACGTGCTGTTCGCTGGTCGGCCTGTACACGAGTACACTCATCTGGTCAGGATCCAGATACCGGGTCGCGACCTCGGACACATCGCTCGACGAAACGTTGAGAAACCGATCAATGTACTGTTCGCCGAGCTGCCATCCGCCTAACGCTTCCGCTTCGGCGAGCCAGGTGGCCTGCCCGTCAACCGTCTCCATGCGCTGCAACAGTCTCGTCTCGAAGAGTCTGCGGACGCGGTCCACTTCGCTGTCGGTCACCGGCTGATCGGAGGCCACCGCGCGCAACTGGCGCCACATCGCGCCGGCCGCCGCAGTAATCATCTGCGGATCACCGTGTACATTCGCGATGAACACGCCTAACGCTGTCGGCGTGTAGTTGAATGCCGTTGCCGACGTGGCCAACCGACGATCCCGCACGGCCCGGTACAGTCTGGAGGCACGGCCACCCGACAGCACCATCGACAACGCGTCCAGCGACGGCGTATCGCGGTGCAACGTCCCCGGAGTGCGCCAGCCCATCAGGATATGGCTCTGTGATACATCGCCGTGCAACTCTTCGTATCTCCGACCCGCCGCACCGACTTCGTCGGGCCCGACGTCCCGCACCACCGGCGTATCCTTCTGTGAGCCGTACAACAATTCGACGTGACGCAGCGCTTCGTCAACGTCGACATCTCCCACGATGGCGAGTATGGCGTTCGACGGCTGGTAATAGGCGCGGTAGAAATGCAGAACATTCTCCCGCGTCAGCCCACGGAGTCCGGCCTCACGACCGATGCGCCATCTGCGGATGCGGTGACGATCGTGCAGTAAAGCAAAAAGCGATTCCATCGCGACCGCACCGGGGCTGTCTGCCTTGCGTTTCGCCTCTTCTATGATGACTTCCAGCTCGCGCCGTAATTCGTCTGCATCGATGCTGCTGTTCGCCCACGCGTCCGCCTGCACGCGCAGACCCTCATAAAATCCTTCCTTCGGCAACACGGCGTAGTAGCTCGTGTGATCATAGATCGTCGCAGCATTCAGGTATCCGCCCGATGCCTTGGTCCGCTTCGCGATTTCACCCACTGCCAGCGATGGCGTGCCCTTGAAAAACATGTGCTCAAGGACGTGAGAGATTCCCGAAACCTCGTCCGTCTCGTCGAAGTAGCCTGCCTTTACCCAGGTCACAACCGCTGCCACCGGAGCTGTCGTATCCCGACGAATCAGGACCGTGAGTCCATTGGGCAGACGAGTGCGATGCACCGAATCCGGTGCGAAAGGAAGAACAGAGTGTGACATGGGTGCTGCACTGCGTAATGAGGATCGGCCAAGAACATGGCCGGTTTTCTGCTACTGCACGGCGCCGGGCGGGACAGGCTGGGGAGGCAGGATCTGTGCACAGCTGTCCCACGGCCCGGACCCGGCTCGCTGCAGAAAGCGCACAGCGACCGCTGGGTTTCCGAGACGCATCAGTGTGCACCCCATGAACCCGAGCGCCGTCCGATCTGTAGGATCCAGCCGTATGGCACGTTCATAAAAGGCCCGCGCCAGATCAAGTTGACCATTCACCAGCAGGTACGACGCAAGCTCTCTGTGAGCGAGAGGGTTCCCCGGTTCTAAATCTACTGCGCGACGTAACGCGATGCTGGCCATCTGCAAATTGCCACTCTCGCGCGCGATGCGCCCAAGGAAAATATGCGGTTCAGCCAACTCCGGATACTTAGCTGCGGCCAGACTGAACTGACTTGCCGCCGTCGCCCGATCACCGGACGCATACGCCACGCGCCCCGCCCGCAACTCTGCCGGATCGCGACGGCCGGCTATAGCCCAGTAGGCACCACCCCCGACAATCGCGAGCAACAACACACCGATCAACACGCGGCCAAGCAGGTTGCTGCGGCGGTCGTTCGTCGGCACCTGCGTCGCAGGCAATGGCGATCCTGCCTGTGCCTGAGCGCTCGCTCCCGCTGCGTTCACCGACTGGGTGCGAGATGGAGTCCCCGACTCGGCGCGTTCCAGCGCATCCGCGAGACTGTCATAGGCCACCCGGATCACCTCGGTGTCCGATGCGTCCACCGATTCGGCCCCTCCGTTCAATCGTTCAGCAGTAGTGAACGCGTCGATCAAGGCGTGCGCTTCACTCAACGTGAGCAGTTCGCGCTGCCGCAGCTCACGGACGAGGTCCTGTCCATCGAGTTGAGACGATCCGGCGAGCGCGTGTAGCGCCGAATGCACGGCGTCCCAGACCGTATTCGCTGCTGTCGCGTCGACACGCTTCGCTCCGGGGCCGATTGACTCGATCGCCGGTCGCGCGCCGTTGAGCGCCTGCCTGGCGGCACGCAAAGTACTGCTCATGGCCTGTTCACTCAGCGAAGGATGCGCAGAAGCCCGGCGTCGGCGCTCCCCTTGATAAAACTCTCCGCGTCACCGATCGGAATATGCACACCGGTTTGTGTATAGCCACGACGCGCCTCGCTCATCATGAAATCGTGCATCGGACGGCCGATAAACGCTGCATTGGCCTCCTTCATCTGCCGCACAATATCATCCCAGGACCCCTGCAAGGCGCGACCGTCACGCAGCATAATGCGATGCGGCCGGTCGTCTGTTCCCCGATCGGCCAACTCCGACAGCATCGCGCCAAACAGCTCCAACTGCTGTCGGGCCAGCTGTTCATCCTCTACAGCAAAACGATGTTCGATGTCGGCAAGCATCGCGTCAATCGGATCCACGTCCTCGTTCAATTCGGCGATGCGCTTTTCCCACCTGGCGAAGTCCGGATCGGACGAATCGAGCCTGTGGATCGATCGCTTGAGGTCAAGCAGACGCCAGATGCCGAGTTCATCCCAGTGATCCTCGGGACTCGTGCGGTCCAGATGATACAGCGCCGCCTGCCCTTCTCCGCGATCGTACAACACGTTCCCCAGATATACCCGCGCTTCGCCGTATGCCGGATCGCAGCGCAACGCACGTCGCAGTAAACTGATCGCGGCTTCGTCGTCACCCGACCGATGCTGCGCGTATGCCAGCAGCGACACCGCCTCGGCAGACTCCGGCGCCTCACGCACTGCCAGCTCAAAGTACTCGCGGGATTCCTCAGCCAACCCTTCGCGAAAGAGCGCGCGACCAATCTGAAGCATCAGTTCAACGTCATCGGCGAAACCAAGATCAATCGTGCGTCGAAACAGTCGCAGTGCTTCTTCCTCGCGACCCATGCGCAGGTGCGTCTCGCCGAGCCCCCCCAACGCATCTTCATGATCCGCATCAAGAGTCACCGCGTATTCGAAGGCACGTTTCGCCCACGCAAATTCCTCGCGCGCGAGTCGCGCGTACGCCACACCGATGTGCAGCTCAATCGCGTTGGGATACAGGGCCAAACCTTCGTCCAGCACCGACAGGGCCTGCTCGTATTCACCCGCATCATACAACTGATGCGCGCGCTCATCGTATTCTTCTGAACTCAGGAATGGCGTTGGCATCTCGCAGTCTCCCGACAGTTCTGTTGGTTCACGCAATTGTAGCACCTCCTCCCCCCGTAGCTCAATAGCCGAAAAATAACATGTGGCATGTTTTCCACATCGTGGGCGCGCGCCTGACGAGTACTCGTCAGGCGGGTGCTGTTCCTTTGTCTATGCTCCACCACGCAACGCGGCAGAAATTCCTGCGGCGAGCGCGGCATTCTCTTCGAGCAATGCAACGTTCGTCTGCATCGATCGGCCATTTGTGATGCGGCTCACTTCGGTCAGCAGAAACGGGGTTGTCGCCGGACCCCGGACCCCGCACCGTCGCGACTCAGCCAAAGCCTCCAGCAGCGCTTCCTCCACTTCGGCCGGCTCCATTGCGAACTCCGCCGGTGGCGGTTGCACCACGAGCACCGACTGTTGCCGGCCGAGGCGCTCGTGGACCGCCACCATAGCGCAGACCTCAGAAATGGTCTCTGCTCTCGCTGACACCTGAAGTCCACTCATACGGGAAAAGAATGCAGGAAATTCATCGGTACGGTATCCGATGATCGGTACCCCGAGCGTCTCCAGACGTTCGAGCGTCGCAGGCAGATCCAGGATGGACTTGGCGCCAGCGCAAACGACCACACCGCCCGAGTGTGCGAGTTCGTTCAAATCCGCTGATTCATCGAACGGTGCGTCGCGATGCACACCCCCAATGCCACCGGTCGCGAAGACACGGGCATCGGTCAGCCTCATGATAGCAAGCGTCGCCGCTACCGTCGTTGCGCCATTCAATCCGTTGGCAATCACGAACGGGAGGTCTCGTGCAGAGACCTTCTGGAACTGGCTCCCACCCAACAGAATCTCGAGCTCAGCATCCGTCACCCCGATCGTCGGCATACCGTCCAGCACCGCAACGACCGCCGGAATTGAACCGTGGCGCTCACATGCGGCGTACATCGCCGCCGCAGCCGTACGATTGACCGGAGCCGGCAGCCCCTGCGCGAAGACCGAACTTTCGAGAACGGTTACGGCACCGTTCCCGTTCAGCGCATCATGGACAGGTGGCGTTAGGCGGATTGGCAGTGAGCCGGGGTTACGCCCGGCTCCGTGTCTCACGCCTTCTCATCGTCAAACTGTTCGCTGCGAAGTGTATCAACGCGCTCTCGCTCGCCAGAAGTCGGATCCCACAACGCAAGCACCTTAATGCGCTCACCGTGCCATGCGTCGAACGATTTTGTCGCGCCCTTATCCACGATGATCTCATGACCATCTTCGAAACGCAGTGCGACCTGAGGGTACTTATCGTTGGTGTACTGTTTGCGCAGCTTTTCTGGCTTCTCGGGCATGGACGCGGTCCTGGTTGGGGTGTGTTTGCAAACTTCAGGAGGGGACTTGGACCTGAACTACCGTAAACTATCGCCTTCCACTCCACTTATCTAACGGGGCCCTTGTGCTCAGGTGGGCGCTCCTGCCGGAGCTCCATCCTGATACTCACGCCAGGCACCGGTCGATAGGGCCTCGTCTATCGCGTCGATGACAACATCAATCTCCGCATCGCTGTTGTAAAAATGCGGCGCGATGCGAATTCCCGCCTGCGGCCGGTAGTCGATGATGATGTCCCGGGACAACAGGAACTTCGCCACCTCAAACGCGTGCGGAACGGCGAGCGCCACGGTCCCGCCGCGCTTCGAGGCATCTCGGGGCGCGTACACCGGAAACTCCCGTTCATCCGCTAAGCTGATCAGCCGCGACGTCGCACGCATGCTCTTTTCGCGAATAGCCTGAATGCCGGCCCTCTGCACGATCTGCGGCCCGTCCATGGCGGCGTACATTGCCGGAATGACGGGGGTTCCACCCAGCCAGCGCCCGATATGCGGCGCATGCTCCATAGTCGGTTCGAACGCGAAGGGACGGGTGTGCGACAACCATCCGGTCAGCGACGGCTCAAGTGTTGCCCGAACCGCGGGAGATGCGTAGAGAAAACATCCGCCCGGACCCCCACAGAGCCACTTCAGCACACCGCCGGTCAGAAAATCCGCCCCGGTTGCGCGCACATCAACGGGAATCACCCCCACGGAATGAAACGCGTCCAGCGAAACCAGTGCCCCCATTTTATGCGCATGATCACAAATCGCCTGGGCGTCCTGGATAAATGCCGATCGGAAGAGGACGTGCGAGACCGCGACCAGCGCGGTTCGTTCATCAATGGCAGCAAGTAAACGCTCCTGATCGATGTGTATCCCGTCGTCGCTCGGCACCTCCACGATTTCTGCACCGAGCCGCGTCGCCAGCAGGTCATAGACATATCGCACCGACGGAAAGTCGAGAGCGGTCATGACAATGCGGTTGCGGCGCTCCGTATACGGGACCGCGGTCAGGATCGTCGATTGCGCCAGAGTGACGTTAGGCACCATCACGATCTCACCCGGTCCTGCACCAATCAACGGCGCGATCCCGTTGCCTACGGTAACCGGCAGCTCTCCCCATCCTTCGGCCCACGCACGCACGCCGCGCTCCGCCCAGGTATTGGTGTAATCCGCAAAGCGGTCGGGAACGCTGCGCGGCATCGCCCCCAGCGTGTTCGATGCGAGGTACGTGGTCGCCTCAAGAATCGGAAATTCCGATCGAAAAGAGAGCAGCGGATCAGTCATGAATGTCACCCGTGAAATGATACGAACGCCAAAACGGCTCAGAGAAAGCTACAACGCCCGCAACGCCTGTTGGCCGAGGCGCACGTAGTCGTCGATCGCGAGGTCCAGCTCGGTCGCGCGCACCAGCTCGCCGTCGGTGTGCGCCACGTGAATGCTGCCCGGACCGTAAAGATAGGGAACACCCCAATTGGGCAGCATCGGAATGTCGGTGGCATATGCCACAACATCCGTGGTGAACCCCTGCATGGTGGCCAGATGGACGGGGGGCACCGCAACGCCCCACTCGAGCACCGCTCGATCGCCGACCCATTCGGTGACCTGCTTCTTAACGATCGATGGGTCAGACACAAGCCGGAACATCAGTCGCGATGCAGCTTTCGGCGCAAAAACGTTGTCCGCCGTCCCTCCCGTTAAGTTGCCGATGTTCACGGTGGTGTCGCCGAGCACGCTGTCGCTTGGCCATTTCTGCGCATCGAGCTCGGAGAGGAGCCGCACCAGAGCGTGTGTTGCTGAACGCCCCATCTCCGGATACGCGGAATGTGCCGCGACACCCGTCACACGGACCGTGACACGCAACGTCCCTTTCGTGCCTACGCCGAGTCGATTCTCCGTAGGTTCACCATTGATTAACACGCGGCGCGCTGCCGGTCGCTGTTTCGCGATCCAGCTGTTGGCCGCCTTGGCTCCATCGTGACTGGTTTCCTCGCCCACCAGAAACAGCAGTGCAACGCGCTCCCCCGCATCGCGAAGCCGCTCGGCCGCAACGATCATCGACGCCGCAATCCCCTTGGCGTCGCACGCCCCGCGGCCGTGCACCACCTCACCATCCCATGTGGGCGCAATGAACGGAGGAACCGTGTCGAGATGCGTGGAGAGCGTCAGGTCGAACTCATCTGACACCGTCGCCAGCACGTTCCACCTTCCCTCGCTCACCGGTATCCGCGTGATGGACCAGCCGCGCGATTCGAGCAACCCCGCAGCGCACTCCATCACGGAGCCCTCGCTGCCCGATGTGGAGTCGACGCCCATCAGCTCCAGTGTGAAGCGTACGACATCGGAGATTATGGGAGGTGGCATCGGGGTCTGTGCGTTGAGTTGGAAGCGTCGCCTCGCCGAACTCGGTCGAAAAACGGCGTCGGACGAACCGACCCTCAGGCGCATTCTGTTAGATTATTCTGTGCACCCCTGCGGCGCCACGCTCCGCAGGCCTTCGTTCGTAGCTCCGACCTCCCTCACGCTCCCCATGTCCCATCCGAACTCGTTTGGCAGCCGCGCCACATTGAGCGTAGCCGGAAAAGACTACACGATCTTTCGACTCGATGCCCTGCGCTCGCTGTCGAAGGGCAACTCCGACCGGCTCCCCTTCTCGCTCAAGATCCTGCTGGAGAACATGTTGCGCAGCGAAGACGGCAGTTCGGTGCGCGCGTCTGATATCGAGGCGATGGCGCGGTGGGACGTCAAAGCGCCGGTCGACAAGGAGATCGCATTCCGGACGGCGCGTGTCCTGTTGCAGGACTTCACGGGCGTTCCGTGCGTGGTCGATCTCGCGGCGATGCGCGACGCCATTGCAGACCTTGGCGGCAACCCGGCGTTGATTAACCCGCTACAGCCTGTGGATCTTGTGATCGATCATTCCGTGCAGGTTGACGAGTACGGTACCGATGCTGCCTTCCTTCTGAATGTCGGACTTGAGTACGAACGGAACGGCGAGCGTTATCAGTTCCTGCGCTGGGGACAGACCGCGCTGAACAATTTCCGGGTTGTCCCGCCGGGCACCGGCATCTGTCATCAGGTGAATCTCGAATATCTCGGTCGCGTCGTTTTTACCCGCGAGGATTCCGGCGAGACGCTCGCGTACTGCGACTCGTTGGTGGGCACGGACTCGCACACGACCATGATCAACGGTCTGGGTGTGCTCGGGTGGGGTGTCGGAGGCATTGAGGCCGAAGCGGCGATGCTTGGACAGCCGGTGAGCATGCTGATCCCGGACGTTGTTGGATTCCGTTTCTCGGGAAAACTCCCGTTAGGCGCCACCGCCACCGACCTGGTGCTTACCTGCACCGAAATGCTTCGAAAAAAGAAGGTTGTCGGAAAGTTTGTTGAATACTTCGGCGACGGACTGTCTTCGTTGTCGCTTGCAGATCGCGCCACGATTGCGAACATGGCCCCGGAGTACGGCGCGACCATGGGGTTCTTTCCGGTGGACCAGGAGACGTTGAAGTATCTGCGACTCTCAGGGCGCAGTGAAGAGCAGATCGCTCTCGTGGAGGCTTATTGTAAAGCGCAGGGCATTTTCCGTGAAAACGGCATGCAGGAGCCGGTGTTCACCGACACACTTGAGCTCGACCTTTCAACCGTCGTCCCATCGTTGGCAGGCCCCCGTCGACCGCAGGATCGCATCGCACTCACCGATGTGAAGGCGAACTACGAAGCGTCGCTCCAGGCACACCGCGAGACGATGGCAACTGCGGCGGCCAGCGGCGGGACAGCTGTCGCAACCGCACCGGTGGCCATCCGCTGCACCTGGCGCGGCCAGGATTTTGACCTCACCGATGGCCATGTGGTGATCGCTGCCATCACATCGTGTACCAACACCTCGAATCCGAGCGTGATGCTGGCCGCCGGACTGCTTGCACAGAAGGCGGTCGCGGCCGGCCTCAGCACGCGCCCGTGGGTGAAGACTTCATTGGCTCCGGGATCACAGGTGGTGCGGGAATACTTTGATAAGGCGGGCGTCCAGTCGGCGCTCGACGCGTTAGGCTTCAACATTGTGGGGTACGGCTGCACCACCTGTATCGGCAACTCCGGTCCGTTGCCGGAGCCCATCAGTAAAGCAATCGAGGACGGGAAGCTCACGGTGGCCGCGGTATTGTCGGGGAACCGGAATTTTGAAGGGCGCGTTAATCCGCAGACACGATTCAACTATCTGGCCTCGCCGCCCCTGGTAGTGGCGTACGCCCTCGCGGGTCGTATGGATATCGACTTCGAGCGCGAGCCGCTCGGAATCGGCAGTGCGGGCCCGGTGTTCCTGCGCGACCTCTGGCCGTCGCCCAAGGAGGTCGAAGACACCATTCTCTCGTCAGTAAAACGCGAACAGTTCGAGAAGGAATACGCGGACGTCTTTGCCGGCGACAAGGAATGGCAAAGCATTCCGACGCCAACGGGAGATCGTTATGCGTGGGACAGCAACTCCACCTATGTCAAACATCCCCCGTACTTCCAGGGCATGACCATGACACCGCCGGGGGTAACAGCGATCGAGAACGCGCGTATCCTCGGGATGTTCGGCGACTCCATTACCACAGATCACATTTCTCCCGCAGGATCGATCGCCGAAAAATCACCGGCCGGTCAATGGCTTCTGTCGTTAGGCGTGGAACGCAAGGACTTCAACTCGTACGGCGCGCGCCGCGGCAATCACGAAGTCATGATGCGTGGCACGTTCGCCAACATCCGCCTCAAGAATGAACTGACGCCAGGCAAGGAAGGCTGGTGGACCCGCACCGCCCCCGACGCCGAGCCAACCAGCTTCTTCGATGCCAGCGAGCACTATCGCAAGTCGCAGACACCGTTGATTGTCATCGCAGGCAAGGAGTACGGCACCGGTTCTTCCCGGGACTGGGCCGCGAAGGGAACAATTCTCCTCGGCGTTCGCGCCGTGATCGCAGAGTCCTTCGAGCGTATTCACCGCTCGAACCTCGTAGGAATGGGCGTTCTTCCGCTCGAATTCTCTCTGGGTCAGTCACGAACAACGCTGGGTCTCACAGGCTACGAAACGCTCACGATCGAGGGCCTTTCCGATGGGATGCCGCCACGCGCCAAACTCGTCGTCGTCGCCAAAGACGCGACTGGAGCGGAAAAGTGCTTCGACGTGATCTGCCGTATCGATACCCCCGAGGAGCTTCACTACTATAAAAATGGTGGCATACTCCAATACGTCCTTCGTCAGCTCGCGCGAGGCACGACGTCCTAGGGCGGCGATACGCGGTCACCGTGTCCGCACGGGGCCTTCAGTCGTCCAACGGTGGTAGAACGCTGCCACCGTTGGACTTCTTTGACCAGTTCTAACCATGACTCGACTTCTTCCCCGCCGCCTGGCTGCTCTTTCGCTGAGCGCAGCCGTGCTCGCGTGCGGTGACTCTCCGAAGGGTGACGCCATCGAGACCGGCGGAACGCTGGTCATCGCCGCTGCCGGTGAGGCAGAGCACCTGTTCCCTCCCCTCGTCGCGTTTTTGTCGTCGAAGCAGATCGTGGATCAGCTCTATGACTTCCTCGCTGACGTCGGCCCGTCGGTCCAGACGGTTGGCGACGGCGGATTTCGCCCCGGTCTGGCATCGGGATGGACATGGAACGGCGATTCGTCAGTGGTCACGTTTCAGCTGAATCCCGCGGCCGCGTGGCACGACGGAAATCCGGTTCGCGCTGCGGACGTGACGTTCACCTACGCACTGTATACCAACCCCGCGCTCGAATCCCCGGTTGTGTCATCGTTCCCGGCGATCGATTCGGTCACCAGCCCGGACTCGTTGTCCGTCGCTGTGTACTTCAGCGACAAGAGTCCTGAACGCTTTTACCGGTTGGTTTACAACATGCAGGTTCTGCCGAAACACCTCCTCGAAGGCACTGAGCCAGCGGCGATCAAGGATAGTCCGTTTATCCGCGCACCCGTAGGAAGCGGCCCGTTCAAGTTCGTTAAATGGAACGCGGGCACGAGCATTGAGCTCGCCGCCAACGAAGCGTACGCCGGTGGCAGGCCTGTGCTGGATCGTGTGATCTGGCGGACGGTCGCTGACGCCAACACCGCGTTGTCTTCCGTGATGGCGGGCGAGACGGACATGCTCGAATTGCTGCGCCCCGATGGGGTGACCAGCGCAAGTGGCAACGACGCGGTGCGCATTGTCGAGTATCCGTCAATGATGAACGGATTTCTGCTGTTCAACACCAGGAACCCGAATCGTCGCGCCGCACCGCACCCGGTGCTCGGCGACGTCGCCGCACGTCGTGCGCTCGCCATGGCCATCGACCGTGCGTCCGTGGTCGGCAACGCATTTGATTCATTGGCAGTCCTTTCGAACGGACCGTTCGTCCGCATGCAGTGGACCGCCGATACGACCGTGTCGCCGCCGCCTTTCGACGTCTCCGCTGCACAGGCACTGCTCGATTCCGCCGGATGGCGGGACAGCAACGGCGACGGGATTCGGGAACGGAACGGCGTGCGACTGTCGCTGCGCATACTCGTCCCGAGTGTCAGTAATTCCCGGCGTCAGATGGCGGTCGTGCTTCAGGATCAGTGGCGGAGGGTCGGCGTGGATGCGCAGGTTGACGTGGTGGAGCCCTCTGCCTTGTTGCCTCAGCTGACGCAGGGCAAGTTCGACACGTTCATTCACTTGGCGCACAACGATCCCACACCTTCCGGGATTGGGCAGGCGTGGGGCAGTCAGGACCTGGCCCGGTCAATGAACTATGGATGGTACTCCAATCAAAGCGTCGACTCGATGATTAGTGCGGCAGCCTTGATGACGGACCCTGCAGCGACGCGGGCAGCATACCGCCGAATTTACCAGACGATTGATGACGACGCCGCGGCCGTGTTTCTCTGGGAACCGCGCAATTTTGCGCTGATCAACGCTCGTTTCGATGTACCCACTCTTCGCGGTGACGCGTGGTGGGCAGGACTCGAGTCGTGGAGCGTTCGGCCCGGAATGAAAAACGCGCGCGACGCGATCGCATCGCGCTGATGGTGTCGGCGCGGGCATTCCTGGAATCCCGCACCAGTCCGGTGTACCGATAACAGAAGCCCCCTGCCGACATGATCGACAGGGGGCTTTTACTTATCTGAAGACTACTGCGGAATACGAACCTTCGTGAGGTCAACGTTGTTGCCAATGATTCCGCCCAGTATCGCTCCGGCGGCGGCACCAATGACTGCCCCCTTGGCCCGATCCTTCTTGCTGCTGGTCACTGCACCGATCGCAGCGCCGGCCACGGCACCGATCACCGCGTCACGCTTTGTATTCTTTCGAATTGTCACTCCGCCACGCTGTCCCGAGCCTCCCGATGAAGGCGCCCGGCGAATGGTCCCCGCTCGCTGAACAGACGCGGGGGCGTACACCGGTCCTGGAGCGCCGTAGCCATAGTTGCCCTGCGGATAGTAAGCGTTAGGCGTCCCGTATCCTGCGTAGCCGGCCTCGAGAGGCGACATGTACTGTTGCGGCATATAAGGCTGGGCTGCCATGGAGAGGTCACCGCGCAGCGCGGCATCCATCGATGGTTCAGACGGCCCGCAGGCGGCGACGGAAATGAAGGCGATTGCAAACGGCAGACGAGTAATGCGCATATGGAAACCTCGATAAGGGTGAGAGGTTACCTCTATACCCTCGCACAGCGCGTGCCCCGGCCATTACCCCGTGCAGGACCTCCGAAACGTCCCCCTCCGGGACACTTTGGCGTCACCCGTCGAGGACGATTGCAAACCGCCGCCCCCGCAATCACTTTTCGATCTTCACCCTCATTCGGCAGGTGCGATGAAAAAACGGAAGGTATTGAAGGCCGCACTCGCGGCGGTGGCGATCCTTGCCATAGCAGGGCCACAAGGTGGGCTCCGAGCTCAACCTGCGGAGACCGGGCCGAAAGTTGGAGAGATGGCGCCCAACTTCTCGTTGGCCGGAGCAACACGATACGGCGTGCTGCGAGATCAGATTGCACTGGAGAACTACAAGGGCAACACGGTGGTGCTCGCGTTTTTCTTCAGGGCACGGTCCAGAGGTTGAACCATCCAAATGGAGGCGTACCGTGATCAGTACGCCACGCTTTTCAACAACGGACGCAAGGTGGTCGTGATCGGCATCAGTGTCGATCCGGATACCGCCCTCGCCTCGTGGGCACGCGACGCAGCGTTCCCTGTGGTGTTCGGCAGCGATCCAAGTGGCAAGGTCGGCACGATGTATGGAGCGTACAATGCCGAAGCAAAGACGGACAATCGTTCGTTGTATGTCATCGATCCATCGGGGCGCATTGCCTACAAAGTACAGCCGTTCCGGCAAACTTCGGAGGATGCGTACACGGAGCTGGGCGCAGTGATTGACAAATTGTCCCCTCCGCCACCCGACGGCGGATCCTGACTCTCCACAAAACGACTCGGCTCGCCGAGTCGTTTTGTTTTATGACGCGACTTATTGTATAGCGCATGGACCCACGTACGATATTGGAGTCGTTGTACAAGGCTGGTGTGCATGCCGCTGATCCCCGGGCTGCCACGGCGGCCGCCGTGAGAGACCTGCGGTTCAATGCACCACCCGGCATTGTCGCGATCGGCAAGGCGGCCCTTCGAATGAGTGAAGGCGCCCTGGAAGCCCTGGGCGATCTCGGGGCGCGCGCGCCCGGAGTCGTGATCTCTCATGACAGCCCGTCGCACGACGCCTCGCTCGGCCAACTGCAGCATCTCACGGGTGACCACCCGGTCCCGCAGCACATGGCGGCAGGCCAGGCACTGGGCCTGATCGTCCGGCAATTGTCGTCGTGCCGTGACGTGCTCGTGCTGCTCAGTGGCGGCGCCAGCAGCCTTGCGGCCGCGCCTGTCGACGGTGTCGATGCAGCAGATCTGCGTTCGCTGTTTCGCGACCTGCTGCGATCGGGCAAGGACATCAACGTCGTCAACTCGGTCCGTCGGAGAGTGATGCAGTGGTCCGGTGGTCGGCTCACACGGGCTCTGCATCCGGCACGTGTTCACTGCCTGATCGTGTCCGATGTCATGGGCAATGAATTATCTGCCATCGGTTCCGGACCTTGCGTTACCGATCCAACACGCGGCCTGGACCTGCGGGCTCTGCTCGGCGCGCTGGCGGATCACCTGCCACCACCCATTCAGCAGTTGTTACAGCCAGGGAAGAATGCTGAGGAGGTTGGACGCGACGCGGAAAGTGTTCGGATCGTGCTGGACAACCGCGTCGCGGTGGAGGGGGTCACCAAGGCCGCGTTGGACGCGGGCTTCACACTCGCGCCCGGACAGCCGCCGATCGTGCACGGTGAGGCGGCCGAATTCGGCAGGGCATTCGCCGCACACCTGGCACACGTCCGCACGGCATCGTTAGGTACGGGCCACCCGATGATCTGCGTCGCAGGAGGAGAAGCCACCGTTACACTGGGCGAAGAATCGGGTTTGGGTGGACGGTGTCAGGAACTCGCTCTCGCCTTCGCGGAGGGAGCAAGCGGCGCCAACTTTCAGGACGGGATCTCGTTGCTGGCCGCGGGCACCGACGGTCGGGACGGCCCGACGGATGCCGCCGGCGCCGTCGTGGATGGCCGCACGTGGGATCTGATCCGCGCTGCGGCGGGGGAGCGTGACCCGGCTCGGGATCTTCACTCTCACAACACGTATCACGCGCTCGCGTCGGTCGGCGCATTGCTTCACCGTCGCAGTACCGGTACGAACGTCAACGATCTCGTGATTGGATTGATTCGCTGACGTTTCGTTAGATTGACGCATGGCCAATTCTTTCGTTGTGGGCGTGGTTCAGGAGCGCGCTGATTCCGGTCAGATAGAGCAGAACGTGGAGCGCGCGATCGCTGGTGTACGGGCCGCGCATGCTCGCGGCGCACAGATCATTTGTCTGCA
This sequence comes from Gemmatimonadaceae bacterium, assembly GCA_041749115.1. Classification (GTDB taxonomy): domain Bacteria; phylum Gemmatimonadota; class Gemmatimonadetes; order Gemmatimonadales; family Gemmatimonadaceae; genus JBGTBX01. The sequence continues at coordinate 54,120 of JBGTBX010000478.1, forward strand.
GGAATTGTTTAACGCGCCTTATTTCTGCAAATCACTGGATCCTGCCTGGTTTGACTTAGCTGAACCGATTCCGGGGCCGACGGTGGAGCGCATGCAGGCGCTGGCTGCTGAACTCAACGTGGTGCTGATCGTTCCCATGTACGAGCGGCAGGCGGCGGGGCTCTACCGCAATTCCGCAGCAGTCATCGACGCAGACGGGGAACTCCTCGGTGTGTATCGCAAGATGCATATTCCGCACGATCCCCTCTTCGAGGAGAAGTACTACTTTGCTCCCGGTGACACCGGGGTTCCTGTAGCTCCCTCATCATCGAAGGTGCGCGAGTCAAACGGCTTTCGCGTGTTTGAGACAAAATACGCGCGCGTCGGCGTACTGATTTGCTGGGATCAGTGGTACCCGGAAGCGGCCCGCATCACGTCTCTCCTCGGCGCCGAGGTGTTGTTTTATCCGACGGCGATCGGCTGGCATCCCGGTGAAAAGGCGACGTTCGGCGAAGCGCAGGTGACTGCGTGGCAAACCATTCAGCGGTCACACGCAATCGCCAATGGAGTCTTTGTGGCGTCGCCGAACCGCGTGGGCTTCGAACCCCAGTCCGGGACAGCTGGCCTGGAGTTTTTTGGGCATTCTGTTGTTTACGATCCGTTTGGTCGAGTACTCGCGCAGGGCGACACCCATCCCACCGTGCTGGTCGCCACCTGCGACACCGCACTCATTGAGGACACCCGGCGCAACTGGCCCTTTCTCAGAGACCGACGTGTCGACGCATATTCGGGGATCCTTTCGCGCTATCTGGCGTGATGCGAATGCCCGCGGAGTGGGAACGGCACAGGGCGACGTGGATTGCATGGCCCTGTCACGAGCCGGACTGGCCTGGTAAGCTGCATGCGATCTCGTGGGTCTATGCAGAGATCGTGCGCTTGCTGCATGTGCACGAGCGTGTGGACATCTTGTGCGCCACCGATGACGTCCGCGCCGAGGCGCTGCAGCGCCTGCAGGCCCACGGCTGCGCGGCAGATGGATATCGCCTGCACGTCGTCCCGTACGATCGCACGTGGCTTCGTGATTCGATGCCGACGGGCGTGATCGCCGATGGGCACGTCCAATGGGCGAACTGGCAGTTCAACGCCTGGGCCAAGTACGACAACTTTGCTCTGGATGCACAGGTCGGCGCCGCAACGGCGGCAATCACGGGCCTCAAAAGAATTGAACCACAGCGCCCTGACGGAGCGGGTCGGGTGGTGCTTGAGGGAGGAGCGATCGAAACGAATGGCAATGGACGCCTGCTTGTCACGGAAGAATGTTTGCTTTCTCCAATACAGGAGCGCAATCCGGGCCTGACGCGCGAGGGATACGAGCAGGTCTTCCACGACGTTTTGGGCGTTCAGCAGACGGTGTGGCTTGGTGAGGGGTGTGTCGGCGACGATACGCACGGTCACGTGGACGATATCGCTCGTTTTGTGGCTCCGGATGTGGTGGTGCTCGCGATGGAGGAGGACCCGAACGACGACAATCATGAACGGTCGGTCGACAATTACCGCCGCCTGGCCCTACTGAATGGAGAACCACTCAAAGTGGTCTCACTGCCCTATCCGCGCGCCGTCGTCATGGACGGACAGCGTTTGCCGGCCAGCTATGCAAATTTTTATATCGCCAACGGTGTCGTACTCGTCCCGACGTTCAACGATAAGAACGATCGCGCAGCACTGAATACGCTCGCCGAATGTTTCCCTAACCGTGATGTCGTGGGAATTCACTCAGTGGATCTGGTGTGGGGCCTCGGTACGTTGCATTGTCTGACGCAGCAGGAACCACTCGATCCTGTGCAATGAGGACGCGCATGTTCGTGCGGCTTTTTGCTGTACTGCTGTGGGGTGGCGCGTGCACCGGCACGGGCGACCTGAGCCAGCGGCCTACCGGTGGTACTCTCGTGGTCGCCACCGGGCAGGATGCCGATGCCGTCTTTCCGCCGCTGGTTCAGAGCGGCACAGGACAGCAGGTCGGTGACATGCTCTTCCTGCGTCTTGCCACGTACGCCGATGAAGGCACGCTGATCGGCGATGCCGGGTTCTCTCCTTCAATTGCCGATCGCTGGGAGTGGGCCGGCGATTCGTTGTCGATCATGTTCCACATCGACCCTCGCGCCAAGTGGCATGATTCAGTAAGGGTGTCTTCCGACGACATGGTGTTCTCGTTAGCCCTCTTTCGTCATCGACTGCTCTCGCCGGTGCCGACGCCTCACTTCGCACATGTCGACTCCATCAGCGTGAGCGATTCGGCAACGTTTGTGGCATGGTTTGGGGGACGCTCCGGCACGCAGTTCTTCGAGTTCGTCTTCAATTTTATCCCGCTGCCTGCACACGTATACCGTGGGATCCCGGTGGACTCACTTCCCCGGAGCGCTGCTGCACTTTCCCCGGTCGGCAGCGGCCGTTTTCGCATGGCCAAGTGGGATGAAGGTCAACGCCTCGAAGTGGTCGCAGACACGACGCACTGGCTTGGTCGACCATCCCTGGATCGCATTGTATGGGCCGTGTCGCCGGACCCGATCGCTTCCATCGCGCGCCTGGCCGCCGGTGAGGCAGATCTTATCGAGTTCGTCCGTGGCGATGCAGTCAGCATCGCGCGCACAGCCGATAATCTGCAGCTCATTACGCGCTCGTCGCTTGATTTTGCCCTCGCGCTCTTCAACACTCGCGACCAGATCAATCGTCAGGCACCCCACCCGGTGTTTGGCGATGTCGCAACGCGCCGTGCGTTGGCCATGGGCATCGACGTGCCTACCCTTGTGTCCAACGTTCTGGATTCATTGGGATATGCAATGACGTCGCCGTATCACACGGCCCAACGCGTTCTGGGCGTCTCACTCACAGCGTACAATCAGAACGCGGCAAAGCGGTTGCTCGACTCTCTCAACTGGCGCGACACTGATGGCGACGGTCTGCGCGAGCGAGACGGACAGCGGCTGGCGTTTTCCATTTCAGCACCCAGTACCAGTGCACCGCGTGTGCGCGCGTCGACCATCATGCAGAATGCTTTTCAGCAGCTCGGCGCCGACGTGACACTGACGCATACCGATCCCGCCACGATGAACGAAATGGGGCGCGGCGGAAAGTTCGATCTGATGCTCCTTGGTTTCAGCGGCGATCCTTCACCGGCAGCTCTGCGTCAGCGCTGGCGCTCGTCGTCGGACGGGGGGGGGGGGAACTGGGGTCGCTACGAGAGCCCGCGTTTTGATGCCCTGATCGATTCGGCGGCGTTCGCTACCACCGGAGAGCGGTCGATGGAGCTTTACCGGGAGGCCGGTCAGGTATTGGCGGATGATGTGCCGGCGATCTGGCTGTACGAGGCGCGCGCGCTCACGGCGGTCAACAAGCGCTTTCGCGTCGGTCCGATGCCGGCGCACGCCTGGTGGGCACATCTCGCCGACTGGTCTGTCGACCCCGCACTCGCTCTTGATCGCGATCGGATAGGACCCGCCGCCCGATAAACGCTCTGGCGTGATATTCATCACACCAGGTGATTTCGACGTCCCGGGATCAATGCGTTGCCCGGCGTCACACGCACCAGTCCTTGGTGCATGAAAAACCGTCCGCGAAAGCGTGTTTGCCTGTCCACTGCCGTTACAACCCTTGTCGTGGTCGGCGTTCTTGCCTGCACCGGGGGAGGCGACGCGATTGTGATCGGCGCAGTTGGCAACTGGCGGGAATCGTATGGTGCTATGAGTCGCCAGGGGATTGAACTGGCGATTGCGGACCTCAACGACGCCGGCGGAGTGCGTGGACAGAGTGTTGAACTGCGCATTCTCGATGACAGCTCGGATGGAGCGGCGGCGGTGGCCGCGGCGTCGGCATTTGAAGCCGACCCCCGGGTGAAAATTGTTGTTGGTCATTCCGCGTCGGGCGCCATGGTCGCAGCCGCACCGGTGTACGATCGTGGCCTCGTAGCCATCACGCCCGCAGCCAGCAGCCCCGATATCACCGGACTCTCCCCGTGGGTGTTTCGCGTGATTGCAAGTGATTCCGCCAACGGCAGGGATCTCGCACGAGCCGCGTCGGCACTCAAGCTGACGAGTGCTGCAATTCTGTATGAGAACACTGCCTACGGACGCGGACTGGCTGACAGTTTTGCTGCAGCATTTCGAGGAACGATCGTCGCGCGCGATCCGATCTCGCCGGATTCCACGGCCAGTCTCGAACCCACGATTGCATATATCAACTCGCGCAGTCCGGAGCTTGTTTTTGTTGCTGGCACGAGCGGCACCGGACTCGCTGTTTTACGGGAGGCCAGGAAACAGAACCTTTCGTCGCAGTTCATGGGTGGCGATGGCTGGACCGGTCTTGCGTCCGCCGGCCCGCTCGCCGAAGGGGTGTGGATCGGAACCCCGTTTGCCGTGTCAGATTCTTCAGACGCGTTGAGACGTTTTGCTGAATCCTTCCGGCGCCGTTTTGGCGTGTACCCTGATGCCAACGCCGCGCTGGCCTACGACGCAGCTCGCCTGGCGGGACAGGCAATCGAGGAGGTCGGCCCTGCGCGCGACGCTATCCGTCGCTGGCTGTCGACCCTCGACGCCGGAGCCGGTTACCCTGGCCTCACCGGGCGTGTGCGTTTCTCAGACGGTGGAGACGCAGTCGGCCGCGCGATGGTGCTCGCAAGAGTCCGTGGCGGGGTGCTCCGGATTACGCCTGCGAGCGCGGGAGCCCTCTGATGCACCTCGTAGGATTAAGCAGCCTCCGTCGCAGGTTGTTCGCCGGGTTCGGCGTGCTGATCGTGCTGTTTCTTGTGGCCGGCATCGCCGCCCGGGCAGCGCTTGGACGGATGGGCGATGTGATTGGTGAAACGTTAGCCACAGTTCAATCCGATGCGATGCTGTCAACTCGTCTGATGTCGGCGACAGCGCAGCAACTCGATGCCGCTCGACGGCACATCGAAACCGGTGATTCGTCATCGAGCATGGTATTTCGCCGCTCGGGTGAAGCGGCACACCGTGCGCATCGCTCGATGACCCTGCAGGCTGGACTCACCCGAAACGAGGTGCGGCTGCTCTCCAGCATCGACGCGCAGCTGTCGGCGACCGAAGTCCGCTTTGTTCGTGCGCACAGGCTCATGGACCTCGGTCGCAGAGCTGATGCCCAGCGCGAAGCAGGCTTGGCCGAGCGTGATGCGTCGGCCCTGCTTGATAATCTGCAGTTGCTGGACGCCCTCAAGGGACGTGCGGTAGAGAACGCGAGTATCACATTGCGGCAACAATCAGACGAGCGCATGCTGTGGGTCGCGATGATTATGGCAGTCGCGTCGGTACTGGGATTGATTGTGGTTGTTTCTGTCGTGCGCTGGATTTCCGGCCCCGTACGTCTGCTGACCAATCAGGCGCGCGCACTCTCGAGCGGCGATCTCTCACAGAGGATCACCGAGGTACTGCCCGACGAACTGCAGGAACTGGCCGATGCATTAAACGGCGCCTCGGCGTCGCTCGCGCGCGCGGTGTCGGTCACGTCGGGCACGGCCGACGAAGTCGCCAGCTCCGCACGCGAACTCGCCAATGTGTCTGAACAGATCTCTGCATCGGCGAGCCAGATGGCCGCGTCGATGGGCGATCTTGCCTCAAGTGCGGACTCGCAGGTGCGGCAGCTTCGCGGGATCGATGATGCCTTGCGGGACATTCACGGCAATGCCGATGAAATGTTGCATGGCGCCAACGAAGTGACGGCGCTCGCCGGCAACATCGAGGAATCAGCACGGGCCAAACGAGTGGAGATCGCGCGTTCCCTTGGCATTCTCCATCGGATCCGGGAGACGGTATCCCTGGCAGCCACGGAGGTTCACGCACTCGAGGGGACCGCCGAGAGTATTAATCGGCTGGTGGCGTCGGTCGGCCGCATAGCTGAACAAACGGATCTTCTTGCACTGAACGCCGCGATAGAGGCAGCGCGAGCCGGAGTAGCCGGTCGCGGATTTGGCGTCGTGGCAGAAGAAGTGCGCAAACTGGCAGAGCAGGCGCAGGCAGCTGCTGATGATGTTGGACAGCTCACGCGCATGGTGACGGATCGCGTTGCGAGCACCACGCGGGCGATGGAAATTGGTGTCCAGCACGTCCAGGAAATCGAAGGGGTGTCGCGCGATGTGGATTCGGCACTGAACACGATGACGCTGAGTGCCGAACGGACGCGTCAAGCGGCGGGCAATGCGGTGGAGCGCGCGGGGCGCAACGCACAGATCGTGGCGAGTGCGGCGCGCAGTGTGGAATCGGTGGCACGCACCGCCGAGGGCTATGCGGCTGCTGCTCAACAGGTCTCTGCGTCGACGCAGGAACAGAGCGCTGCGTGCGAACAAATGAGCTCCGCCTCGACACAGCTGCTGCACGGCTCGGTTCAGTTGCGAGAACTCGTGGGAGCGCTCCGCGCCGACGGGTAGGGTTGCTCGGCATTCGGTCGTCGCGGTGGCAGCGGCGGATTTGCAGAACAGCGGGCGCTGGTAGCTCTCGGATGCAGATCATTATCTTGCGTGCGTGACGCCTCCCTCCAATTCCGACTCGCCGCACGCAACGCCTGTGGTCCTCCTGCTAAGTGGCGGACTGGACTCCACGACCTTGCTCGCTCTCGCGCGCTCGCGCGGGCACGCCGTGCATGCCCTGAGCTTTCGCTACGGTCAACGTCATGCGGTCGAGATCGATATCGCTCGCCGCGTGGCACAACACTATGGCGTCGTGCGGCATGTGGTGGCAGACATTGATCTACGGATTTTCGGTGGCTCGGCCCTGACGTCTGACATTGCGGTGCCGAAGCCGGACAAGCTGAGCGAACATGCTACGATTCCGATCACGTACGTTCCGGCGCGGAATACCATCTTTCTCTCGTACGCGCTGGCATATGCAGAAGTCAGCAGCGCGCAGGAAATTTACATCGGCGTGAACGCCGTGGATTATAGCGGATACCCGGACTGTCGACCGGAGTATATCGAAGCGTTCGAGCGGCTGGCCGGCCTGGCCACGCGGGCGGGCGTTGAGGGAGCAGAACCTCTACGCATCCAGACACCACTGATGCACCTCACCAAACGTGAGATCATTCAACTGGGAATGTCGTTAGGTGTGGACTATGGCATGACGTTGAGCTGTTACGACCCTGAGCCCGAGTCGCGCGCCTGCGGCAGATGCGAGGCCTGTCAGTTGCGGGCACGCGGATTCGAGGAGGCCGGCGTACCCGATCCCGCGGAGCGCGACGCACCGCTCCGAGTGCGCTGAGCTCATCCATGTATACAGTTCGCGAAATTTTCTTCACACTGCAGGGCGAAGGGCGACACGCCGGGCGCGCGGCCGTCTTCTGTCGCTTTTCAGGTTGCAATCTCTGGACTGGGCGCGAGGCAGATCGAGATAAGGCGATCTGCACTTTCTGCGACACACAGTTCGTCGGGGTCGGCCCCGACGGTGGTCGCTTCGCCA
>JBGTBX010000479.1:0-2213 GCA_041749115.1 Gemmatimonadaceae bacterium
CCACGATCGAGGGGAACACGAACGACGACGGCTCATCGAACGGACACACCACGCTGCGCAAGACGCGGGCATTCAGCAACCGCCGCGGCGACAGGTTCCTGCGGTGGGTGGACATGGAACTGCGAGTGGCTGCCTGACGCCGCATTCTTCCACCATCGAACGGCAATCGCGCCGTCCCTATTCTTGCAAGGATTTTCGGTCCTCTGCGCGATCCAACCTCACCATGTAGATGAGGGTCATGAACGCACCGAGCCCGAACACAATCGCAAACCCTTGCTGGAGGGGTCCCTTCGGAAATCCGTGGGTCGCGATGAAGGTGAGGCCCAATTCGATGAACAGAAACCCTTCGAGCGCGCGAGCCCTTGGCTTGTTCGGCCTCGAGTAGGCGATGACCATTCCGAGTCCGACAACGATAAGAAAGATGCCGCCTGCAACCGCAGCCATTTTCATGTCCATTTCCCCTCCTGGATTATGCCGAGTCTCTCCTGCGGAACGTCATCAATCCCAAAAGCACCATTCACATCGCACAATGAATCATCGCGCCAACGGCCAAGCCACCGGCCACGACTACAGCGGCGTACCCAAGGGTACTCCCAAGCGTTGCGGCGCCGACACCACTCATTCCCTTACTCAATGCGCGAACCATTCTGGAGTGACCAGCAAACCACGAGCCTATGGCGACCAAGCCTCCAATATACTCCTCGACGCATGTTTCGCGAGCTGCACCAAAGAGCATCTCTTCGCTTGCGCAAGGTCCTGACAGCCTCAGATTCGATTCTCCGTATTCGCCGTAGCCATCGTTGAACGCGTACGTCGCAGCGGAGAGATTGGCCGCCAACGCGTTTTCCTCCTGCTCATATTGGCACACCTCTGCGTCGGAGGGAATCTTGCCGCAATAGGACGCCTTCGCTGCATTGAAGTCTGCTTCATGCGCCTCAGCCTCATATTCCGCTGCCGCCGCGATCGTCCAAGCCTGGTTGAGCTCACGCTCAGTTATGCACTCACCGGTTACCCAATTGTCGTAAAAGTCCTGATCCGTGCAGAGCGCCATGGCGCTCGGGGAATGCCCATTTGCCCAAGCGGCATCGAGGGACGGCCCACCTGGCCGCTCGCTATCAAACGATCCCAACTCCTCGTTCCCTTCCGCAGCGTCGCCGGAACCCCTGTGGCCCGCGGACTCGCCCGGCGAGCCAAAGACGCTGACCTTGAGCACCCCATGTACGTAGTAGTTCGCGCGAAGCTTTGTGCCGCCTTGATTGGGCACCGAACTGACCGTACGGGTTACCGGAAGTTCAGCAATACGACGGCCAAACTCGGTAGCTGTCGGAGCCGCCATGGCGTGAAGTATCTGCTTCGTTATGGCCACGCTTGAGGGTTGCCGTTTCGACAGGACTACCGAGCGATCGAGTGCCCTTTGTAGTTGCGCGATGCTATCAGGCGTGAGGGCGCTCGGCATGATCTCGCTCTGGCCTTGAGCCACCTGGCTCGTCTCATCGCCGCGCAGGGCCTTCTTCCTCGTGCCGCGATTGGAGTAGAACACGACGGAATCCATCGACCCTTTCCGCCCGTGGCCGAGGGCTGGGCCGCTCGAGTGCTCTGCGGAATCGGCCGGCTGGACTCTTGGAGGGGCCTTGGACGCAGGCTCGACTTCGGCGACCGCCGTCATCGAAGGCGCTGCGATGGCCGTGTCGCTTCGCGTCGCCTCCTGACTAGCACGCTCGTTCACGCCGAGGGGGGTGGGCGTGCTCACGCCATCAGCGCACGCGGCGACTGCCCAGACTACCGCAAGTTGAAGGAGTTTCCTCGGACCAAGTCCACTGCCTGGTGCTTCTCGCATGGTGCCTCCGTTAGGAATACTTTGGGCTGCGGTGCGAATCAAAGGCGGGCCATCATCGACCGACGGCCAAGCTGCCAGCATGCGTCATCGCGGCGTCATCAGGACTGCCGCATGCGTCATCTGACCGATTCAGGCAGGGAACGATTGGCCCCGCGGAGCCATGAGACTGCCGCTTTCGCCCGCGCTGCTCGTTGCCGCCGCCAGCGCATTCGTCGGACCCGGCGAGGATGGGAGACCTGGTGCGCGGCGTTCGTCTACCACGTGGGCTACTGGTCCCACTACGACAACCAGGTGCGTCGCTCCGCCTGGTTCCTTCCGAACACGGCCAGTTGCGCTGCGTTGGGCGAGTTCGGCAAGAAGCGCGACCTGCTAAAGG
>JBGTBX010000480.1:0-6235 GCA_041749115.1 Gemmatimonadaceae bacterium
CAGCCGCGCCTGAGCGCGCAACTTTGCCAGCGTCTCGTCCGCCATGCGCGCCACGCGCGTCCCCTTCGGCAGCACCCCCAAAGCCTCCATCGTCCGGATCCCGGCCGCCTCCAGCCGCCGCGTCTGCTGCCTGCGGATCCCCGCGACGCCCGACAGATGGTCGTCTGCCTCCCACTGCGCGGCGCAGCGGTTGCGCCAGTGGCACAGCGCGCACGCCTCCACCGGCTCCGGATACGTCTGCGGCCGCTCCGCCAAGTGCTTCAGGAACCGATCGCGCACGTTGCGGTAGTAGTACGCGTAATCCTGCACGCGAAAGTGCACCTCCGTCCCGTCCCCAAGTGCCAGATGTGCCCGCGCCGGCAGCACCCCCTGCGCCGCCGCGACGAGATCCGAATAGCACGCGAGTTGGATCAGGAACTTCGCCTTGGTCTTCAGCGCAAGCTTCGTGTCCAACACCTCGTAGCGCCATTCGCCGAGCCCGGACGTCCCCTCTACCCGCCTCAGGAAGTCCGCATGCCCGATGAACTGCCCTTCGCGCAGCGCCGCTTGGTAGATTACCCTTGCACCCGCACGCATCGCCTCGCGCGTCCCCTCAATCTTTTCCTCCAGCGACTTCCCGGCGATCTCAACCAACTCGCCTGGCTCGCGCAACCCCTTCAGAAACCCTGCCTCGTGCGCCCGCCCCTTCTCCTGCACGAGCACCATCTGCTCGTCGTCCGGCGCCTTCTCGAGCGGCGTCTCGAGATGGACGAGATCGAGCGTTGTGCGGTGTGCGCAGCCGAGGTAGTTGACGAGGTCGGATGCAGAGGCGAGGAGCGAGACGTTCTGTCTTAGCACCGTGCCGCGCCTGAGAAGGATCTTTCAACGGACGATCCACGGTCGAGCGATTCGTTACGCCACATATGCCTACTTGAACCGAAAGATGTCGCGCAATTCGTTCTCGATGTATTTGTGGGTCGTGCACAGCGGGCATGCCTTGGTCCATTTCTTCGTCGCGGCCTTGTTCCTGTTCCGGCTTGGCTGATAACGATGAATCGCAAGGCACTCTAGCTTGGGGACATGGCTACTACCCTTAACAGAAAAGATGGTGACGCGGCGTACACTGGAAAACCAGAACTTCTCGAAATGGGCCGATGGTCGCGTACCGTGCGAACCGGTTCGCCCGACATAGATGCATCCCTTTGATTTTCCCCAGAACGCATAGACGACGGCCTTCGCTTTTCTGAACCGCGGTTTGTACCACGCTTCGAATCTGCGCTTTTTGTCGTACGGTCCGTGACCTTTCACGTGATAGTTCTTCACGGAAGCTACGTGCTGTTCAAACTCGGTCCTGGCTAGCTTGTGCACGAGTGCGTCCGAGGCAATAAGCTGAAGATCTCGTATGCCTTTGGCAACCTTCTTCCGACCGAACTCGGGCGGTTTGCCTGCGCCGCTGCTACCGAGCTCAGCACGCAACCAATGCGTGCGTTGATGAAACAGATTATTGAGCTTCCGCTCGAACGCTTTTGAGAACGCCATCCCCTCTCCTCCCTACAGTCGGTCTACCTGGGCTCCAAGTTATCCGCAACCGGAAGCACATTCGAAAGCCAATAATCCGCATGATCATTTGTAAAAAAAATAGACACGACTTCGCCGGTGTCCGGGATAACCATCGCGACAACACGGCCGTTCACATCTGGCGCGGTGCCGTCCCCCTTCCCAAAGCGAACCACCTTCTCGTTTCTCTTCTCCCGCAGAGCACCGGTTACAGCCTCCCGCGTTAGCCGCCGGCCATAGTTGTCGTGGTGCAGCTTGCACAGGAGAACGAGATTGCCAGCATGGCGGGCGCCGCCACCTGATTTCAGATCTACATGGTGCGCTTCCACAACCCGACGGCGCACCTCCTCCCACTCAACGTAGCTCCCAGGTGGGGCAAGTTTGCTAGGTGGCCGTTCGCAGAGGCACATTTGACAATGGCTCGCGTAGTGCTGTCGCTTCAACCTTTCGATATGTTCCTTCTCCAGTTCTGGCGAATGGGTATCGGTGTCGGCAGCCTTGTTCAATCGACCCTGTGCTGCAGGGTCTTCTCGACGCCCAGGACTGGCACGTGAATTTGATGGAAGGGGCGTGGGCTTCGGCACGTTTTTCGACGGATCGGGCTGAAAGGGAGAGTGCCCAAATACAGCCTCGCCAGGTTCGGTGTCCTTACCGTCATCCAGCTCAATGATTCTCTCGACGGTTCCCTCTTCCATCTGACCAGCTCGCAACGAAACGGCCTGACCGAAGCTGAGCTCATGAATTTCCAGCTGCACGGCTCGCTCCAAGGCGAGCAGGTCTATTGGGCGAGCAGCAGGCTTGAAGACCAGCTGCCGTGCAATGGATTCGTAGAGGCTGCCCAACCCTTCTTTTCCGGCCTTGATCCAGAACGTGCCAGACTCTGGATCGAATCCTGCGTCCGCTGGGATGCGGTAGTTTTTGCCGCGAAAGCGATACTGTGCTTGTATGTCTTCAGCGAACCGTATGGCAATGATTCGCGATAGCCGGTCGTGCCAGTCATGCCGAATCAGCTCCGCTGAAACCCCGAGCTCATCCATTCGCTTGAGAAGCGTCCGTTGAAATTTGGAGGACCGCAGAGTATCTAATCTGTCGCGCAACATAGCCGTTGCTTCCTCGATACTTCCACTTCCTTCAATATAGTTGGGCTCGCCCATCGCCTCACGGAGCGACCGTACGCCGAGGCGCCGCAGCAACTCGGAAATCGGCTCCGAGACTTCTTGTACCCGTGCGATCACTTGTCGAACGCCCGGGTCGTTCTCTATCACTTGTTCGGCAAGTACCCTCGCGTCCGGCAGATACACCGGACGGCGGCGCGCAGTTCGCAGAGAGACGAGCTGTAGATCACTCCCATATCTCGTTGGGATGAATGGGAGATCGGTAAAAGCCCCTGCCCAGTTGGTCGGGCCGTTTGCATGCAATATCTGGCGGAGCACGCACGCGATATGGCCCTTCAGAACGCCTGGTTCTTGCCGTGATAGCCAAGTAAAAAAGGCTCGGCTGGTTTCGCTTGTTGGAGATGCGGACGTTACTCCGACAGCCAAGTAACGTTTCTGATCGTCCTGTGACAGGCCTCGGACGGTGATTCGAGTCTTCCACGCCCCCCAGTAATCGCCCTTTGGTCCAACGAATGCCAAATCGCGCGGCGCGTGCGGTTTCCCATCGACGGGTAGGATGCCCATTCCGGCAAGCCGCAACGGGTCACCGTCGGAAGGCTGCGTCAGGTCCAGGAACTGCTGGAGCCGGGCTTGCAATACATTGAAGTTCTCCGAGTCTTCCTCGAACGACGATAAGATCATTGCTATCGAGGGCTTGGGCAGCGCGGGGCATAGTTTGTTGAGCAACCCCATGGCGCGCTTATCTTTCAGCAGAAACCGCGGTCTCAATCCGAGCCGTTCAGTAATTCTGTTGAGAGAAGCAAGCTCCCCACGCTGCTGAACGGAGCCATCGTGCGCCAGCGCCGGCAGACCTGGTCGTATCGCTCTAAGCGCACGACCCGCTTCCTGATCCCTAAGAAGAACCGCTAAATCGGATTCAAGCCGATCTAAGGCGGCGATCGTGTCCGCGTTGGCCTTCTTGCCGACGGCGAATCCCGCCGTGCGTCTTTCGAGCCATGCCCTGACCTCTTCCTCCGTCGCGACGCGCCGGAGCGAAGTTCGTCGGCTGCTCTTAAAGGTAGTAAGCCCCGATCGACGCACATGATCGTGCGGTCGGTGGATCGCTTCCCCTAGGATTTTTGCGACTAGCCGCGATCGCGGATCGCAAAGTTCCGAGAGCAAGCAAAGCTTTCCGTCTACGTCAGGCCATATCGCCACACCGGCCAATGCGGCCCTTTCCTGCGATCCGATTCGGCGTTCATTCTCTCGCAGCCATCTCCAAAACAGCTTCCGCGTTCCCTCGTCCGCTTCTTGCAACGCACCGCTCTCCAAGAACTTCGCCATCGTGTACTTCGGTCTGCGCCACTTCTTTCGACGGAAGAGACCATGCGATGCTATTGCTTGGTGCAAAATCGGAGGAACGCGCAGCCCGGGAACGCTTGAAGGCAGCGCCACACTGGCGTGCAGGTTATGAAACGGGTGTGCCTTAAACTCGGTATCGGGGAGCAATAACGCACTTTGCAACGCGCCTTCCTTTTCTTGCTTCCAATTCGGGTGGTCTGTCGACTCCTTGATCACATCGAGATAGCACAGCGCGACGAAGGGGTCCGCAAACTCCCGTTCCGGGTTCTCACACGCGGCAAAATACTGGTTGCCTTCTCCCGTTGCCCTACATAGCGCATCGTCCTCGTCGAAGGTGACGAACTCGTCGCCAAACCCTTTTGTGTCGTGATCAACCAGGAGACGGATGATGTCGGGATGAACTCGCGGGTCGAGCTGTTTCTCTTGTACCGGACAGATCGCGGCCAGGGACGCATGAACCGATCCTTCTTCCCAGGTTGGCACGGGCACTACGAATCGATATTTCCTCGGTTCGTTCGAGGATCTAGCCGAACTGAACTTTGCTTTTCGCGCCTTCGCCCTCATCAATAAGTCCACTGCGTTACGCGACGTGATTGTCGGCATCGCGTCCCGTTGAACCAGCGCTGCCAGCAGCGGACGTACCGCTTCGTCCTGATTAGTTGATTGTGGATTGGGGACCAATGGATAGAGTCCACACGCGCCCCATTTTGGGATCAGACGGCGCGCGGCAACATCGACAAGCAGGGTTTCACACGCCTGGCGTAGCTCCTTGTTTGTCGCGTCGTTTCGCGCGGGACCATGACGCTCTATGTCAGAGACTACTGGAGCATTGAAGAACGCTCCATGGCCTGTACGCGCTTCATGCGAGCTTTCTGGGTAACCGATAGGGTATCGGAATCTTCCCGTGCCCAGCCGTGGTGTGCCACGCTTATCTACTGACCAGGAAACTTCAACAAAGAAACGATTCCGGCGCCGAAAGAAGTCCGGCACCCGCTCCCTAAGCCTTCCCCTAAATGGTAGCGACCGTCGTGCGGCTTCCTCGTGCAAGGCAGTCGGTAGGGGAACACCGCTTCCACTGACCTCACACCGTCTGCCAAAGACCTCAATATTCCTCGCTACCTTCCTCGCCCGAGTACAGCTAAACGCAAAGTGGGCGTCGCCGAGACGCCAATGGCGGAGCACGATCTCGTATCTCGGCGCCACTTCTGGTGAGACGATGCCCGCGAACTGCTCAGGAGTGGTTGCGCAGGCAGATTTGAACAATGCGTCAATCTCTTCCGTTCCGACGGCCGCAAAGACAATTGCCTCTCCTTGCCGAGGTTCAATGTTCTTATCACGGTATCGAATCACAACCCTGCATCCATTGCCGGGCGCTTTCGGATCCGACCTGGGCTCCAGTGATGCTCCCGGATACGGCGCCTTCTGTCGTCCGTGGGCAAAAAGTGTCTGCGTTATTGCTTTCCCCGCAGAAAGCACCCAAAGCTGATCTCCGATCGTGAATGCGGTCTTCAGACCATGGTTCTTTACGCCGATCTTCCCTTGCTTCGCGGGAACGCTATCGCCGGCACCCTGTATCTTACGGAGGCGTTGCCAGCCGTCGGGCTCGACCGCCCTTCCGTTACCTTCGCAGACTAGTTGACTCGGCTCGAAGGAGATGACGGTTCGCGTTGCCTGCTGGTCGAGATCGTTTTGAACCAGTTCGGCGATCAGGTCATTGCGGTCAAGTGCAAGCAGAAAATTCCAAAAGCCAGGTATCCAGTCCGCCTCGGTGACCAACCGCTCTCCGCCACCATCGCCGATGCGTGGGACAACTGGTGCTTCCACGGTCTGGTCGGAGCGGCTCATAGTTGATAGGTCAGTGATTGGCTGCGAGCAGCGCCCTTATCGTACAGCGCTCAACTTCTTCTCTAAGCGGCAACCAACCCGCCCGGCAAAGCTCGGGACTCCATCAAACTATCACTGCCCGCCCATCAACCCCTGCATGAATTCCGGAATCTGCAGCATCCGCTCGACGCGCTCGCGAGGGTCTTTGCGCTCCTTGGCGAGCCAGGCGAGCGCCTGGCAAGCATCCCAGGCGGTCTGGGAGAAGGCGGGGCTGCCGGGGACGCGGCGGGTAGGGCTCAGGGTCTTGGCGCTGGGCGAGCCGGGCTCGAAGGGGAAGGGGAGCTCGGCGTCGAAGCCGGTGACGGCGATGTGCAGGAAGCGTGCGGCGAGGCGCACGCCCCAGGCCGCGGCGAGGTGGC
>JBGTBX010000481.1:0-22881 GCA_041749115.1 Gemmatimonadaceae bacterium
GGCGCGAGGGTCGCCAGGGCAGCGAGAGCCACCAACACCCCCAGCGGAACGCCGCCACGGTCGACGAGGCGCGTCACGGCACGGCTCACGAGCGCACCCGAGGGTCCAGCGCGCGGTAACTGATGTCTGCAATGAGATTAAGCAGAACAACGGTCGTCGCCGAAATCATGAGAAAAGCCATCAACACGGTATAGTCGCGACGCGCGAGGGATTCAGTGAAGAGTCCGCCGAGCCCCGGCCACGCGAACACGCTCTCGGTGACCACAACGCCCGACACCATGAGCGCAGCATCCAGAAGCACCACGGTGAGGAAGGGTACCAGCGCATTCCGCAACGCGTGGACGTACTGCACCCGGCGGGTGGGAACACCTCGCGCAACCGCTGCAAGAATGAAGCGCTGACGCAGCACCTCATGCATCGACGATCGCAGATACCGCGACCACGCTGCCGCGTGCAACGCCGCCAGAACCGTGGCCGGCAGAATGAGATAGCTCAGGCGATCAGCAAGTCCTGTGCTGAGGAGAGACGAACGCCCCCCGGAAGGCAGGAGGCCCAGCTGGTGAGCAAATACGATCTGCAGCACCAGTCCGAACCAGAAGGCCGGGAGTGAAATGCCGGCGAGCGTCGCTGCATTAAACAGCCGACCCACTCCGCGCGATCGTACCGCCGACAACACGCCCGCTGGCACTGCCGCAATGAGAGCGATCACGAGCGAGGCTCCAACGAGTTCCAGCGTCGCCGGAACTCGCTCCGCGAGTCGGGTGGCGACCGGTCGGCCGTCGGCAAACGAATATCCCCAATCCAACGTGACGAAACCCTTCAGCCACGCGCCGTACTGGACAATCAACGGTTGATCGAGGCCGAGCGATTTGCGGAGACGTTCGATATCCTGCGGTCGTACGTTCGGATTCTCCAAATACAGCGTGAGCGGACCGCCCGGCGCCGCGTGGATCAATGCAAACGCGATGACGGAAATCAGCAGCAGCAGCGGCAATGCCTGAAGAACACGCCTGATGACTGCCGTCATGGGGACGGGACGATCTCCCATTCCCAGATGTTCCAGAAGATACCGGTGTTCGTAGGATTGCCCTTGAATCCCCGCAAGGTCGAGGGGATGCCTTCGAGTCGCGTCACGTTGTACAGCGGAATTTCCGGCGCCAACTCGGCGAGCAATTTCTGCGCCTCAACCAGCAGCACGCGTCTGCGATCCTGATCGATTTGCCGGTCTGATGCGTAAAGCAGCGAATCCAGTTGCGCATCGGCGATGAAATTGATGTTGCGACCCTTGGGTGGTGTGCGGTCCGAAGCAAAGAACAATGTGATCTCGGGGTCGGCAGGCATGTGCCACCAATGGAGCATTGCATCGAAGTTTCCGTCGAACCAGAGGGATGAAATCGCCGTACCGTCCACCAGTTGTACCTTGGCGTCGATACCGACGTCGCGCCACATCCGTTGAACCGTCTGCGACACACTCTCTCGTACGCTGAAGCCAGCCTGCGTGATGAGCGTAAAGGTGAGCGGAACGCCGTTCCGATCGCGAATGCCATCGTTGTTACTGTCCTTCCACCCTGCTTCGTCCAGCAGAGCTTTGGCTGCCGCGACGTCGTACGGGTATCGGCGCACGCTGTCCGTGAACGCCCACGATACCGACTGAATGGGTCCGTGAATTACCGGAGCCAGTGAATCCAGAATGGTGGTGGTAATAAGCTCGCGATCAATGGCGTGCGTCAGCGCGCGGCGCACCCGCACGTCTGCGAACGCCGTCAGCTTGCGCTGGTTCAACGTGATGTGTTCGTAGGAATTGCCGACAGCGCGATGGATCGTAAGCCCGGGGACGTCGCGGACTTCGCGATACTTGTCCCAGGGGAGCAGGGCGACGACATGCACTTCGCCGCTCTTCAGCTGGTTCACGCGCGTGGTCGTGTTTGCAATAAACTTGAACAACACACGCTTGATTTTGGGATATTCGGAACCCTTCCAGTAGTCAGGCACCCGCTCGAGAAGGATGTGCTCACCCGTCTTCCATTCCACCACGCGATATGGACCCGTGCCAAGTGGATTGCGATTGTATTCAACGGCATTGTCGATGTCCTTCCCTTCCAGGACGTGTTTTGGCAGCGCGCCGCGGATAAACTGCAGTTCGTATGGAGCGTAACGCTCGGAGTAGTGCACCACGGCGGTGAGGGAATCCGGCGTATCAACGGACGAGATACGATCGAAACCATCGGTGCTCTCGGGGTTGTAGTCCGGCGAATTAATGGCTTCCACCGTGAACTGGATGTCCGCCGACGTGAATGGAACTCCGTCGTGCCATTTGATGCCGGGACGGATGCGCCACGTAACGTCCATGCCGCCGTCCGGGCGCAACACAACGCCTCCGTTGGCAATCGTCGGTACTTCGCTGGCGAGCAGCGGTACAACCTGCATCTGTTCATCGGTGGTAACCAGCCCTTCAACAACGCACGTTTGCACATCCTCCAGAATGTGCGTGCTGAAGCGATTCAACGTGTCGGGTTCGCGGTCGTACCCGACGATCAACAGGTCGTTCGATGGCGGCGTGACGCTGCGGCGTGAGCAACCAAGAGTGCTAAGCAGTAAGAGCGCGCAGCACGCCCAGGCCATGAAGCGGCGAACGTGGGGCAGTCGGGACATGGGGGTCATGGAGAGGGAAGGGTGCGAGTCGCTCCGTCTGCCATCAGCTGCCTGACAAGTGTGACCGGGAGTGAACCCATGCTGAGAAATTCGTCGTGGAAGCGTCGCAGTGAAAAGTTGCTGCCCCAACGTTGCACGGCATCACGGCGCGCCGCGTGGACTTCCTGCGTGCCAAACCAGTACATCAACCCGGTTCCCGGAAACATCGAGTTCTTGACGGTCTCACCTTCGGCGGCAGCAAGCGGCATACCGACCTGCGAGTGATACAGTGCGACAGCCTCGTCGAAGGTGCGTTGTCCGGTGTGCAGCTCAATGTCGACAATGGCGCGGGCGAGCATACGTACCCGGGACTGCTGCTCGGCAATACATTCATCCGCGGTGAGAAAGCCGAGTTCCTCCATGAGGTCCGTGGCGTAACATGCCCAACCCTCCGCCATCGTTCCGCCACAGTACAAAGCCAGACGGCTGGCGCTGTCCGTCGCGGCCACACGTCCGATGCGCGATGGCGCGCAACGCGCGAAAGCATTCTGCACGTGGTGGCCGATCGCACCGTGGTGTACGACGTGATTCAGTTTGATCACGCTGTCGTTCCACACGCGCAGGTGCCGCTCGGCGGCTTCATCGTCCAGGCCCTCCAACGGCGTGACGACGTAATCGAACGTCATCTCCTGGTCGTACGGGGCCGGTGACCGATAGAACAGGTAGTAGAGCGACGGTGCGGCCATTCGTGTCCACTCCGGGATGGGCACGTATCGCAGTGGGGCGTTTGGCCAGTCCACGACGTCGTGCTCACGGCAGAGCGCCACGCATGCATCCCACGTGCGTCGAAAGGCCGGGAGATAGTCAATGGGCGCTGGATGGCGAGCGGCGAGGCGGTGAAGGGCAGCCTGTAGGTCGCCTCCGGTCATTTCGTTCAGCCGCGCTTGTGCTTCCGCAAAGCGTTCGTGGGCCTCGTGCAGAAGGTCTGCAGGCGACCGATCGATCCAATGTCCCCTCCGGATCAACAGGTCCAGCATATCGGTGCCACAACGCGCAACCGGTGCGTCGTCTACCGAGTTTTGTCGCAGGGTTTCGATAAAAGCCGAAAGGCCCCCCGCAGCAAAACGAGAGGCATCCATCAGCGACTCCGCGAGTGACGAGCTGAGCGCGTGCTCGCGCACCCATTTGCTTACGCCACTGTCGAGAAACACGAGGGTTGCTTCTCCTTCGCGGATCGCCCGGTCCAGCCAACGCTGCGGGACTGCCGCGCCCCGTAACCCATCGAGCGCTCCTGCGAGAAAGCGCGGACCGGCGCGCAAGCGTGCAAGCAGCGATTCCGCGCGCTGCTCCACCGGTTGAAAATCCCGAATGACGAGGCTGATCAAGCCGAACGCGAACTCGCCGGTCGCAAGCGACGGGTTGCCTCGACTGAAGTGTCGTGACTCGTGTTCCGCGAGATGGAGTTCGAGAATGCTGTCTGCCAGCTCGAGATCCACCTCCGCCCAGTTCATTGAGCTGGACGACGCTCCAACGGAATGGCCGGGGCGCGCGTTGGCGATTACTCCTCGAAGGCCGGCCCACGCCGCGGCGCTCTGCTGGTGGCCGGCCGAGGACCAATCCGGAAAACGATCGTCGCCATCGTGGTGGCCGATAAACGTTGCGTCTACCGGTCGCAGGTCGAGCCAGGTCTGCCAGAACTCGTCAAATACCGCCTGCGCTGTACTCGGCTGCGGCATGATTAACGTGGGAGAGGAAGTCGCACCCAGCGCCGCTCGCGATACGAGATCTCAACTCCATTAATGACTTCCTGCACACGTGCGCCGTCCATGAAATCTCCTTCCGGAGGCGCGTTCGCATCCAGAATTTCACCAATAAAGGACGAGATGAGATTCGCGTAGAAGAGCGTACGCCACGTTTCTTCGCGGGTGCCGCCGGGCGGATAGTATTCAGCTGGAACAGGAATTTCGCGAAACTCGACGTTATCCGGCTTGGCCGCACGCAGCACTTCGCACACGCCGAATTCCTCCACGAGGCGACAAATCAGCGCTCCTTCGCTGCCGTAGATCCGCGCTTCGATGCCCGGATAGTTCCCGACCGTCACAAAGGATGTCTGGATACTGCCTAACGCGCCGTTGGCGTACTCTGCCAGAAAGATGTCCCCGTCGTCGATGTTCATCCGCTGGACGCGACCGGTCGCGCGCACCATGCGCTCCGGGATGAAGTTGCGCATGGTCCCTACCACTTCCTGGTAACTGCTGCCCGTCATCCAGGCGCCGATATCAATGATCGGAGCGCCGTACCCCTCGAGAGACGACACGTGCAGAATCGTTTGATCAGCGTCCGGATCGACCTGACGCAGCGGATTCATTGGGTCGAGCCATTGCGAGTTCTGCTCGTAACCGTTGAAGATGAATGGCGTGCCGATAAACCCCTGATCGATCAGCGCCTTCATATACTTCATGGCCGGCGCATAACGGAACGTGAAGCCCAGCTTCGTGCGAAGGCCTTTGCTCTGCGCCAGATCCGCCGCACGAATCGTCTCCCTGAAATCGAACGCGACCGGTTTCTCGCAGAGCACATGTTTGCCCGCTTCGAGACTTGCCCACGAGAGCTCGAAGTGTGTTGCAGACGGCGTGCATACGTCAATCAGATCGATGTCATCACGTGCGATGATTTCGCGGTAATCATTCGAGACCACGGGAATGTCGAAGTCGCGGGCCATGCCGTCGGCCAGTTCCTTCACCGGATCACAGATTGCGACGAGTTCGCAACGGTTGTCCCGCTTGTAGCCGGGGACGTGGGCGAGGCGAGCCCATGCGCCGGCACCGAGGACGGCGACACGAACCTTGCGATCGGGAGACACTGCGAGCATCGGAGACGAAGAGAAGGTCGGAGAGGTGAGAACGGGCAGCTGTAAAGGCACGCACGCTCAGCGCGAACTTATCGTCGTGAACATAGCCGAGCCAGCCAAAAGTGAGGCCACTCCGTTCGCTGACCCGGGTTTGCATCCAGCGCGTGCGGATGCAGACCGGAACCAGTCGTCTTTCTTCTGGAGGGCCGCTCGGGCCACGACCCTCCCTCAGGATTGATCCCCCGCATAGCATTCACGGATGAGATTTTCCATAGTGGCAACGTTCGTCGGCCTCGCGCTCACTGCCTGCGCCGGTCCGGATTCCGGTGGTGCCCTCCCCGGCAGCATGTCAGGATCTCCTTTCGCGCTGACGGCTGATTCGTCGGCGGGAGATTCCACGGTCGATAGTACGCGGCTGCGTGACTCCCTCGCGGCGGTGCGTGCCAACGCCGCTAAGCTGCCGACCTTCAGGACAATTCGCGGGCACATCGTGCGAGGGACCGATGAGTTTTCCTTTCGTCCGTGCGGATCGCGACAGGTCTCCATGGTGGCTCCGCGCGGCGCCACACGTGCGCAGATCACGCAGCGCTATCGTTTTTCAGCGCCGACGCCGTTGACCCCGATCTTCTTTGAATTGTCGGCCGTCATTGTCGACAGCACAGTGACGGTTGCCGACTACACCTATCAACGCGTGTTGATCGTTGACCGGGTGCTGGACGCAACGCAGGCACCGCCCGGTTGCCCGCGTCCCTCGCGTGGCAGCTTTATTGAATCACAATGAGAAGGCAGCTGTAAGGTCAGGCCGCACGCATCTCTGCCGTGGTGGATTCGGACACGTCGCCCCTTTCGCCGAGTAGACGTCTCACGTGCGACCGCTGAACAAAGTACAGCCACGCGCCATAGTTGGACGCTCCAAACAATGCAACAACCCTCAACACGCTGACGCCGTACCCGTCCTGAAAGCCGCGCAAGGGTGCCGAGCCCGGAGGCAATCCGACTTCCGACGGTAATCCCGTGCCATACGCTGGTGTAACTTTCAAGACATTCCTCAAGTGGGTGGCGCGCGTGAGTATCGGCGCCCTCGATCGTCCTTCTGAAGCAGTCAATCGGTCCACTCTGTCACCGTGATGACGTCTCAGCCACGCACCCTGCGCCTTCCGCAGTTCAGCCTTCCCGAAGCCCCCTGGGTGCCGATTCTGGTCACCAGCGCGGCGTTTCTGCTGCTTTTTGCGCAGCCGTTGACCAATACTGTCGTAACATGGTGGAATGACCCGGATGCGGGACACGGCCTGCTCCTCGCTCCCTTGGCGATCTGGCTCGCATACAAGCGCGGCAAGGTGCCTCAAGCCACCGGTGCCGTCGTCTCAGGCGCTGCCCTCATCGTCCTGGCCATTCTCTTTCGCTACGTCGCCGCCCTTGCCGCTGAGGCGTTTGTGGCACGAGGATCGATGTTCCTTGCGCTCGGTGGCCTCATTGTGTGGGCCTGGGGATGGCGCCAACTCCTTCATTGGTGGCTGGCGGTCACACTGATGGTTCTGTCGGTCCCTTTGCCCGAAATCATCATCGGTTCGCTGGCCCTCCCGCTTCAGTTTCAGGCGTCCGAACTCGGAGCAGCACTGCTCAAAACTCGCGGGATTCCCGTGCACCTCGATGGCAACGTGATTCGCCTGCCCGGCCACGATCTGTTCGTGACCGAAGCGTGCAGTGGACTGCGATCGCTCACCGCGCTGATCAGCCTCGGCGTTCTGTTGGGTGGATTAATGCTGAAGCATCCATTGTCCCGGGCGGCGATCATTCTGCTGACCATTCCGGTCGCCGTGCTCGTCAACGGTGTGCGCGTATTCGGCACTGGTTTTCTGGTCGCGTTTGTCGATCCCAAGCTTGCCGAAGGCTTTTCACATATGACGGAAGGGTGGCTGCTTTTTCTTGTCGCCTTTGCGATACTCGGCGCGATTTCGTGGGTAGTGATTCGTGTTGAACAACGCTTCATAAAGTCGGAGGCTGTATGATTTCTTGGCGCCTTTATCTTCCCGCGATGCTGCTTGGGGCAGGCAGTCTCGTCGCCATGAGCGCGGAACGTCAGGAGTTCGCAAAATTGGACCGGCCGCTCAGCGGACTGCCCATTTCACTGGTTGGCGTCACCGGTACCGAACGACCGCTGACGGACGATGAGCGACAAGTCGCCGGTGTCAGTGATTACGTGTTCAGAATATTCGAGATGGATTCGGTGCGGGCGTTCTCTGTGTACGTCGGTTATTACGAATCGCAGGTGACCGGCAAAACCATACACTCGCCAAGAAATTGTCTGCCTGGCGCGGGATGGCAGATTGTCGAATCGGGAAATGTTCAGCTGGTCAACGACGGTAAGCCGGCGCTGGTCAATCGATACATCATCGCCAACGGCAATCAACAGGCGCTGGTCCTGTATTGGTATCAGGGGCGTGGCCGCGTGGCCCACAGTGAGTATGCCGTGAAGTGGGACTTGCTGCGTGACGCCGCAAAACGTGGTCGTACCGAGGAAGCATTGGTGCGTGTCCTCGTGCCCGTTCCCCCGGGAACCGGCGATCTGAACGACTGGCGCGGTCGTCTCGCGATCGCCGAGGATCTCGCGATGAAGGTGGCCAACGAGCTCCTCCCTTCGATCGAACGGGCATTGCCCACCTGGCCCACGGCCTGATCGCTCAGGCGGAACGCCTCTCGAACCGATGGGGAGCCAATCAGAACGCCGCGGTCGGCGCAGCGTTCAAGAATCCAATCGTGATTCGCATTGTGGGCCCGAACAACACGCCCATGAAGGGCTTTGCGGTTGCGTTTCAGGTGAACAACGGCGGTGGCTTAATTTCTCCGCAGTCAGCGATCACGAACGCGCTGGGTGAGGTGACGACGCGCTGGACGCTGGGAACCACCCCCGGATTAAACAGCGTGTCAGTGTCGTCCGGGTCACTGCAGCCCGTCATAATGAACGCGGGGGGGAGCTAACTCCGCTCGGTCGGCCTGCAGGCCGAAGCGTCGGGGTCGGGTCTGATTGTAGATGCGGAAACGGTGGCGCTCGGGTCGACGGCACAGGTGCGAGGCAGGTAAAGGGGCGGTAGCTTTCCTCAGCTCCCACCTTCTTCCATCCCCTCGCTGCGGCTCTGAATGGGTTGTCGTTTCATCAGGCTCACCCACGCGGCTGCACTTTGCCGCCATTGGCGACCAAAACGCGTCGCACGCGCGTCGCATGACAGCTGAACGTCCCATTCGGTGGGGCATACTCGGCGCTGGTCGTATCGCCGGCAAGTTTGCAAAGGGGCTCGCGATCCTCAACGACGCCGAACTCCATGCGGTCGCGTCGCGTGATCGCGCCCGCGGCGCTGCGTTCGCGGCGAAGCACGGAATACCGCGCATCCACTCGAGTTACGAGTCGCTCGTGGCCGATCCGGACGTCGATGTTGTATACGTTGCAACGCTGAACGTGTCTCACCACTCGGACACCTTGTTGTGTGTCGAGGCGGGGAAGCCCGTGCTGTGCGAAAAACCGTTCATGATGACCGCCGCCGAAACCCGCGACGTTATCGCCGCGGCTCGGGCGAGACGCGTCTTCTGCATGGAGGCGATGTGGATGCGCTTTGTACCTCTCTCGCACGCGCTGCGCGCTCGACTCGCACTGGGAATTGTCGGCGAGGTCCGTGCTGTACGTGCGAACCTTGGATTTTCGGCGCCGTTTGATCCACAGAGTCGCCTGTTCGATAAACAGCTGGGTGGAGGTGCTCTGCTCGATCTGGGTGTGTATCCGCTTTCGTTCATCCACATGATACTTGGTGCTCCATACAGCGTGAGCGCGCACGCGACTCTTGGCACAACAGGTGTTGATGAACACGTCACAGCGCAGCTCAGTTTCACGAGCGGTGTTCAGGCCACCCTGGAAACCAGCATCGTGTCGCAACTCCCCGGTGACGCCGTGGTGGAGGGTTCGCAGGGCAGCATTCATGTGAGTGGTCCGCTCTTTTGCCCCACCGTCTTGACGTACCGTCCGCCTGTCGTGGAGGAAGCAGCAGAGATCAGTATGGGCAGCAAAATGAAAATGTGGTTGGCGGCCGCGCGCAGGATGACTGGTGCCGGACCGCGGCACACGTATCCAGTGCTCGGCAACGGCTACGCGCATCAGGCGGTGGAGGTCATGCGGTGTCTTCGTGCGAATCAGCTGGAGAGCGCGACAATGCCGCTTGACGCATCTCTGCGCGTGATGGAGACCATGGACGCGGTGAGGGCCGCGTGGCAGGGAAAAGGCGAGATCGTCGTGGAGCGACGTGGATGAAGATCGCCATCGTGGGCTGTGGCTTCGCCGCAGATTATTACCTCAAAACGTTACCCAATTACCCGACGCTTGAACTGGTCGGCGTCACTGACAAAAATCCGGAGCAACTCGCTCGTTGCGCCTCATACTTTGACGTGCCGGCGATTCAGTCGCTGGACACGATTCTGTCCGATCCCGATGTATCGATCGTCCTGAACCTCACGAACCCGGATAGTCATTTCGAGGTAAGCCGCGCGATCCTTGAGGCAGGGAAGCACGTGTATTCGGAGAAGCCGTTGGCGATGGAGATGGCTCACGTGAAGCTGCTTGCTGAAATCGCCGATAAGCGAAGGCTTCATTTTGTGTCTGCGCCATGCAGCGTACTGGGAGAGACGGCGCAGACCATCTGGAAGGGGCTCCGCGAGAATGTCGTCGGGAAGGTGCGGTTGGTGTACGCCGAGTTGGACGACGGGATGCTACATCGCAAAAACTTTGGTTCGTGGCGCAGTGAGTCGGGCGCCCGTTGGCCGTACGAGGATGAGTTCGCCGTGGGGTGTACTCTTGAGCACGCGGGTTATTACGTGTCGTGGCTGGTGGCGTTTTTCGGCCCCGCGCGATCAGTGTCTTCGTTCACCTCGTTGCGTGTTGCGGATAAGGGGAGTGCGCAGCCCACGCCACCTGCTCCCGACTTTTCGGTCGCGTGCATTGAGTTCCACTCGGGGGTGGTCGCAAGGATGACCTGCAGCATTGTCGCACCACGCAATCATGCCCTGCAGATTATCGGCGACGAAGGAGTGCTGACTACTGAAGACGCGTGGGACTATGCTTCGCCCGTGACCCTCCGCGGTCGTACGCCCAAAACGCCAGAGTATTGGCATCAGCGGATGCTGCGTCAGTTCAAACCGCGCATTGCCGACGAGTATCCGCTCGTCAGGCAGTCGGACTTCCACCTCCGCTATGCGAATGCAGGTCAGCGCATGGATCAGGCGCGCGGTGTGGCGGAACTGGCATCGGCGATTGAAGAGCGTCGGCCCTGCCGCCTTTCAACGGCATTCTCAGTGCATTGCACGGAGATCGCGTTGGCCATGCACGAGGGCGGCGGGCTGCATCACGCGAAAGAGATGACCACGACCTGCGAGGCGATGGCTCCGATGTTGTGGGCAGTCTGAAGCAAAGCCACTGCTGGGGCGGGTGGTGCAATGCGGATGCCAAACAGAAGGGCGGCTCCACGGGAGCCGGCCCACTGTTCGTCGAGCAGGGACTATGCAACCATCACTGCGCCCTCTCAGCTCAACGCCTGCGGTATGCTAAAAGGAGTACTGCAATCTCGTCATGAACAACCGGCCAATCAGCGGCGCGCCTGGCATGGTCCGGTACCCCTTGTCGAACACGTTGGTGCCATTCAACGACCAGAGGAACTCCTTGCCATCTGCGATATTGAACCGCTTGGTGAAGCCAACATCAACAAGTGAAGCCGCCTCAACCCCGTCGTACGTATAACGACCCGCCACACCCGGCAACGGGAAGCTGATCGGTGCACCGCTCAGGGTCGGTCCGGCGGCAAAGACACCGGAGTTCACCGGGAAGGCTGCCGCGTAACGCCCGCGAACTTCAAAGCTGTAACCTTTGGTGTCGTCACGGAACTTGCCCGTGAGCGAACCCTTGTCTGCGGGGGCATTCAACATGAGCGCGGTGCCGTTGCTGCTCCGGATGTCATTGAAAACGTTCTTGCTCACATAGCTGTAGGTACCGGCCAGCGTCACACGATCGTTGACCACCCAGTCCAGGGCCATATCCACGCCGTTCACCTTGAATTCCTTATTACGCTGTGAGGTGTACGTCGCATAGATGTCGCGGCCATTCGCAAACCGTTCATCGTTGAACTGCACGATGCCGACGGGGAGTGGACCGGCTGCTGCGGCAATCTGTGAGGCAATCTGAGCGCCCGCCGCCTGCGCCTGCGCAGCGGGCAGACCCGCCTGGATCAGGGCACCAATAATCTGTGGGCCGAGGTAGGCACCCAGTTGCGGTGCGTTGAAGAACACGTTGGGGGTGGCAAGTCCGGCCGGGTTGCCAACATCGCCCCGGGTCTGGAACCAGGCATCAACGGCGAAGCGAACGTTGCTCCCGAGGATTCCCTTGTAGCCGAGTTCGATCGTTTTGTTGTAAGACGCCTCGAGCGGCGTGATATCCTGTACCGCGGAGGGCGCGATGTTCGTCGTTCCGGCGGTAATAAACGCGAGGCGTGACCCCACCTGAGCATCGGTCGGCCTGAGGGTGCCAAGGAAGGTGACCAGCGACTGTGCCGTTGCCGCGCCAACGGCAGGCGTGAGCAGCGCGAGAAGATTCGGGCCAAGCGCCTGAATCACGCCGGGATACACTGCGGCGGCGGAAGACGGAATGAAATTGTTGCCACCGCTGAAGATGGACTTCATGCACAACCCATCGTTCACCGTACCACACGTTCTGTTGAACTGCCAACCGGTCTTTGGCGGGTTGCCCAGAGCCCGGATGTTGTATCCGCTTCCTCCGGCGTTACGCACCTGAATCAGGTCGAGGAAATAGGAAAAGTTCGCGGGGGTCGAAAACGCGCGGTTGTACGTGACGCGGAAGTTGTGCAGTTCGGTGGGCTTGAACACTGCCGCAATACGCGGCGAGAACTGCGAACCCTCGATGCGATCGTTGTTGTCAAGTCGCAGCGCCGCAATAAAATCAAACTTGCTCGACAGGCGTGACGTGGATTGTACGTACGCGCCGATCTCTCTCACGTTATCGTCGTCCTCATTCCGCCCGTTGATCGTGTTGCCGGTGCGCGGATTAGTGAAGATGTAGTCCAGTCCGTACGTGAAGTCCTGCTTGTCTCCGGCCATGCTGAATCCGTGTT
Source organism: Gemmatimonadaceae bacterium (assembly GCA_041749115.1). Lineage (GTDB taxonomy): Bacteria > Gemmatimonadota > Gemmatimonadetes > Gemmatimonadales > Gemmatimonadaceae > JBGTBX01. The sequence continues at coordinate 12,643 of JBGTBX010000481.1, forward strand.
GCAGCTGCGCAGCAAAGACGCGTGATTTGTCTACGATCGGCTGGCCACTGCGGAGCAGGTAGGTGCCATCGGTACTGAGGGAGTCCTCGTTGCCGGCGTTGCTGTTGTTAAAGAACACCTGCCCGAAGAACCGGCCGATCCGGGCACGCTGCTGAATGCTGTTGTAGGTCCAATTTTTACCCTGGGCGGCACCGTTGGCGCCTGTGTATTCGATCGCATTGATCAGGTTGGCGAATCCGAACGTGGTCACGTACTCGGAGTTTTCATTAGGGCGGATGTCCAGGCGTGCTTCGCCATTCGCCTTGCGCAGATCGAAGTCGCGGTTGTTGGGCTGGTTCCGTCGCCCGGGCGGGGCCTCCGCCGGAAACACCGCGGGTTCACCTGGATCCGGACGGTTAATCACGTTGCCCAATGAGTCGCGGCCGGTGTTGCTCTGCCACTCGTTTGCCGTCAGATATTCGCCTGACAGCTTATAACCGATCTTGGGTGTAATCAGACCGGCGTGACGCGCCGACGCCCGCAGCAGTGACCGCTCGCCACCGTCCAACGTGAGTGTCGTACCCTGCGAGGAGAACGGTGATTTGGTAATAAGATGCAGCACACCGTTCGCAGAATTCGGACCATACAATGCACTGGCAGGGCCGAGGAGCACTTCAACCCGTTCAACGTCTTCGTTCGTGGTCGTGAAAAGCAACGGAACGTTCACACGCAGCGAAGGTACACCCGCAAAACGGTAGTCCTGCAGCGTCAGAATCGAGCCGGAGAACGCGTTGTTAAATCCTCGCGCAACGATATTGCTCTGCCCGATGCCCGCAGTCTGAACATCCACGCCAGCCATTCCCTTGAGATGGTCGGCTACGGTAACAGCAGGGCGCTCCTGAATCTCGCGCAGTTCAACCGACGAAATCGATGCCGGTGCCTCGAGGGATTTTTCCGGTCGCCGCGACGCGGTCGTAACAACAGGATTCAGGGAGGCGATAACTTCCGTCATCGAAATGTTGACGGTGGCGGTGCCGCCGGCGGTGACATTCACTCCCGTTTGACGCTTGAGCGCGTAGCCGAGTCGCGTCGCCATGACGGTGTAGGTGCCAACGGCGAGGTTCGCCATGCGGTACGTGCCGTCTTCTCGCGTGAGAACAGAGGCCGCTGGTTGACCTGCACTGTTTATCGCCTGGACGCGCACCCCTTCAACCGGGACGCCGCCGGCCTGGTTGGTCACCGTTCCGCCGATCGCTCCGGCCTGGCCGGCGGCAATTCCCGGCAATGCCAGGAAGGCCAGTAAACACAGGGTCTTCCGCAAGAATGGGACTGACATCCGAACCTCGATGTGGAGGAAAGTGACGAACGCCTGTAACATGCCCCGAAAGTAGGTGGAAACCACGCCTTCGGCCATAGTCGTTTCTAATGATTGCCAGACAGGAGGTGCCCGCTACATCTTTGGACACACGCTCAACCGGGTCAGTTCAAGTCGACTCGCGGTGCCTGACGATCCGTGGCCCTGTCAATGTCGACAAACGTCCCTGCCAGCCCGAGCCACTGCTCGAACGGAATGTCGAACGCCGACTCCCCTGGTCCGATGTTCAGCAGCGCTCGGGTAGACACGCCGTGGTCATCATCGACCCACCAGCGAATGGAAATGGTGCCAGTGTTCTCAAGTTTGATATACGCGTGCTTCATCCACTAGTAAATCGGTTCAGGAGGCACAGCCCACCGTGTGGGCGCGGGCTCTGGCATCGTTCATTCACGGGCCGGCTACTGCTGCTAGCCTGTTTGATCGCGACACCATCGGCGAGGTCGCTGGGACAAGCCACCTCACCACCTGCCCAACCCGCTCGCGCTCTCTGGCGTTCCCTGATCGGAGATCTTCTCGTGGAGTTCAGGCGGAGCGGCACGCCGGGAACGCTCAGCATCGCTCTGGCAGACTCGGCACGCGCAGCGACAATGGCTGTCCGCGCTACAGACGCCAGGCGTTTCGCCGACTCACTCCTCGTTCTCTCCGGTCGCCGAGCACTGCCGCGCATGGCTTTTCGCCTGTCGTTGGAGGAACCCGGCCTCGGCAGCGGCGCGCTCAGAGTGGTTCGCAGGGAGGTGCCGAAAGGGGAGAAGCCGGCGAGGCCCTACACACTATTCGCGTCCGACGAACCTCTGACTGGGGTCAGCGCTCCCATCACCGTGGCCGAGCTCAAACTTTTTGCCACACGTTTGCGAGCCGCCGCTCGTGCGGTATCGCCGCCGACCCCAACACGCAAAAGAGGCAAATAGCGGCCGGTACTCTGGGAGTGAGAGCTTCCCGAGAGATCCTGCCGTGATGCTGCGCCCCACCCCGATTCGTTACCACGTTCCACCAGATATCGAGATCCCGCAGGCGCCGCCCCCCCCGTCGTCCCTCGAAGTCCGCTTGCGGCAGATTCTCTCTGAAAGTGACTTCCCGGCGATCTCCAAGGACGCGTTGGATGCACTGCGTACGACGCCTGAGAACGACGCATCGCTCCAGAAGCTCGCGAATATTGTCATGCGCGAGTACGCACTCACACTCAAAGTCCTGAGAACCGCGAACAGCGCCTACTACAAACGCAGCGGCCGGACTATTCAGAGTGCGACCCATGCGATGCTCCTGCTCGGCGCCACGACGGTTCGGCATCTCGCAGCGAGCCTGCTGTTGTTTGATCACTATCGCAAGCGTTCACCTGGATTGAAGGAGTTGATGTGCCTTTCAATGCTGACGGCGAACCATGCACGCGAGTTGGCTGCCCGTCGCGATATGCCTGACCCCGAGGAAGCACATCTGGCGGGCATGTTCCGCAACCTTGGCGAGGTGCTCGTCGCCGGATATCTCCCCCGCGAATACGCACGTATCCTGCAGCATATGGAATCGCATGGGAAAGGAGTGACTGTTGCCTCGTTCGAAGTGCTGGGATTCATCCTCGAAGATCTTGGGATGGCCATGGCTAAGCACTGGGGCATGCCCGATGCGGTGGCAGGGAGCATGCGGGCGGACGGACCTCTCGCCGGGCGCGATCTCAGCGCGATCATCGCCTGCGCCCATGACCTCACGCACGCCGTATATCGCAGAGGAGCGGGCTCGAAGGGTCGGGAAACTGCCGTTGTTGTGGAACGTTACGCACGGAGGCTCAGACTCACGAGTGAAGAAGTGTCAGAAGTCCTTGGCATTGCATTGCATGAAACGCGTGAGACCATGAGCAGTGCCAAAGTGAGTCTGGATGATCTGCGCCTGCGTAAGCAACTTGACGAAGCGGTGCGGGAGCTCGGCGTGCTGACGGCGATCGGACGTCCAGCCACGCCGTTAGGCAATATTGTTGTTGAGGACGTTGAGCCGTTGAGCAATCTGCGCGTGGAGCTTCTTCAGGCCGTACGCAACGATGCGAAACCGGACTCCGGGGCTCCTCTCAGCCGCGTTATCATGACGGTCCTCGAAGCCATTTACCGTGGTGGGCCATTTGATCGTGCGGTTTTCTGTATTATGTCGCGCGATGGGAACAGTATCAGCGCGCGGTTCGGACTCGGGACCGCCGTTGAATCCCTGCTGGAACGTTTTCGCTTTGAGCTCAATCCCCGGGGTGGTCTGATACCGGTTGCAATGCTTCGTCGGGAGAGTATGTATGCGCCCGTCGACCATGATTTTACTTCGCAGGAGCTTCGATTTGCTCAGTCGCTGGGAGCATCGAGCTTTGGCGTGTTCCCGCTTGTTGTAGGCGGTCGCTTGATTGGCTGCGTGTACTGCGATCGGCTGTGGAACGCACGCATGCCGGATAAAGAGGCGATCAATTTCACACGCGAAGTATTTACGAGCGCCACTCAGGGCATTGAGGCCCGAACGACAGGGCCCACCGGTACGCAGATCGTTGCACCGCGTCCAGGGAGCGCGACGCCGACCTACGCACTCGACGCGCGCCGTGCGCAGATTAGCGGACGGTGAAAATGTGGCGACCGTCGCCGATCAACTCTTCGTCCCCGCAGCGGTCCTTGCGGAGTGGCAGGAAGCGCTGAAGGCGGAGAATACCGCAGCAAAGCAAAAAGCCGATCAATCCTGAGATTGACCGGCTTCGTGCGCAGTGAGGCTCAACGCGATTTATTGCGTTGGTGTAGACTGCGGCCAGCGTTCGAACCAGCTGCGGAGGTACAGCTGCGAGCGCAGGAAGTTGGACGGTTTGGACGATGTCCCATGCCATTCGTCGTTGAAACGGAGCATGGCCGTCGGAATCTTCCGGAACTTCAGCGCTTCATAGAATTCTTCCGTCTGAGGCATCGGCGTGCGCAGGTCCATAACACCGGTCATCAACATCGTGGGTGTCGTCACGTTACCCACATACATGATCGGGCTGCGTTTCAGATGTTCACTGGGATCTTCCCAGAATGGCTTCGCAAAGTTGCGATACCAACCCGGACCATCCGTCGTACCAACAAACGAGAGCCAGTTGATCACGGGGCAGTTCGAGCTTGCCGCCGCAAAACGATTGGTGTGTCCGACGATCCATGCGGTCAGTACACCGCCACCGGAGCAGCCGAAGACGTACAAGCGGTTGGCATCGATGTAGCCGCGATTGATCACCGTATCAACACCCGCCATCAGGTCATCAAAGTCCTTGTCGGGATACGCATTCATGATCTCGTTCGCAAATGCAGAACCGTATCCCGTTGAACCACGCGGGTTGGTGTAAAGCAGCACGTAGTCCTGTGCCACGTGATTCTGACGGGCGAAGTTGAACGCCACGTTGTACATGGCGTGCGGTCCGCCGTGGATCTCGAGCATCAACGGATACTTGCGTGTCGGATTGAAGTTCGGCGGCTTGATGATCCAGCCCTGGATCCTGAGTCCACCAACGCTTGTGTACCAGATCTCCTCCTGCTCACCCATCTTTTTCCCCGTCAGCACGTCGTCGTTCACTGACGTCAGTTGCGTCACGTTGGCCGGAGACGCTACTGCGAACGTGACGATGTCGCCGGGCTTCGTGGCGGAGGCCAACGTGCCGATGGCGCGGCCATCCCGGGTGATTTCATCGACAGACAACATGTGCTTGCCGGTCGTGATTTGTTTTACGGGGCCGTTGAGTGGAGCAAAATACAGATTGCGGCTCCCCTCATTGTCGGCGTTGAAATACACGCCGGATCCATCGGGTGCCCAGCGAAGGCCCTGCGGCGACCGGTCCATATCACCATTGATCTTGCGCGGGTTCGACCCGTCGGCATTCATCACATACAGCTCGGAATCCTTGTACGAGGCGCGGGTGGAGTCGTAGCCCGTGTACGCGATCATGCGGCCATTGGGAGATGGGGTTGGCTGCTGATCCGGTCCGTTGCGTCTGGTGAGCTGGGTGATCCCTCCCGAAGCGACGTCAACCGAGTAGATGTCGCTTTGGCGCCAGCGGTACTCGGGGTCTACCACGCGATCGGCGGTGAACACGATCGTTTTACCATCGGGCATCCACTGCGGGGCTCCGTGGTCGAACGCGCCGCTCGTCACCTGACGTGGCGTTCCGCCATCAGCGCTGACAACGAAGATGTGCGAATCGCCTTCCGTAGTGAAACCAACCCGGTCCTGCTTGTAGTCCAGCGTCGTCACAATGCGGGGGGGAGCAGTCCACTTGGCGCCCTGCGGCGCACTCGGCAGCTGAATGTTCCATGCCGTTTGTTTGGTGGGAACCGTCATCGTGAAGGCCAGCCACTTACCGTCAGGCGACCACTGCAGGTTACCAGGTGATTCCGTTAATCTGGTAAGCTGTGATGTTGCGCCTTCGGCGTCCATCCAACGCACCCAGACCTGCGATCCCCCCGGTTCACCCTTTGCGGTGTACGCGATACGTGTGCCGTCCGGCGACCACTCAACAGTTGTGCCGTCCATCAGGGATCGGTTGCGCGATCCGTCGGCATTCATGATCCAGAGTGTGGTTCGCCAGTCGTCGTTCATCTTATCGGCCCAGCGGCGACCGTAGATGATTTGTTTTCCGTCGGGCGATGCCCGCGGGCTGTTGACGGTCTCCCACTCGAGGTAGTCTTCGAGCGAGAGGGTGTTGGTGGCGCGAGTCTGCGCCTGCATCGGCACGCTCAGGCCCAGGGCGAGTGCGCCGACTGAAAGGAGGTACTTCATGGGGGACTCCGCGTGAGGGACGGAGCCAAACATGGAACAGGGATCCGGCCCTCGCGAGGGGTAGCCTGTAAGAAAATTACGAGCCTACCGCCACGTCCTCCACGACCCAGCCGTCGCGCACGTTGATGATCCGCGAACCGTACCGAGCGTTCTCTTCGGAGTGCGTCACCTGCACAATCGTGGTCCCCTGCCGATTGAGCGCAACGAAGAGCTCCATGATCTCTCGCGCCTGCGTGGAATGCAGGTTGCCCGTAGGTTCGTCGGCGAGCAGGAGCGAAGGGTGCGCGATCACCGCGCGGGCAACTCCCACCAGCTGCTGCTGTCCTCCGCTGAGCTGCCGCGGATACAGGTCCTTCTTTCCCACGATTGAAAATCGATCAAGACTGTCAGCCACGATCGCCGCGCGTTCCTCACGCGGGACGTCGCGATATGAGAGCGGCACGTCGAGGTTCTCCGCGACCGTCAGATCATCCAGCAGGTGGTACTGCTGGAAAACGAAGCCAACATGCCGTCTGCCGAGCGCGAGCCGCTCGCGGTTGGCGAGCGGATGCACGGGGGTGCCGCGAAAGTAGTACTCGCCGCTCCATTGAGCGTCGAACATCCCCAGAACTGAGAGCAGCGTCGATTTGCCGGCACCCGACGGGCCCATGATCGTCACGAACTCCCCCGGCTGGATGTCGAGGGTCACGCGTCGCAGAACGTAGGATCGGCCCGCCGCCGTGTCGTACCACTTTTCAAGCCCATTCAACGACACAACGGGGCCGGTCAGTTCGTCATCAACTGCAACGGGAGCTGTCCTGGAAGAACGAAACCATGCCATAAAGCGATAATCTATATCGCGGCTGCCGCCATTTCATCCACAACACGGCCGTCGAACATGTGAATCGACCGGTCCGCATGTTTGGCGTAACGCGGATCATGCGTCACCATACAGATGGTCGCGCCACCGCGATGCAACTCGCGAAGGAGCTCCATCACCGCTTCGCCGTTCGTCGAATCGAGGTTTCCAGTCGGCTCGTCAGCGAGCAGAATTGCGGGATCGCCACCCACGGCACGCGCCACGGCGACACGTTGCTGCTGACCACCGGAAAGCTGTGACGGATAATGCTTCATGCGATGGGCCATTCCCACACGTTCCAGCGCATCCTGAACACGTTTCCGACGCTCCGTGGCCGCCATGCCACGATACGTCAGCGGCAGTTCGACATTCTCGTAGACCGTTAAATCGCCAATCAGATTGAACGCCTGAAAAATGAACCCGATCTGACGGTTGCGAATTCGCGCGCGATCTGCCGCGGAAAGATTCGACACGTTCTCCCCACTTAACATGTAGGTGCCGTCGCTCGGCGTGTCGAGCAGTCCGAGAATCGAAAGGAGCGTGGTCTTACCGCACCCCGAAGGACCGTTGATGGCGACGTATTCACCTGGACGAATCTCCATATGAACGTCCGCCAGCGCATGGGTCTCGACCTCGTCGGTCAGGAAAACCTTCTTGATGTTCTCCATGCGAATGAGGGCATCACCTGAGTACGTTGCTGGTGCAGTCATAGGTCCGGTTCTGATAAGAGTGAAGAATCGAGGGTGCTACTGAACAAACCGATGGATCAACGTTCGATGCGTACCTTGTTCACTTTGTCGTAGCTGGTCATGTCCGAGACGATCACGCTGTCTCCCTGCGCAAGTCCCTGAACCACTTCGATGGTGCTCACCGACGCGCGCCCAAGACGCACTGCCGTCCGTGTCGCCGTCTTGCCGTCCGCGTCGAACCGGAACAGTCCGATAGTGTTATCCGGCTGTCCGCTCGTTGGACGGGCCACGTACAACACATCATCCAGCCGTTCCAGCTCAATCACTCCGTCAACCGAAAGATCCGCGCGGGCCCCCTTGGGCAATTCTCCCGTCAACATGATTTCCACGGTCACCGTGCCGTTCTGTGAAATAGGATCAATTCGCATCACCGTACCCTTCGCGATGCCGTTGCGTGTATCGATGTCGGCGGGTTGGCCGAGAACCACGTCTTTGACCTGTGTTTCAGGCACGCGAAGCACAGCCTTCAGCTGGCCAGGTTGGGCCACGCGCGCCAATTCTTCACCGGGATTCACCCATTGGCCGAGTTCCCAGTTCAATGACTGCAGCACACCGTCTTCGCCGGCGAGCACCTTCATGGATTGCACGCGTTCGGCCTGGAATCGGGCAATGGCGCGAAGTCGCTCAACGTTGGCCCGGGCTTTCTCGAGCTGCTCTCCGAGTGCGTTCGTCAACAGATCGAGGCGTTCCTGCTCGATCGCCAGACGTGCCTTGAGTTCCACCGCGACGTCGCGAGCCGCCTGTACCTCGTTCTTCGAACTCAAACCCTTGGCATCAAGTCCTTCCATGACCGTGACGTTGCGCTCCGCCTCGGCGCGTTGCGTCTTCATTTGTGCAACTGTACTGGCTTGCGCCAGCTTATTCCCCTCTAACGACGTCCGCAGCGTGACAAGGTCCTGTTCCGCTTGCGTTAAGCCGCGCTGTGCGTCCAGATACTGCAACTGCACTTCGGGGTTGCTGAGTTCGAGAATGACCGTGTTGCGCGTGACAGGCGAACCCGGGCGAAGCGGCCTCGCCTCCACGCGTCCCGCGGTGACGGCGGCGACGTAGCGCATTTGCTCAGGGACAAGCGTACCCGGAGCCCGCACCTGGCGGACCATGGTACCACGGGCGACGGTGTCTACCCACAGTTCACGCCTGTCAACGCCGGGGGCGCGCGGCTCCAGGTTGCTCACAGCAACCGTCGCCACAACCATTACCACCACACCAGCGCCAATCAGCACGTTGCGCTTTGTTTTTTTAGGAGGTTCTCGCTTGATATCCAAATGTCATTCCCTTGTATCAATCGTTTGACAACCGCAGTTGGCCAGAGGTTGAACGGAACGACGAAATAGAAGTTTCGATCGTCCCGCGCCAGAAAGGTGATCCGGAAACGGGGACGGCTCATCTTTGCAGCGCCGAGACGCGTCTGGGGCGGGACGGTTCGCCCCAGATAAGGGGCGTGACGCACTGGGAGCGGTGCCCCCTAGGGCAGGGCGCCCAGTAGAGAAGATCCGCTGGTGGCCACTACACGGCGCACTCCGGCCCAATGACGGGCATACCACGAACCGGGCTCGTTCAGGGACGATTCGATCACCCGTCGCGCTGTGACGCTCGCGTGCACAAATCTGCCGTCGCCCACGTAGATCCCGATGTGGGTGATCCGCTTGCCCTCGCTGAACGTGATCAAATCTCCCGTTTTCATCTGATCAAAGTCTTTCGGGATCTCAAGTCCGCGTCGAGCCTGCTCATTTGCCGTCCTCGGCAAGTCAATCCGCAATGCGGCCATGACAAATCGGACCAGTCCGCTGCAATCGAACGCACGGCCTGGTGCCTGGGCACCCAGCACATAACGCAAGCCGATCTGCCCGCGAGCGAGGTCCGCGAGTGATTCCTCGGCGAAGCCTTCTCCTACGACCGCCGCCACGGGGGCGTGCGAAACGGCACCAAGTCGCGCCGCCAAAGAATCCTTCAGGCGTTGCGCTGACTCATTGAACGCGGCGAACGGTTTCGGCCGTGTCCCAGTGGTGTTCTGCGCCCCGATGAGCACCGGGGAGCCGATCAGAGCAGCTGCTAGTGCAAAAACGAGGGATCGGCGGAAATGCATAAGCCAAGAAACATAGTCCGTCAGGCCGCTTTGGCCAGTCGAAGTCTCAAATGTCTTGTCCTCGGCGCATGGATCACAGGCGAGCTGGTCACCGGATGCCGAGCTGCTTGTGCGTCTGCAGGCTAAGGTTCCACTTGGGGTGCGCGAGGCAGTAGGCGAGCGCGGCGCGTGTGTTCTCCTCCAGCTGCGGACCATCCATGGGTTGCAGGGAAAAGGTAGAAAAATTGAGTGCGACGAAGTCTTCCGGGGGAGCGGCCGGTTGGGGATAGACGAGCTTCAGTTCGTCCCCAGACCGTTGGACAAGAGGTGCCCCCGCCTTTGGGCTCACGCACACCCAGTCGATCCCGCCGGGGAGCGCGATCGTTCCATTCGTTTCGATAGCCACCTCGAATTCGAGGGCGTGCAGGGCGTCGATCGCTTCGGAATCCAACTGAAGTGCGGGCTCGCCGCCGGTGCACAC
>JBGTBX010000482.1:0-1826 GCA_041749115.1 Gemmatimonadaceae bacterium
TGATAGCGCTCCACTCGTCAGCATGGGTGGCGTTGACGCAGATACGAATCAGCACTGGAAGCGGTTCGAACATGTGCAACGCATGTCCGACGGACGCGTTGTTGTTGCCGTGGAAGGAGAGCTGCGTTGGTTCGATAGCAACGGAAAGTACCTGCAGACGTCAACGCGCAGCGGCGACGGTCCCGGTGAGTTTCGCAGCTTCGGCGCCGTGCACAGACTGGCGGGTGACTCCCTACTCGTGGCGGATCGAATGGGTCTCAGGCGCGCGGTCTACGCGCCGGATGGAGCGTTGGTGCGGGAGTGGCGCGACGAGACTGCGAAACTTCGCGCGCTGGGGAAGTGGACCGAATGCTTTTCGACCACGCTTGCCGATGGCAGTTGGATCAGCTGCCAGCACGATGCGTCGATTCCGCTCTCCGCGACCAATCGGCCGGATCGCTTCATCAAGGAAGGATGGACCTCCCCAGGACCGGGACTCCTGCGACAACTGCGCCGCATCCATGTCGCTTCTCCTGATCGGAGCGCTGCGTATCCCCTCGGTGTCGACGCAGGCATTGAACAGTTCGGATTCGATGTTGGTGACATGACGCAGTTCGTTGTGCATCCCTTTCACTGGCGCACGATTACAGTGGGTGGAGGCGATCCGCTGCGCGTAGCGATCGCCACCAATCCTCAGTACCGCATTGAAATCTGGACGGTGAACGGCAAACTGGAGCGCATCATTGAGCGCGAGAACGGTCGACGTGCGCCGAACGATGCCGAACTAGCCGACGTACCTGCGGCCCTTGCGCGCGCTCTTCCAATCAATGATCCAGCGCTGACGGCAATCATGCTCGACAAAGTACCAACACCGGATTCGTTGCCGGCGGTGATTTCCATGACCTTCGGAAGTCGTGGTGAACTGCTCGTCATGCGCGAAGGGCATCTGCCTTCTCATACACATTCCGTCTACGATGTCTTTCAGCCCGATGGCCGTTGGCTCGGTACTCTGCGCTTTCCGGGGAAAGTCTATGTACGCGAACTGGAGGGCGACCTGTTGACGGCTGCCCGGTTAAACGACGACGGCGTGATGCTCGCCGAGGTGTACGCCCTCCGGCGTTAGCTCCACAAGCACCGCCATCCCGCCCAACATGCTGTCCGATTCGCCCATTCGGCCTCGGTAGCAGGAGCCCACGGCCATCTGGCCATTCGGCAAATCAGTTTCGTACAACGGCACCGAGCACCAGTGCTTATCAAGCGCCCAGCGGCCTCGCTATCTACGCAATCACCCTGAGCGCCATCGGTTGCACCCGCACCTCAAGCGACGCACTGCTCGCCTGATACAGTTCCCCGTCCGCCTGATACATCGGTGCCGCAGGAAATCGCAACGTCACTCGTTCGTGCTGCGTGTACCGCACTTCCGGTGCGCTTACGTGCCGACCAAACGGCGCCCCTCCAAACAACTGCGCGCGCCGCAGCGGCGACGCATCCGAGATCGCCACAAGATCGAGCGCCCCGTCGCTGAGCGACGCGTCCGGCGCAATGCGAAACGTGCCGCCAAACCATTGGCCGTTCGCGATCACGACCGTGAGCCAGTGTTCGTTTTCGCCGGTGCCCTTGCCAACGGCACTCGACGACGTGCGGTCATTCCAGGCCTTCGATGTCGCAGCGTCTCCTGACGATACAGCGGCCGTGAATCCGCGATACCGAAACAACTGCCCCAGCGCCGTCACCGCGTACAGCACATCACCGCGCAACCAACGCGCTGTCAGCGTCCGCTCCAGTACCGCCACATCAAACCCAACCCCCGCCGCATTCACAAACACGCGTCCGTCAATCTCACCCAC
>JBGTBX010000483.1:0-11752 GCA_041749115.1 Gemmatimonadaceae bacterium
GCGGCGTATTGAGTGCCGCCTTGATCGGTGTCGGCGTCGGCGCCATCACTCCGGGAACCTGTCAGCGCGGGTCGCTAACTGCCGGTCACAAACCGGCCAGCGTCCGAAACCACCCGCCGTCCCTTATCGGCTTCGTTGGGCGTCGCCGTAACCCCTTCCGGCGGCTGGTGCCCGTATGATGCGCAACTCTTTGCCTGAGGCCCCCCCACCGGATATTGACGCTTGGCTCCGTTTCGGCGCCCGCGGAAAAGCCGACACCGTCATCGCACTAGCCAGCGGTCTGCCAGTGGCAACCATCCTGGACATTGGCGCCGGTACGGGCGCCCTTCTCGAGGAACTTGGCGACCGGCGCTTCGGCCAGCACTACGTGGCGTGCGAACCAGCCCGAGAACTCTTCGACGTTCTCGTCAGCAAAAGCATTCCTGGGCTCGACGCAGCTCACCGCGCCCTCCTCGCCGATGTACCAGCCTCGGCTGGCCCCGATTTGGCCATCCTGTCACACGTTCTCGAGCACCTACTGGACCCGGCAGCCGTACTTGCTGACGCTATCCGACGCGCGCCCTACGTTCTGCTCGAGGTCCCGCTCGAAGGCACTCGCATTGGCAATCTACGGTCCAAGCTACGCGCGCTAGTTCTCCGCGAACCTCGTGAGTCCAATGCCCCAGGACACGTCCTGTTCTTCACACAGCGGGATGTGCGGAGAATGGTTACCTTCTCCGGCGGGCTCGTCGTCCGCGAGCGCCTCTACTTCCCGAGGGACGTCTACGCAGCAAGAGACAGCCTGTTGCATAGGATTGTCTTGAGGCTCCCGGACTCGATAGCCGCTCGTTTCTACTACGGGCACTTCGGCGTTCTGGTTGCGCGTCGGCAACCACCAGCCCAGTGGCAGCACGGCGCGTATTATCCGCCCATCGCTGACTGATCAGCTCTTGTGCTATGCATCTAAGGCATCGCTGGCCTTGCATCCCCTCGATAAGGCACGGCTACCTCCCCGCTCGCGCCGCCACCGGCGATGCGATCGCGAGAGACGCCGGCATGTCGAGACCCTGATTTTGATCTCACGGCAACAGCCAAAGATCCACGAATCGCTCGGCTCTCCGTAGTTCTGTTACATCGTCAGCACGCAACACGCTTGGCGCGCACGGCTTGGGCGCCTCAGGATCGCCCAGATTGATGATCGTTCGATAGTTGCTTGCGATGACGTGCTCAATGCTTTCCAAATCGCCGGCCTCACGCAAGACGGATGGCCAGTACTCCGTCAGCACCGGGACCTTTGCTTGGATCAGCGAGGTTGCCCCTGCGAGTACCCGAGCCTCGTGCCCTTGGACATCCATCCAGACCATGGATACGTCCCCTAAATCCACGACCCCTCCGGAGACCAACTCATCGATTGTTGTAGCCATGACAGACGTCGCCTCGCGCGCCGGGTCCCTGCCTCCCCGCATCACGCGGTGGTCTCCCCAATTCGTTTTCGATCGACCGAACTCGACGGCCCCCACCCTGTCCGATACGGCCAGTTGATGTGCCACCACCGATCCCTGCAACCCATTCGCCAGAATGTTGAGCGACAAAAGGTGGTAATTGTCAGGATCCGGTTCAAACGCGATGACATGCCGTGCACCAAACTGACGAATCATCTCCACGCTCGTGGTACCGATGTTCGCGCCGATGTCCAGCACCGTCCGTCCCGCTATCGGGATATGGCCAACAGCCATGATTCGCGCCATCTGTTCGGCATCGAACGCCCCGTCCCTGAAGGTGCGCCTAGAAACGACCTTGTCATGGGTACTTACGAAATATTGCGACGTTCCGCTGTCTGCTAGCACGACGTCCGTAAATCGCGCGGCAAGCCGAAAGAACTGATCACGGGCGATTGCTTGTCGGGTCGCCCTATTGCCTAGGGCGATGCCTCTCGCTTGCCCAGCGGCGCGTCGGATCCGCCCGAGGCTATAGCCCATTTTGCTAAGCACGGCGTTCTCCTCTGTGTGTCATCGATCGGCCCGGATCACCGTCTGGGTTGGTAAAGGGCCGGTCAAGGTGCGACGCGGGCCGACCTGCCGCAAGCATGCAAAGCGAGCCTGTGCTGCGGGGTAGCAGGAACGGGTTGGCGGTCACAGCGGCTCTTGCCGCCGGCGCTTCATCGCCATTAAGTATGCTTCTATATGCGCTGCAGCCGAAATCTCCGCGGTCCACCGTTCGGTTGCCCATTGGACGCCTTGCCGTGACATCGCCTTACGCAGTTCATTGTCGGCGCGAAGCATCGCGATCGCGGCGCGGACGTCCGTAGGTTCATGGGACTTGAGCACGAGCCCGTTTATACCGTCAATCACGATCTCTGCGACGCTTCCAACGTTGGTGGTGATTACCGGTACACCTGCCGCCTGCGCCTCGATGATGACCGTCGGAATGCCCTCGGAACGCTTGACAGACGAGATCACCAGAACGTCGAAGGCAGGCATGACGTCAGCCGGTGCAGCGCCTTCTGGAATCGTGCAAAAGGTCTCGGTCGGATCCATGCCTAGCTCCGCCGCGAGCTGATCGAGTGCCTCGGCGTAGCCCGCGTGCCCGGGGCTCAGTGAGCCTACGATCTTGAGACTTACGTCCCTACCTACGAGCGAACTTGTCGCCCTCAGTAGGACCTCAAACCCTTTTTGTGGGTTTCGATTTCCGAGTGCGCCGATCACGAACGACTCCGCGGGGAGCCCGAGCAGCGCTCGCGCGGATGCGCGCCTCGCGTCGTCGGACGCGAACCGCTCAACGTTTACAGGTGGCACGTAAAGCACGACCCGATCTCCTAAATCGCCAATCCTAGGATATGTCCGCGCCACGGCGGCACCGGTGGACATGACCACATCCGCGGACAGTTGCAGAATGGGCGCGCTAAGCCAACGGACCGCCGTTGGCGCGCGCGTGTCCAGAAGTTGGACTACCGCAGCGCATCCAGCCCGTCGCGCCGCCGCCAGTGGGATGAACTGCAACGGCCCGTGCAACTGGACCACGTCCGCTCGGTGGCGGCGCATTGCACCAATGAGTCGCCGTACCTGAGGCCTTGCGTCCCGAAGATATGTCCGCGTCGAGGCGATGGCGTCCGTCTTCCGCAGCCGTGGCAGCTCGATCTGTTCGACCCTTACGCCCCCTTCGCTCAACCTTGACGCAGCATCTCCTGGCTCGGCCGGCAGCAGCGCGACGGTTGACCATCCACTTCTAGCCAGAATCGGCGCGAGCGTCATGGCTTGGTTATGCGCTCCACCGTAGACCGCCCCGGGAATGATTGTTAGTAGGCGCGGCATTACGCGCCGTACGCCTGCAAATGCGCCGCAAGCGCAACGTTGTACCAGGCCTCCTCGGACTGTCGCGGGCGCGGGAGAGCAGCCGCGATGCAGCGGGCGAGAGATTCCGGTTCGTCGCCCACGACCGTGTAGTCCGCAAGCTCGGCGAGCCCGCCCGTAGCCGTAGCCACGGAGGTCGTTCCAGCTACGCGCGCCATAGCCAAAATGGCGCTTTGGCTCGCGATCTCGTACGGGCAACACACGATGTCGGCCGCAGCGATAGCCGCGATGAACTCGTCCGCGCTCCAGTATCCCACGTGCCATGACACGTTCAGAGACCGCGCCAACGCTAGGTCACGCATAGCTGTCGCATCACCCTTGTCCTCCCCCACCACGGCGAGCCGCCAGCCCTCATGCGAAAGTAGGGCAACGGCCTCGATCACGCGATCCAAGCGCTTATCTCGACGAAGTTGACCAGCGAACAGAACGACCTTCTCGTTCGTAGAGGTACGCCAACGGACCCGCCAGTCAGTCACAAGCTCTGGGTTGAGTGTCTCCATATGCATGACCAGTGTGCTCTGCGTAGCTGGCGCGCCAAGAGATCGCGCTCGATGCACATCCTCGGCTGAGAACACGATGACCGCGTGAGCGGAGCGCAGATCCGCGCGCAAAGCCAGCCGAGCAACTCTCGTTCCATCCCGCGCGAACATGTTGTGCGGGCTCAGAATCACGCGCGTGCCGCGTGCACGTGCGATACCTGCTTGGAGCAAGAAGAACCCAGGCTTGAACCGACCCTGAAGATGCAGCACGTCATGTCTGCCAACGCCTCGTGCTAAGTGAGGGACCGTCTTCAGAAGATACCGTGTCGCGATTCGTGTGGCGCGCCACCGGCCGCCGCCCATGTTGCGCTCCCACGACACGCATCGACACAACCGAGCCGACGTCGGCGCGAACTCGGCATCGGTAGCAGAGTGAACTACGACGCGCCGCCCATCACCAGCCAAGAGGTCGGCAATGGCCAGAGTGTGCTGGTAGACCCCCCCGCGACCGCCCGGCTCCATCATATGGATTACTCCTGTCATCGGCCCCGCCGCGCCGCCGCGCGCGCACATGTATCTACGAGAAGGGATGCCGCGCGATCCGCCGAGTACTCGCTCGCTCGCTCACGACCACATATCATGGCCGCCACGAACCGTTCTCTCTCCCAGTCCTGGACCGCGCGTAGTGCTTTTACCAGTGATGCTGGCTCATCTCCCGCGCTCACGAGCCCGGTGACGCCGTCCGCCACCATCTCTCGGGCACCGACGTCAGGCGTCACGACCACCGGGATGCCGTGTGCCAGCGCCTCGTTCACGACCAGCCCCCAAACCTCGTAGAGCGAAGGCAGAACCAGCGCGTCAACGACCGCGTAGACCTCGTCGAGGGCAGCGGGCTCGAGGAAGCCAAAAACACGAATACGGGGGTTCGTTCTCGCTGCCATCTCGCACTCTGCACGCAGCGGTCCATCGCCAGCGAGCCAAAGGTGGCCTACGGACGGGTCCTTGAACGCCTCAAGGAGGCTTGGGATGTTCTTCCGCGGGCTGAGCTGCCCGGCGTAGAGATACCGTCGATCGCCCTGGCGGCGCTCGGAGGGGGGCGTCTTTCGCACCATCACCGTGCGCGCTACATTCGGGATAACAGCACTCGGGTCGTCGCCGGCACCGAGACGCCGCGCGTCACGCAACGCTCGCTCGCTGTATGCCAACAGCCCATCCGCCATGCCAAGAAACCCCCGCTTAGCCAAGTCGATAGCTCCTCCGCGAGGCCCCTCGCGCTGTGTGCGGAACTGACCCCACCACGGCACGAAAGCCCAGTCCTGCTTCTGCTTCGCCAGACCAGCACGCCAATTGACGATTGATGACCAAACTCCGCCACTCGCGACTACCGCATCGGGCTGGAACGCCATCAATCGAGCGAGCGGGGCGCGTGGGACGTGGAGGATAGTTTCGAGCGTCCCTGGCAAGCGAATAGAGCGGCTGGCGAGAACAACATTGTCAAACGCACGCGGCTGCTCCGTCGCCCAGTGACGGGTGGCCTCAGTCCACTGCTCGTAGAGCACAAGCAAGTCGACGCCAGGCTGCGCCGCAAGCGTCTCCAAGAACTCAGTGGTATACGGCGTAATAATGTTCTTGACAACCGCGAGGCGCAGGTTCAAGTTCCCGACCCCTCTCGGGGATTCAACCGCTGTGCGGGGTTGCGAGGCGCCGGCATGTCAACTATGGGAGCGACCGCGTCCGTGGGGGCCAGCAAGCCCCGTCTCGCTGGGGCGATAAGCGCGACGCCGAGCTGCAATGCCCAAGCTGCCCTTACAACAAGGTATAACCCGGCAACATGAAAGAGGTCGAACGCGTCGCCGCCAAATGGGAAGCGCGTCAATAGATACATCAGCAATACAAAGCCCAAGCCGCACATTCCGATCCTCCGCGTGAGCAGCTCGGCCGTCGCTCCTAACGCCCAAAACACGATGAATACGCCGAGAATCCCCCCGAACACCAATCGGGCATATCCTGGGCCGGATAGAAACATCCCAGACGCGCCGAACCTCAAGTAGTTTTGCGCAACGGTGACACTCAGCCAGTCCGGCTTGTCTGCCCATACTTGATGCGGAATGAACCCAAGGAGGACCTTAGCCGGATCTGTGACCGATGCCCCGACAAGGTCTCGATCCACGTACTGCGACAGGATCAGGCCATCGAGGGTGTCCACGCCCGCTGAAGTAAGACGCGCGAGTGGATCGCGAGCGCTGTCCTCCACAGATCCGATAAGGCTAGCTTCGTTGCCGCGGATGATCTCGCCGCGCCACGCACCAACTGCGACTAACCCCACCAGCCCAGCGTATCCCAACGTTGCCGCCACCACGATGGCGCCCAGCCGCGCGGGGGAGGTACGTTGCCTTTCCAGGAGCCGTGCGAAGACAGCTGCTGCGATCAGCAACAGCGGGCTTCGATTTCCATAGGTGATCAGCAAGACCACGAAGGAAATGCTCACCATAACGAACGTGCGGCTGCCGAAGTGTCGACGGACAACAGCGAGGGCGACTGCCAGCGCGGGCGTCCAGGCCAAGAGTGCGAATAGACCTTGGCCACTTTCGGATCCGCGCGCAGCGAACGTCGTCTGGTCGGGGGTCGGAGGAGCAACAAAGTAGGCAGCAATACCGGCGAGAACGAGGACGCTATACGTGCGCCGCCCGTCCCACACGGACGCGGCACCCACGGCCCGCGTGACCCTCGTAAGGCGGCTAATCAACGCACCCGACAACTCCCCGAACACGTAAGCTGCGAGCGCGACCATCCAGACTCCGTACGCGAGCGAAAGGTCACGATCCACGTCGCCGAGCGAAAGACCCTGCTCCACCAATCGAGACTCGCGTAGCCCAGCTGCCAGCTGGTACCCGGGCAGAACGACGGCGAGGAAGGACAGACTGCCGATCACGATCGAGCCAACGTGCCTCGGCGCGTCACCTCGCGCAAGTGCTCGAGAAGAGCTCACACCGCCTAGGAGCACCATGGCGATGCAACACGTGGCAAGAAGCGCCTGCAACGCGTTCACTGTCGACCAGACGGTCGATCCGGCAACGCCGCTCGCCGCTAAGCCGGTCGCTACGGACAGCCCCCCAACCACCGCGCCCCACCCCAGACGTTCCAGCCGGCGATCTCCCATCTCAGGCCACGACGCTGCGGTACAGGTCCATGGCGCGGGTCGCCGTGCTTGCCCAGCCGAACTCCTCAGCTGCGTACCGTGCTCTCTCTTGAATCACCGCGTACTCTGGGGTCCCCCGCAGTGGTGCCGATGCCAGGGTCCGCGTTAGCTGCTGGGCGTCGCTCGGCATAAATGACGGCATGCCCGCACGCTCGAGGACCTCTGTCAAGCCCGCCACCCTGCTCCCCATGCACGGCGTGCCGCACGCGAGACTTTCGAGCAGTACGAGCCCCAGTAGCTCAGGCCGCCGAAAGCGCTGACCAAACGCCTCCCACACGCTCGGAAGAACGGTCCACGAGGCGGATCGGTAAATGGCTACTAGGTCTCCGTCGTGCGGACGCATCACAAACTCGACCCTCTTGTCGCGGGCGCTAGCTTGAAGCCTTGCTAGGTAGCTCGGCAGAGCGGCATTGCCAACAATGCGCAGGCGGCGCTCCGCAGGCAGTGCCTCAATGAGCTCGTGGATCCCCTTATGCGGGACGAGACGCCCTACAAAGAGAAAATCGACAGGGTTTGGTCGCTCCGACCCTGACTGAGGGGTTCGAAGAACATGGTCTCCGCCCCCGAACATTCGGGCGATTGGGCGGTCGCCCGCCCTCCAGCCAACGTCTCCGGCCGACCAGTCCGTCAACGGAGCAAGGCCGGCCACCGCCGCAAGACGCTTGCGCCCCAGCAAGCGGCTCGGCGTAGACCATCCACCGCCCAGATCGGTCAGGATGACCGGTTTGCTGAACATCCGGGAGAGTCCCACGCCAACCTCGAACGCGGCCGAGCTCAGCTGGTATATGTGGATTACATCGCAGCCGCGCGCCGCGCGGAGCAAGTTACGCCAACGTCCAGTGCGCACGTCCGTCGCGGAATGCGCTTGGAAGAGTCGGCGCGCAGGCGAGCAGACCCATAGCTGTTGAGCTACATCCGGACGCTGGCCAAGCGATGCGATCAGCTCAGATACGTAGCGGTCGCCGCCACCAAGGACGTGCCCGCCAAACACGCCTGGGCACAGATGCAGGATCCGAACAGGTTCACACACGAGCGACCACATCACGGGCAACCAGTTGCTTCACATCATTCCACGCGAATGCGCGCGTCATGTGGCACGCCACGGCGTAAGTAAGCCCCGCCGCGGCCAACATGGCGAGCACGGGGGCGTGCCAGAGCGCAACGACGACCCCCGCTGCCGGCGCAGAAGCCGTAGCGACGCGGCCCAGATGCCTGATCTTCATGGACACGCCCGTCGACTTGTGTAAGTCCCAGTGTAGAGCGACCGCAGTCATACCCTCGATCGCGAATGTGATGACGGCCGCGCCGTCAGCGCCAAAACGTGGAACAAACACGAGACACAGAGCCAACTTTAGACCCAGGGCTGTCCCAGCAATTGCCGTATAGCTAACGACTCGCCCGGCGGCAATGGCCGCGACCATGTAGACCGACGTGACACCCGTAAACACAAATGCGGGGGCAAGGATCATGAGATAGCCGCCTACCCCACGAAACTCGCTCCCGTATAGGAACACCGATAGCTGTGTACTTGCGAGAGCTAGTCCTGCGGCGACGGGTATCGCCACCACCGTCACGTACTGCGCGAGCTTTTGCACGGCTCTCTGAAACCGGTCGTCTCCCGTGGCGTACCAAGTGGCCAAGAGCGGCGCGACCAGGCCGGTCATAGCCACCGGAACCACCTGAAGCTGCTCTAGAATTCGGTACGCTGCTGAGTACAGCCCGGCCACCCTAGCGTCCAGCGTCGTATATACGACAATGCTATCCACCTTCGCCGAAGCGCCGGCGAAGAGCCCCGCTAACGTCAAGGGCAGGGCGTAGCGCACAAGCTGGCCAGCCCATCGTCTGTCGTAACGAATGCGGAATCGAACCAATCGGCGTGCAAGCACAAAGGTGGCGACCGTTTGTACGGCCCAGACGGCCGCATAGCCGAAGGCGAGTCCAACAAGGTTCCAGCCCAGCACGGTGGCCAGCAGCACCACTCCTAGCCACAGCGTACTTTGGAACATGATCAAACTTGCGAACAGCTCGGTTCGCATGCGTATCTGAAGAACCACTCCGCTCGAGCTAATTAGCGCGAACGTCAAAGGTAGTGCCATCCCTAGCATGCCAAGCCGAGCGATCTCATCACGCGCCAGTACAAACCCCACGCCTAGCACAACCGCGAACAGAACGACGCCGACAATTCCGCGTATGAGGACATACGTCCCGGCGATCACGTCTCGTGCGCGTCCATCGATCGATGCTTGACGAATGACACTCTGCTTGAACCCAAACTCTCCACAGACGTGAGCGACGGTGACGAGAGCCAAGGCGAGGCTAAAGTCGCCGAAGCGCGCGGGACCGAGGTGCCGTGTAAGCAACCCCACGACGGCCAGTCCCATCGCGAGGCCCAGCGCGCGCGAAAGCCATTCGAACCCAACTAGTCCGGTCAGTCGTCGGCGTGTGATCGGGGCGACACCGCCAGGCAGAGCGTCTCGCGAAACCGGAGGCAGCGCGCCGTCCCCATGGTCAAGGTTTGTCACAGCGCCGTGATCGCGCGCATCAACCATGGACTCGACGGTCTTCACCGGGCGGCCCGCTACCCATCGCTTCCGTACGGCGGCTCGCATCCCCCCCGCACGGCGTCGACGCCCTTTGCCGGGACGCCTCTAATGCCCCGTCCAGCGTGCGGCGGCCTCCTCTCTGGACAACCAAGCGCCTGCTGTCTCGTTGGTCGCATCCGCTGTTCACATCGTCAGGCGGTCCAGTGACCTTGGAGGTCCGATGATGGACGGGCGATCCGGTGGGCACACCACACAACGCCTTCAACCTCATGTCCAGCCACCCGAAGCGCGGATCCGAGATCACTTCAAGCCGGTCTTGGTCCCGGCTCCAGCGGCTGGGACCCATCCAGGACGTCTGGGGAGTTCCTTGGGACCTCGTTGGTTGTTGGATACCCGTATCCATACCCGTAGGAGGTCTCGGTCAACGCGACGCCAGTGACGACGCAGCCGAGGACTCTGACCGGGCTGCGCGTCAGAATGCGCTGCACCTCTTTGAGCATCGCCCGGCGCACCACACGCAGCCTTGCCGTCAGCACCACCGCATCTACTAGAGCGGTGAGGGTC
Organism: Gemmatimonadaceae bacterium; assembly: GCA_041749115.1. Lineage (GTDB taxonomy): Bacteria > Gemmatimonadota > Gemmatimonadetes > Gemmatimonadales > Gemmatimonadaceae > JBGTBX01. The sequence continues at coordinate 10,115 of JBGTBX010000483.1, forward strand.
AGGGCGTCGTTTACCCGAAGCAGCGGGGGGACGTCGATGATGACGAGGTCTGCAGTGGCGGCAAGATCGGCGAGGATCTGCTGAAGCCTCCCCCCTCCGACGAATTCTCCGACGTCAGGAGGCAAGGGCCCGCTCGTCAGCACACGAAGGCCGCCGTTTGAGCCGTTGCTGGCATCCCTTCGCTTCAGTTCAACACTCGGCTCGCCGGTAGTGAGGTCCATCTCCGTCAGCGCCTCATCAAGTGTGCTTCTTCCTAGAGCCACATCGGTGAGTCCTGGACGACCAACAAGCTGGAAGAATTTTGCGAGATAAGGCCTCCGCAGATCTAGGTCCACGAGGATCACCCGTTGCCCAGACCGAGCGACGGCTAGCGCGAGATTTGCCGCGGTCGTTGACTTGCCTTCAGCCTGCACGGCGCTCGTAATCATGAGAGTCTTAACCCCGTCGGCGAGGTCGGCAAATTCCAGGTTCGTCCGTAGAACGCGGTATGCCTCTGCGTGCGGGCCCTGTGGCTGGGAGACCATCGCGGGGACGTCGGACTCGCGCATCCTCCGAGACATCTCGGGGACGCGTGCGAGAAGCGGTAGCCTGAGCTCGTCCAAGACGTCGTTCTCGTCCTGCACGCGCGAATCCAACAAGTTTCGTAATAATGCGAGTGTCACTCCGAGCAGCAGACCGAAGAGCAGGCCGAGGAGGACGTTTCGGAGAGGCCTTGGGCTCACTCTCGTTGCCGATTGTGCGGAGCGCACGAGGAAGGCGTTCGAGGTCTGCAGGGCTTCCAGCGTGCTCAGGCGCTGTTCGCTATCGCGCAGGCTCGTGATGAGGGTGCGATTGTCATCCCCTACGTTCAATTCTTGGATACGGCTCCGGACCTCCTCAAGTGCTCGGCCGGTCGCTGCCGTGTCGACGGTTCGGCGGTACACGGTGTAGCCCCGCCCGTAGGCGGTAGCCAGCTTCCGCGCCATCGACTGGTCGGGAGCCCGGACCTCGAACGTCAGGATGTCTGCGTTGGGTTTCGCGCGAACGCTCGATCGTTCCACGAACCCGGGCGCAGATGAGAGCGGCAGACCCGCGCCCCTAAGCGTTAGGCGTATGACCTCAGGGGCCGTTGCGAGGCTTGCCTGCGTTTGCGCTACACGATTGTAATCGGTCACGTTGGCACCCGGATCCGCAATGTCGCTCAAGCTGGCCGCGAGATTCTGCCGGGACAGGAGCACATCCGCGGACGCAGCATAGGTTGGTGACTGGGTGAGGGAGTACGCACCTGCCGCGGTGGCACTCAATACAATCGCCGCGAGCACGAGCGTCCAGCGTCGCCGCAGAACACGCAGCCAGTCAGCTGCCGCAAGCAGCGACGTCGCACCCTGCACAGGCGAGACGCGTGGGGCTCGGGGAGAGCTCAAAGGCGAGGGCTGGAGACCATTCCGCCGCCCGAGGCTACCAACTATCATCCGCCTTGGCCTTCGAGCTACGGGCGCGAATCGTCTCCCTAACCCGGATCGTGCAGTAGGGGCGTGAGATGAGTCCGTGCGGCACGCGAAGCGTGATCTGCGGGTGTGCAGGTGAGTTGTGCGTCGCTGAGGCCCGGTTCTCGGGTTGCAGGGAGCGCCGCGGCGCGTTCGCGAGCGGCGTTCGGGC
>JBGTBX010000484.1:0-6385 GCA_041749115.1 Gemmatimonadaceae bacterium
GGGCGATCGCCGTTCTGCTCAGGACCCGGGCACCGCCGTTGAATCGGCGACCGCTCGTCCGATGATGCGCGCCGTCCGAATGAAATCAAGCTTGGGGAATTCTCTGGCGAGATACGTGTTGCCATCGGCAATAAGCCGCAACTGATCAGGCCCGAATCCAGCGGGCGGACCGTCCCCGTATCCCGCATACAGCGAATCGACCACTGGCATGCCGTCCGTGACAATTCCGAAAGGAGGAAATCGCATCGCATCAAGCTGGCGATTGTCAATCAGATTAATGAAGACCTGCGTTGTGCGGGTGCCCGGGCCGGCGTGCGCGTAGGTCACCATGCCCCGGGTGTTGCTTTCCCGGTCGGGATCATCCGGAATGGTCAGGGGCTCCCACGCCTTGTTGACATCCGGATCGCCGTGAACGCCAAACTGAACCATAAAGCTGGTTACCACGCGGAAGAAACGGGTGTCGTCAAAAAATCGGCTCTGGACAAGCTGATAGAATCGGTCGGCACCGGCGGGTGCCCACGCCCGGTGCACCCGCATCTGGAACGTTCCCTTGCTGGTCTCGAAGGCAACTGAAAAGGTGTCAGGTGCCTGCACCACTTCTCCTGGTGACGGTGGCAGCCCTACGTCCGATGCGCCGCGTCGTTCACAGGCGGTCAAAGCGATACTGACAAGTGCGAAGCCAAATACTGCCGTGCGATTCATTTTGGAATTCGGAAAGAAGAAAAATCAGCGAGTGCGAGCGTCATACACTCCGACCCGTCCACCACTCCCTGATGCAAAGAATACTCCATCGCGCGACGCGCGGACTGAATGAAAGCCCACGCTGTCGAACGGTGCCCAGCGAACTCCGAGGTCGGTGGAGATATCCGACCCTCCCGGTCCGGTGCTGACGAGTACCGTGGCCTGATCGCTCCGCCTGAACAAAGCGACTCCGGACCGATAACCTCCGGGCGGTACAGCTGGTGCGCGCCACATCGGACCAGGATCAACGATGAGTGTCGCGGCATTCGCCCGCGTGCTGTCGTTCTGCTGGTAATCGCCACCGACCGCGAACACGTGTGCGCCCTCAACGGCCAACGAAAAGATCCCTTCTGCAGATCCTCCCTGACGCATCGGTGAATCGATCACAGTCCAACTGCGCCCGTAATCGGTCGAGCGATGGAGACGCGCCACCCGACCACCGCTGCCGATCCATACCGCGCCCCCCTCACCGGTGACCAAAGACGAGCCGCTGGCCGCAAACGCGGCTTCGCCGTCGGCGGCAACCGGCCGCTGCGTCATGGGAGCCTCCGTCCACGTGGCTCCGCCGTCTCTCGTCAGCAGGATAAACCAGCGTCCGTTCATCGGATCGCCTAACGCGATGCCGTTGCGATCATCCCAGAAATCAATCGCGTCGAGGAAAACGGTCGTATCGGTCGCCTGATAGCGTAGTGACCAACTCCTGCCACCGTCGGTGGTCCGCCAGATACGCCCGGCTGTGGCCGCGACGTGGGCCACGCGCTCGCTGCGGGCATGGACCGACCGCAGATCATGTATGCCCGCTCCCGTGATTGAGTCTGCCTTCCACGTTTTGCCGCCGTCGATAGTGCGCACGAACGTGCCGCGCGTACCGGTCGCCCAGACCACGCGTGCGCTCGCGACCGATAGTCCACGTAGTGACGCGTCCGTTCCACTGGCGTTCATCTGCCATTGCGCATCGGCTGCGTGGGGCAGAACGGCGAGACCGAACAGGGCAGAGGCCAGATAAGCACTGGCGAGATGTGTGTGAGCCATGAATGAAAGTTCGCACAACGCAGGACGAACGCGAAGAGGGTCGCGTACGGCTGGTGTGAGTACTACCGTTCGGAGGTGCCCTCTTCGCCTACTGCTTCTCCGCCCGCGGCCGATGCTGTATCCCGACTGAAGACCCGTTTTCTGGTCGTCGGCACCGGGGTCGCCGGTCTGCACACGGCGTGGCGCGCCTCTGAGCACGGCGAAGTGCTCGTTGTGACGAAGCGTACCTTGTTCGATTCGGCGACAGCGTACGCGCAGGGAGGAATCGCCGCCGCACTTGGCGCCGGCGACACCCCCGAATTGCACCGCATCGACACGCTCGCGGCGGGCGCAGCACTCTGTGACAGCGAGGCGGTGCAGGTGCTGGTCGAAGAGGGGCCGGCGCGCGTGCGCGAATTGCAACTGGCCGGAGCCCGCTTCGACCTCGGCGCGAACGGTCGGCTCCGCCTCGGTCGTGAGGCTGCACATTCGCGGCGGCGGATTGTTCACGCGCAAGGTGATCGCACGGGTGCGGAAGTGGCGCGCACTCTTGCCGCACGTGTGAGCGCCAGTAAAAGAACTTCAGTGCTCGAAAACGCCCGCATCCTGGATCTGATCGTTGAGCGAGGACGCTGCGCCGGTGTGAGAGCAAGCGTGCTTGGTCAGGCCGTCGAGATTCGTGCCGACGCCACAATTCTTGCGACCGGTGGGGGAGGGCAAGCGTTTCGTTATACCACGAATCCCGTTGTCGCCACAGGTGATGGATATGCGATCGCGCACAGGGCAGGTGTGGATCTGGCCGACATGGAGTTCGTGCAGTTCCATCCTACTGCGCTGGATACGCCGGAGAATCCACTCGTCCTCATCTCCGAAGCGGTCAGGGGCGAAGGTGCAATACTGCTTAATGCACTCGGCGAACGGTTCATGAAGAAACGTCATAAGATGGCGGAATTGGCACCGCGAGACGTGGTTGCACGTGAGATTTTTCGCGAGCAACAGTTAAGCGGTGGCGTTGTACTCGATGCGACAAAACTGGGAGAATCGTTTATCGATCGATTCCCCGGGATTTCCGCGCTGTGCCTCGCTCGCGGCATTGATCCGCGAACCACGCCCATCCCGGTGACGCCGGCGGCACACTACATGATGGGAGGTATTGTCACCGACCTCACCGGCCGATCGTCGCTCCGCGGATTGTACGCCTGCGGAGAGTGTGCGCGAACGGGGGTGCACGGTGCAAACAGACTGGCGTCCAATTCCTTGCTGGAAGGTCTTGTGTTTGCAGAGCGCGTGGCGCGCGATCTGGCCGGTGTCCGGCGATATAAGACGCCTCAGGCAACAGCAAAGTGGAGGGTGCCTCCGCTGTTCGATCGTGGCGCGGCTCAGGTTGCTGCAGACCGCATTCGGGAACTGATGTGGACACACGCAGGCATCGACCGCAACGCCACAGGCCTGCAGAGCTGCATCGATGAACTGCAGTCTCTCATGGACCGCCTGAAACCGGGAATGACCGAGGAAGCGAACCTGGCTACCACAGCGTGGCTCATTGCGACGGCAGCTCTCGAGCGGCGCGAATCACGCGGTGGACACTATCGCAGCGACTATCCTCAGCCTTAGATCAGCAGAGGGACGCGATCGCGCCCTCGTGCGATCTGATGATTGTACTATGTTTCTCAGATGCCAACGTCAGTGAACAGCAACGATCTTGCCGGCGCCATCAAGGCGGAGGCAGCGTCACGAAACGCCGTAATCCTCGCGCATAACTACGAACGCCCCGAGGTGCAGGACGTCGCGGACTTTGTCGGTGATTCCCTGGGGTTGTCGCGAGAGGCCGCCCGTACGTCAGCCGATGTCATCGTTTTTTGTGGCGTCCACTTCATGGCAGAAACGGCGGCGATTCTTTCGCCCGCCAAGACGGTGCTGCTGCCCGACCTCGCTGCCGGGTGCTCGCTGGCAGATACCATCACCGCGGCTCAATTAATTGAGTGGAAGAGCCGACACCCCGGTGCAGTGGTGGTCAGCTATGTAAATACCACGGCTGCGGTAAAGGCCGAGACAGATTATTGCTGTACGTCCGGGAACGCGGTGGAAGTGATCAACGCGATCCCGGCGGATCGTGAAATTCTTTTTCTCCCGGACTTTTTTCTCGGTAATCACGTCAAACGTGTCACGGGACGAGACAACATTCATGTCTGGGCGGGTGAGTGCCACGTGCACGCCGGTATTACGCCGCTCAGTCTCTCGCGACAGCGAGCTGAACACCCCGACGCCGAAGTGCTGGTGCATCCGGAGTGTGGGTGTGCAACGAGCGTAGTCGAGGCGATGTCGGCTGGTGCCATTCCTTCAGACGGCGTGCAGATCCTTTCGACAGAGGGGATGATCAGGCGACCCGCCGAGTCGTCGTCCTCATCATTTATTGTCGCGACGGAAACGGGTATTCTGCATCGGCTGCGCCGCGCGAATCCGGATAAGGAATTCATTGCGGCGAGTGACCGCGCAGTGTGCCAGTACATGAAAATGACCACGTTGCCGAAAGTGCTGCACTCACTCAAGGCGATGGAACATCGAATCACTGTCCCTGAGGATATCGCCCACCGGGCGCGCCTTGCGTTGGAGCGCATGGTCGCGATTGGTGGTTCACCAGTCCCACACAAAGACGCTGTGGGCTTCGACCCCGGCGAATGAGCGAAACACCGGTACAATACAACAAAATGCCCTTCAGGCTGGGCTCATCGCAGCCTGAACTCAAGTTCCCGCTCTCCGGACAGGAAACCGCCGAATGGGTGAATAAAGCGCTCGCGGAAGATGGAGCGCACCACGACGTGACCAGTATTGCGACCGTACAGAGTGATCGACGAACGCAGGCGCGGCTCGTTGCTCGTCAGCCCGGAGTAGTGTGTGGCGTCGATCTGGCCATGAAGACGTTCGAGTCCATGGACGCGAAATGTACGCTGCGCCTTGAGGTTCCGGATGGCGCTCGCGTGGCGCGCAGCGAAACGATCATCGCGATCTCGGGGCACGCGCGCTGCATCCTGGCAGCTGAACGTGTCGCGCTCAATTTTATGCAACGGCTTTCCGGAGTCGCAACGCTCACACGCCAGTACGTGGATGCCGTAGGTGACCTGCCGACAAAGGTGCTTGATACGCGGAAAACCACACCGGGGTGGCGATCACTCGAGAAATACGCTGTTCGGTGCGGTGGTGGTTACAACCACCGCATGGACTTGGCGTCGGCCGTGCTCATCAAGGACAACCATCTCGTTGCCGTGGGCGGAGACATTGCCCGCGCAATAAACCGCGCACGGGAAATTGCTCCGGATGGTTCAACGATCGAGGTTGAGTGCGATCGCATCGAACAGGTGAAACAGGCCATGGCGGCCGGAGCAGATGTTATTCTGCTCGACAACATGACGCCGTCGCAGCTCAAGGAATGTGTGGCACTTGGCAACGGCAGGGTGTTGTTCGAAGCGTCCGGTGGTGTGACACTCGGCACCGTAAAAGCGATCGCCGCAACCGGCGTCAACTTTGTCTCGGTCGGTGGACTCACCCATTCGGCGCCCGCCATGAATCTCGCCGTTGATTTCTACCCGTGAGCGCTGGGGTGCCGGCTCCGGATTCAGCGCATCGGATACTCAGCAAGGAGGCGACAACGCCTCTGGTTAAGCAGATGGCTGAGGCAGATCGCGAGCACTGCCCGATATGTGGCGTTGACGCGCTGGAAGAACTCAAGTGTAAAGTGCTGTGTCGCAACTGCCGCACAATCGTGAAGAGTTGCGCGGATCTGTAGCTAAATATCCAGAAGGGCGTCGGTGACCGTATAACCGCCTGCCTCTCTGACACTGGCGGAGACACCGCGACGATGGTCGTCCACGTCATCTTCCCGGGTGTCCAGCGCATTACGCGCGGCGCGGAACCGACGCCCGGCCTCGACGCAGAAGAGATCGCACAGCTGGAGTTCTTTCTCGCAGGCCGGCTCTCCCCGTTCAGCGATCAGTGCCTGAGTGCGGGCGATGACACACGCGGTGGCAAACAATTCGATCGCCATATTCGCGAGACGCTCCAGCACCAGCTGCCGATCGATGATCTGCCGGCGGAATCGTGTGATCGCGGTGTGTGTCCGGTCGGCCAGTTCCGAGACGTGACGCTCGAAGTACTTCTTGTGCTCCGCCAACCTCGCAGAAAGCGGTGTGTCGATCAAGTCGTTCGCTCCCAGCGCAGAACGCAATCGCGACGCCGCATATCCGGAGATCAGTCCCAGGTTCTGCACCGGTTTGCGGAGCGCTGAGCCGATTTCCTTGAGGCGTTCTGCAGGGCCCTGCACACCGTTTAACGCGATAAACAGACGCAGGATTTCGTTGGTGCCCTCAAAGATGCGATTGATGCGCGAGTCCCGGAGGGCCCGCTCATAGGGATACGGTTTAACGAATCCGCGCCCTCCGGCTACCTGCACCATCTCGTCAGTGGCCCGCCAGATCAACTCACTGCAGAACACTTTGGCCGATGCCGCTTCGAGGGAGTGGTCCTCGCCGCGGTCTGCGAGAGACGCCAACGTGCCCAGCATCGCGTCTGCGGCATAACACTCGGAGGCGAGCGTCGCGAGCTTGCGCTGCGTGATCTCAAAGTCGATCAGCGGTTT
>JBGTBX010000485.1:0-4172 GCA_041749115.1 Gemmatimonadaceae bacterium
GCCCAGATTGGCGACGACACGCTGCAGCGCGATGCCGGCCGGGTCGTCAGGCCCGACAGCTTCCAGCACGGCAGCTCGCAGCAGCGGGTCGACTGGTTCGCCCGCGGCTATGACAGCGGCGACCCGAACGCCTGCGACACCTTCGGCGCGGCCCAGCTCTGAGACGGTCGATCGCCTTCGTCGTTGACAGGGCAGCCGCCGTGCCTAGAGTCCCGCCGCCTGCCCGGATGGCGGAACGGTAGACGCAGCGGACTCAAAATCCGCCGCTGGCAACAGCGTGAGAGTTCGAGTCTCTCTCCGGGCACCATGACATGGCAGTAACTCTTTGGAAACATGGCTTATTCCGAATATGCGTCTTCTTCAGTCCCCCTGCAGATCCACCTTTGGATGGGGCTGAAACTGGAACAACGATGGTTTCGAAGGGGTCAGCGGGGACTATTCGCATGCGCTAGCCACGACATTGCGATACATTCGCCGTCCAAGTCAATGAGCCGGAAGTTCTCAAATGCCAGATAATCCGCGTCTGACTGATGAAGTACACCCAAACCGGATCTGTGTGTCAGACGTCGCCTCGCAAGGCAGGCGGGGAATACGATGGCCGATTCGTCTGACGATCTAGCGGCGCGGGTGAGCCGCCTCGAAAAACGCCTGCTGCTCGCGGAGACCTACTCGAAGGAACTTTACTGGTATGCGCTTGATCAGATGTACCGGCAATCGCTGCCCGGACGTGATCTGTCTTGTGTAATCTGCGGTCATGTCGACGCCCGCAGCGGATTTAACGTTCACAGAGAACAATGTCGCTTCGGGGGCGGCGAGTTGGAACGCTACCAGTGCCCAATATGCGACTGCATTTTCGGAGCTCAAAAGTACTTTGACCTTCCCGAGCACCTCGTGGAGCTGGACTACAAGCTACTCTACTCAAGATACTCTGAGAGCGACTCTAGCTCCAACGAGACACGCACGTTTTATTCACTCGAACCCCGATTGGAGGGCTTGTATTTAGACTGGGGTTGCGGTGGTGCGTGGAGTCCGACGGTGGCTCTGCTGCGATCCGACGGTTGGGATGTATGGGGATACGAGCCGAGCGCTGAGGCGGCTGGCGAGTTTGTGGTGAACCGACGCGGAGCCATTTCCGCGCGATTTGACGGCATCTTCTCAAACAACGTGATCGAGCATTTTCGCGATCCGATTGCTCAATTCCAGATTTCTACAAAATCCTGAACTCCGGCGGCCGCATGGCGCATTCCTCGCCCTGTTACGAGTACGCATATGCGTTCTCGCGCTTTCACACCGTTTTCCTAATCGGACGCTCGCCGGAGATCCTCGCTGCTAAAACCGGCTTTAGAGTGACGGACCGGGTAAAAGACGGGGAGTACATCAATGTCGTCTTCGAGCGGATTGACTGATAGCTAGGTTCAGGCTCACCTTTCGGATCAGTTCGCGCTCCTCATCCCTGTCACGTCACCCAAGTCACTTGTATAGGGCGCGGGAGCCGGCCGAGCGGACCTTTGACGGGCTGTGGGACGCCATCGGCCGGATCGTCGCAACCTTCTGACCCGCCCGAATGCGCAAACTAACTTCCCCGCCGCAGGTTGCGATCCAGATTTATGGGATTCCGCTCTAAGGCTTCATGTCTGCGACGAGCCGGGCCAAAGCGTTCACCACTCGCCTCGCTTGCGTTGCTTCGATACTGCGTTCGCCGTGCCGATACTGCCCGTGCTTCTTCCCGCGAGGCGCGCCGCCCCGTGCGCCGTGCATGCGGCAGACCCGCGAACCTCGAACGGCCGGTGCCTTACACGGCAGTCCGGTCCGCTTGGAGTGAGCCCGGCACCTCGGCGCTGCATGTGCCCATCGCATCGGGTTAGCGTCACATGTTCCGTCCATGCCCCCCCGCTTCCACGTTGCCAACAATGGCCTGGCCTCCTCCGTTCACGGTGACATGCTCAACGGTGACTTTCTGCTGACCGCCGTGCCGATGCCGCCGCAGAGCTTCGATCTGCGTCGCGAACGTGCGGCCCAGCTTGTTGAAGGCGCGCTCGGCACTGTCCTGCTGGGGGATGTTCTCGGCCTTCGCGAGCCGCTTTGCCATCACCAGCGTCAGCTCATGAGTCACTGCCATCTGCGCCGCCAGCATGGCTTCGACGTCGTCCCGCGGCTGAATGCCGACGACCGTCGCCAGCATCCCATTCAGCTGCATGTCCAATGTGCTGTCGTTCCGGTCGCAGACTTGGCCCAGCTGGTGGAGCGTTCGCGCGAATGCCTGCCAGTGCGTGAAGCCGCTTGCCGCCGCCAGCAGCTCGCAGCCAGTCGCCAAGTCGACGTGGTCGGCCGAGAAGCCGGTGCGTTTGTCGTATTTCATGCCAGGGAACGGCGGGCCTGACTTGCGGCGGGCGCGGTGCCCGTCGATCGCCTCGGCCTCGCGGGGCGTCGGCTCATACGGCTTGGCGGGTGTGCTCGATTTCTCCCGATCGCTCTCTTTGGTTCGCGCCATGCCCCCCCCGATTGCCGCTGACTGTTATACAGTAACATAGTCTGTTTGTGCTTGCATCAATTTGCGTTCTTGGCGCAGCCAAACGGGCAGCGGGGCGCTGCAATTGGGGGACGGGAGAGAGCAAAACATGAAACAGAGACTTATGGCTGCAGCCATCGCAGCGACCATCGTGGGCGGCGCGTCGGCGCAGGAAGCATATATGGGACAGGTCCTCCAGTTTGGATCCAACTATTGCCCTACCGGCACAGTCCCGGCCTCTGGTCAGGTTCTATCGATTCAGCAGAACCCCGCGTTGTTCAGTCTCTTCGGCACGACCTATGGGGGTGATGGGCAGACCACCTTCGGCCTGCCCGATCTTCGCGCCAAGGACGCCAACGGTCAGCCAATCGCCCCCGGACAACCCGGGGCCGGGTTGCTTCATTGCGTTGTTGAACAAGGGTATTATCCACCTCGGAACTGACCGAAGATCTGAAGGGCAATCCAGAGGGTCGGCACGCCGACAGGTGCGGGTTGCGTCTGGCCGCGCAGTCGGGACCCGCGGATCATATCATCTTGATTATTTCTTTCATTCCCCAGCACCCTTTCTGACTCTGCATCTGAGTCTGGTTTTGGTTCTAACTCTGGCTATGGTTCTGGTTATGATGCGAAACGCATGCGATTGGCATCAGTCGAGCTCCGCGTTTTCAAAGACTTCCGGTTTCCACCGCTGACGTGCAGCCGTCTTGCCCGCCCGTGACTGCCGCTCGCGTGAAGTCACCGCCGCCGCGTACTCCTTGCGCTGCCGCGCCTGCCAGAGCCGCCCGCCATCGCGCGTGAAGAACTCCTCGAGAACGGGCACGACTGCCCGCTCATACTCTTCGCGGCTGATGTGCAGCCGGCGGATGATCCACTGAGGGTCGTCCGGGATCGTGCAGCCCGGTATGTGCCAGGCGGTGAACAGGAGACGCATGTACGCGCCTTCCTGCTCCAGCGTCAGGTGATGCGTGTCGCGCACGTGGTCGCCGATGTAGAACCGCATGTACGGAAGGTCAGACATGGCCCAGCCCTCCGCAGAAGTCGGGAAGCAAGGTGAGGACAGCCCACGCCGAGGGGTCTATGCGCGAACAGGAGGCCGCGCCGAGGCGCAGGAGCGCCTCGCGGGTCACGGTGTAGCTGACCGACCTCCACTCCGCCCGGCGCGACCTCCCAGCGACGTTCCGTTGGAGTATCCACTGGCTGCCATCCTTGCAGCGGATGACGCGCCAGCTTGGGGAGAGGACCGCGACGACATTCCGATAGTTCTCGTCGCGCTCCCTGTGACTGAGAACCTCCACCTTCATGCAGCAGCCTGCGCGAGTTCGACGCGGGAGCGCAGCACGTAGCGCCCGTGGTTGCCGGGGAAGGGTCCGCGGTGATGCTCGTGGACGGTCTCGATGTCGATGCCGAGCTGGCGCAGGTTGTAGATGTAGCCGGACCAGCGCGGCGCGGGATTGTCTCTCGGCGTGCAGCCCCTCTCGCCTGCCGCCATCAACTGCATGAGCGCCCAGGCATCGCGGCCCTTATACCCGGTTGCGTCAGCGCCGACTCGCATGGGGGATTCCCAAGATCGCCGATCTCTGACTCTCTGTCGAAAACGGGCAGGAGGCAGGGATGGGGCGGGCACTGGCGCTTCGAGGGGATTTCACTGCGGCGGATCTGAAGC
>JBGTBX010000486.1:0-3173 GCA_041749115.1 Gemmatimonadaceae bacterium
CGCGCGCGCATCATGGAGCGCATGCAGGCAAAAACGGTGGCTGAGCTGATGCATATCGTTGCGCGCCTTGGGATGGGGCCGCGTTAGCGTCGGAATTGTCGATCAATGGGGCGCAAGGCTGCGCAAGTCCATCGTCGCGCCGCTGCTTAACCAAAGACTAGTGCCGGCCGTCGTCGCGACTGTGTAGCGTTGACGCATGAGCCGAGCGGATCCTCTGATCGCCGTCATCGACGACGAGGCGCCGGTTCGAACGATGCTGGGGCGTGTCTTGCGCCTGGCCAACTATCGGGTGATCGCGTACGCCTCTGGCGAGGACTTTCTCGCCTCGCTTGACGAAAATGGCCTTCCGGCCTGCGCCGTCCTCGACTTGAACATGCCCGGAGTCGGCGGACTCCAGGTGCAGGCGTGCCTGCATGCCGGCAAATTCCCTGTTCCCGTCGTCTTCATCACAGGGAGTGACGATGTGACCCTCGATGAGTCCGTTCACGAGGCGGGCGGCACTCGCCTGCTGCGCAAGCCGTTCTCGAGCGACGAGTTGCTGGAAGCGATAGCAATCGCGCTGTCGCCCGGCGACGGAGCCTTGCCTTGAAGATTTCGCAAGCGGAAGGCGGGGCCGCCTCCACCGCGCATTTACTGAACCAAGGGCTAGTGGGCGAACGTGTTCCGCACCTGCTAAACAGGAACAACGGCGTGGCGGTTCGCTTCGAACCACGATTGCGACGGGTCGTCCCCACCATGAAGCGCGACTGAGACGGGTCCTTCCGTTGAACATGAGATCGATTGCTGCAAGGCTCGGACGACATCTGGCCACCGTCTCACGCATCTTGATGGCGTCTGCCGCGGGGTGCCTGTTCGCGCTCGTCGCGGTCGCCCAGCAGGCGGCCGTTCCGATAACTGCTGGCGATCCGTGGCCTCGCGTGATCGATCTCGCGAGTGGGCAGGTGCTGCTCTACCAGCCGCAGGTCAACAAATGGGACGGCAACACCATTGATGTCCGGGCAGCGTTGTCGCTCAAGCCCACCGGAAACCAGCAACAGAGCTTCGGTGTGTTGTTCGCAACCGCGCGGACGCATGTCGACCGCATCGCGCGCGTCGTCACGTTCGAGGACATGAACGTGACCAAGCTCGATTTTCCGGCGCTCGCCGATCGCGGAGCGAGTCAGCTCGCGAGCCTGCAGACGACATTGCGGTCACAACCTCCCACGATTGCGCTCGATCGGCTGGAAACGTCGCTGTCGGTCGCGGGGATCAAGGCGCCTGCGGTAACCGTCGACAACACCCCGCCGCGCGTCATCGTCAGCCAGTCGCTGGCGATCCTCGTGCCCATCGACGGCCAGCCGGTGGTCAAGGCCGTCGCTGGTGAGGCGCGGTTCAAGCGCGTGATCAACACGCGCGCCTGCATCCTGCAGGGCGGGCTGGGAGACCGGTTCTACATCCACGTCTACGACGGCTGGCTTGAGGCGGACAGCGCCACAGGACCCTGGACGCAAACGCGCCGTGTTCCGCTAAGGATGGACGATCTCGCCGCCAAACTGGCGAAGGCCGGCACCGTTGACCTGCTCGACGGCGGGGCCAAGGCGAATCCCAGGCCTACGCTCGCCAACGGCGTCCCGACGATCTACACGAGCTCCGTGCCGAGCGAGCTGATCGTCTTCAACGGCAAGCCCGACTTCGTTCCGGTGGTGGGCACGCAGCTGCTGTGGGCGTCCAACACGACGAGCGACGTGATCGTCGATACGGCGAGCAGCGACTACTACGTCCTGCTTGCCGGACGCTGGTTCAGGTCGGCGGCCCTAGCGGGTCCGTGGTCGTTCGTCGCGAGCAATTCGCTGCCCGCCGACTTCTCGAAGATCCCGCCGCACTCGCTTGCCGGGGCGGTGCTGCCTGCGGTGGCAGGGACGACACTGGCCCAGGAAGCGACCATCGCCAACTCGATTCCGCAGACGGCGTCGATTCCACGCCAGGGCGGGCCGACGTTCACGCCTTCGTTCGACGGGCCTCCGCAGTTCAGCGACGTTGCGCAGACATCCCTGGCCTACGTCACCAACGCTCCCGTGCCGGTGATCCGCACCTCCCCCACCGCGTACTACGGGGTGTCGTCAGGCGTGTGGTTCACCGCAGCTGCGCTGACCGGGCCGTGGGGCGTGGCGACGTCGGTGCCGGTGGAGATCTATCGCATCCCCGCAACGTCGCCGATCCACTACGTGACCTATGTCCAGGTTTATGGGTCGACGCCGAGCGTCGTTTACGTCGGCTATACGCCGGGCTACATGGGCACCGTAGTGAGCCCGTACGGCACCGTGGTCTACGGCACGGGCTACGCGTATTCGCCCTGGATCGGCGACCTGTGGTATCCGCCGCCGTACACGTATGGCCTGGCCGCCGCGCCAGTTTACAACGCAGCGGTGGGCTTCACGTTCGGCTTTGCCGTCGGACTGGCAACGGCGGCGTGGGCGACGCCGTATTGGGGCGGTGCCTGGTACCACCCCGGATACTGGGGCGGTTATCCGTGCTGCGCGTCGGCCAGCGCAAGCGTGTACGGCCGCTACGGCGCGACCTCGTGGTCGGGAACCCGAACGGCGTATGCCGGATACGGGAACGTCGGAAGGACCGCCAGCGGCAGCTACTACAACGCTCGCACGAGTACGTCGGGCAATTACGCGGGCTATCGTAACTACAACGCGTACACCGGCGTTGCGTCGCGCGGCTACGACCGCACGGTGAACACGGCGGCCGGGGGCTCGGGCAACGTCGAGCGCCAGAGCGGCGTCAACACATACACCGGGCAGCGCGGCTACCAGTCGAGCGTTTCCGGAACCAGTGCAGGAGGCAGCTCGATCGATCGCAACGTGGCGGCGACGGCGGGACCGCAGGGTTACGCGCGGGCGGCGTCGACGACGACCTACAACGCCCGAACCGGCGAGACGAACACCTGGCAGACCGGAAGCATCGGCAACAACCACTACGCCGACGTGAATGGAAACGTGGTCCGCAATTCGGGCAGCGGCTGGGAGCAGCACGCCTCGAGCGGCAGCTGGGCGCGCGATGATGCTGCGTCCTCATGGGGCGATCGCGAAGCGCAGGGCCGGGCCGGGGGGGAGGATCGCTTCGGGAACTTGTCTTCGGGTGGATTTTCCGGCGGAGGCGACCGATTCGGCGGCGGCGCCGGATTC
>JBGTBX010000487.1:0-16800 GCA_041749115.1 Gemmatimonadaceae bacterium
CTCTGCCGTGAGCACGACATTTTGCTGGTGTACGACAACGCGTACTCGGAACTCGCGTTCGATGGCTATGTGCCACCGTCGATCTTCGAGACCGATGGCGCGCGGGATGTGGCGATCGAGTTTCACTCCCTGTCCAAGACCTACAACATGACCGGCTGGCGTTGTGGTTGGGCGGTGGCCAAACCGGAGATCGCAGGCGCACTCACGAAGGTGAAGTCGTTCGTGGACACCGGTTCGTTCATGGGCATACAGGCTGCGGGCGTGGAGGCGATCAATAGCTGGGCGGAGTTTGTGCCGTCGAACGTCGCCATCTTTCGCGAACGTCGTGATGCCGCCGTTGAGGCCTTTAATGCGGCCGGGTTCAGCTGCGAGTCACCGGCGGCGACGATGTATCTGTGGATCCCGCTCCCTGAACACATTCGTAGTGCGGACTTCGCTGCCAGGCTGATGGATGCAGGGGTGATCGTCTTGCCTGGATCCGGTTTTGGCGCAGGGGGTGAAGGATATTTCCGCATTTCGTTTATCGCGCCGCCCGATCGATTGCGCGAGGCGGCGCGGCGCGCGGGCGAAGTCCTCGCGGAGATGGGAGTCCAGACATAGGGCGGCTGCAGTGTTTGCTGCGGAATGGGGCGAGGATCACCCCACGGAGGCTTACTCCGCGCCATTTCTCAGGGGGGAATGGCGTGCTGCGGCGAGTTGTCCTTCGCCGTGCCCCGACTCGCCGGCCGGCGCCAACGTGACGTAAGTCGTTAGGCACCGTCCACAATCGGTCAAATGGACCGAAGGGCCAGATCCGTGAGGGCGCGGCGGCCTTCGCGACGATCGTCGTTATGCGCGTGGATGAAGCGCGGCGCAGGCATCGTCTGCAACCCTGATGGCCACACGGTGCCTTCGAACGTCCGCGGGATTTCGCACAATCGTTGCATTCTGCTTTGTGCGTTACATCACAAATCAACGGCAGCTTACTGCTCGTGGTTCCGTTGCTTATGTTTCGTGCGAGACGGCGTGACACAAACGATGCAGCAGTGGTGCGTCATTGTTGCTAGCGTGCGCTCCCCACCGTCATGGGTATGGACACCGTCGTAGAAACTCGAACCCTCGAAGCAATGAGACCCTCTGATTCGGGCGCGCGTTGCATGGCACACGCGCTTTTAGCAGCATTACTCGTGCCAACGGTGGCGCAGGCCCAGTACCTGGATCCAGGAGCCAGCAGCATCATCGTGCAGTCGGTGGTAGCGGGTGTCGTGGCCATTGCGGCCATCGTGAAGGTGTTCTGGTGGCGGATCTCGGGGTTCTTCTCGAAGGACAAATCCCGCAAGAACGGCTAGGTCATGCCACGAGATGTTGCGTCGTATCGCGATCCCGCAGGGCACGTTCACCAGCTGGACGGAAGAATTTTTCGCACCGTTCTTTCCCCCGGTCAGGCGAACTACGCTGCGGCTCGTGCCAGCGGTTTCCTCGAAGCTGCGACGGCCGATGGCCGACTGATCGAGGGTACCGAGGTTGATGCGTCCCTGCTGTCTGGTGAAGAGCCCGCCGCGCTCCATGTGCTCGAGCATCCGCGGATTCCGTTCATCTCGTATCCGTATTGTTGGTCATTCTACGGATTACGCTCTGCCGCTCTGCTGACGCTCGATCTTCATATTGACGCGGTTGCGCATGGCTTAACGCTCTCTGATTCGTCGGCGTACAACGTGCAATTTACCGGCGCTCGTCCGGTGTTTATCGATTATCTGTCGTTTATTCGCTACGAAGAGGGCCAGGTCTGGCTCGGCTATCGACAGTTTTGTGAACAGTTCCTGAACCCATTGTTGTTGACCGCGAAGGCCGGTGTACCCTTTCAGGCCTGGTATCGGGGGTCACTTGAGGGGATCGCGTCGGTGGATTTGGCGGCACTGCTGCCCTGGCGCTCACGATTGAATCCGCTCGTGGCATTGCATGTCGTGTTGCAGGGACGGCTGCAACGTTCGGTCTCAGCTCAACAGACGGCGAAGGCCAAGACGGTGCGCCTGTCAAAAACGGCGCTTGTGAACAACCTGCGTTCCATGCGCGGATTTGTCGCTGGGCTCAACCCCCCGGCGTCGCAGTCGTCGCCGTGGCAGGACTATGAACAAAACGCGCAGTACACCGCCGACGAACGCGCCCACAAAGCGCAAACCGTCTCTGACGTGATCGCCGCATCGGGTGCGCGCACCGTCTGGGACCTCGGGTGCAACTCCGGCGAGTACTCGGAGATCGCCCTGAACAGTGGCGCAGAATGTGTGATCGGCTTCGAGCCCGATGCCGGCGCCTTGAACGCCGCCTTTCAGCGCGCGGAACGAAAGCAGCTGAATTGTCTGCCGCTCTCGATTGATCTCACGAATCCCTCGCCATCGTCAGGCTGGATGCAGCGGGAACGACTCGGCTTGATGGAACGGCGCAATGCCGACTGTGTGCTGTGTCTTGCTTTGCTGCACCATTTAGTCATCGGCCGCAACCTGCCGCTTACCGAAGTCCTGAGCTGGATCGTGTCGTTGGCTCCGCATGGTGTGATTGAGTTCGTTCCCAAGAGCGACCCGATGGCCAAACAGCTCCTCACGTGGAAGCCGACGGTCGCGCCGGACTACGATCTCGACACCATGCGTGGGCTCCTGGGCGGCATGGCACGCATCACCGGCGAGACGGTGGTCACCTCGTCGGGGAGAACCCTGTTCGCTTTCGAGCGCGGGTAGGCGCCTTTGAAGGCCGATCGGCGATCTACTCCGCGAGCAGAACCGCAACTGTACTACGCGGTTGCCGGAGCGCTGATGCTCGGTGCGCCGTTCTGGCGCGAATTGTATGTCTCGCACTATCCATTTACTCGCATTGAAGCCTGGCTTCTGCCGCTGGCCGCTGGACTCCTTGGGGCGCTCGTCGCTGTAGTCAGTCGCAAGGGCGGCAGGGTATTCGCGACGCTGGCATTTGCGGCGCTGCTCTTTCTGTTTGCCGACCTCCAGCTGTCGCCGGAGGGGTGGACGTACCTGGGCGTGACGGTCGTTGGTTGCATTGTTCTGTCCGCGATCTTCGAACACCATCGCGGTTTCATTACGTCGCTGGCACTGTTGGCGTTTTACGTAGCCTCGTTGTGGAGACCGCCAATCGGACGCGAACCGAAGCTGGCCACCGTGTCCGTTGCGCGCGCCGAGAATCCGGTGCTGATCCACGTGATTCTCGACGCACAATGGGGGATTGGCGGTATGCAGGCGGGCGGGGACAGCGCGACCGCCGCATTGCTCCGCGACTTTTATCTCAAGCGCGACTTCCAGCTGTATGAAGGAGCGTATTCGCGCTTCCGAACCACCCGGGAGGCCATTCCGAATGCCTTTTCGCTCGGCATGGGGCGCAAGGTCAGCGGTGAACCGGCCAAGGAAAAATACGAACCTGATCTGAAAAAGATTCCATATTTCACTTATCTGCGGCAACACGGGTACGACATCCATATTCTGCAGTCGACATACGTGGATTTCTGCCAAAGCGGAGATGTGACGTCGTGTTCATCTGAGCCGTTCAATTCACTGCGGAATACCGGTTCGCTCAATGGGCCATGGTTCATGCGTGGACGCTGGGTCCTGCGATACTTCCTGCAAACCCAGTCGAGGATCTACCGACGCATCAACGGCCCGCCGGACGCCTGGAGCTACTCTGTCGCCGGGGCCGGTGTGAGGAGCCTGCGCGAACTCGGTGCCACGATTGACGTCTTGTCAGAAGGAAATAACGGAAAGATCGGTGGTCATGCGTTCATCGCCCATCTCCTGCTGCCGCATGGCCCCATGGATGTGGATTCGTCCTGCAGGCTCCTGGACGAAGATTTCGAGCGCGTTCCTTTCCGGTTCGAGACCGAGCCGTCGGACGAGCGGTGGAACGAAATTGTAGGCGTCAGCGGTGGGCAAAGTCGTTGCGCCCACCGCATGCTTGGGGAGTTGCTTGACCGAATCGACCGCACTATTGGTCGCGATCGCTCGATCGTGATTGTGCACGGTGATCATGGGTGGCGACTCCAGCGCGAGGAGTTCGGACGGAAGAAAACTCTCGACGAACTGACGCTGGATGAATTGAACGCGTCGTTCTCCACGCTCTTCGCGATTCGTCGTCCCGGTGTACCGGCCTCAGTCACGACCGACGCCGTGCCGGTTCAGGATCTTCTCTGGAATCTCGTGAATTCCGATTTCAAGGGTCCGACAACATCGTCGTGGAAGCAATTTGTTATGCGCTTTCCTCAGGAACGTGGGGCAAGGCTGCAGCTACGCGAACTGTCCGCCGACGAAATGCCCTGGGCGCGCGAGTCGCAGGAGCATTAATCAGCAGATCGCGCGGCACCGTCGCGGCCGCGACGAGTTGCTGAGGCGCTCCTCTGTTTGAGTGCCGCATCCAAACGAACGGGTGTCGCCGGAAGTTCATCAATCACACGCCAAACGCCATCGACGTGGACCAGCTCCGCTGGCCCACTGGTGAACCACTCACACGCCAGCGTGGTCCTTGGGCTGACGATTGGGACGTAAGACCTGAATGCAACCATTTGGGCGAGTCGTCACACTCAGCTATGAACCCCTCTCCGATCCTGAAATTGCGAGGTACTCATGCGACGTTTAGCGACATCATTGCCCCTGCTGCTGGGGTTGCTCATGCCACCGGCATACGCACTCGCCCAATCGCAGGCCAGCGGACGCGCCGGTAAACGTTCGCTCCTGGCTACGGACGTCGAAATCGCCTTGGCCAGGAGCGCCGCGCCGCGCGAAGTATCAGCCGCTGCCGACGTGTACACGCTCACGGATACCGGCTACGTCCTTGCCGTGCGGGGAACGAACGGCAACGCGTGCCTCGTGAACCGCAGCTGGCCAGACGCATTGGAACCGCATTGCTTCGACGCCGAGGCTTCTGCAACGGTAATGCAGCACGATTTGTTGAGAACTGCGCTGTACCAGCGGGGCATCAGCAAAACAGAGGTGGATCGTGACATCGCTGACCGCGTCCTCGACGGCCGACTCAAACTTCCACGGCGCCCTGCCATGACGTACATGATGTCCGCCGCGCAGGTGTTGTATGACGATAGTGGAAAGAAGGTGGGTGCCTGGCAACCCCACTTAATGTTGCATATGCCGTATCTCACCTCGGAAGAGCTTGGACTGGGTTCTACACCAAACCCCGCGGCCGCCATTATGGTCGATTCGGGTAAGCCTAACGCTAATCTGATGATCATTGTGACGAAGGCGATTGCGCCGGAGCCCGCAGCTGCCAGGTAAGACGAACCGCAGAGCCGGGAGTCTCGACGCGTCCGATCGTGAGGACGCGGCGCTCGTTGTGCTGTCGCGCGACGAGGCTGCCTTCAGACGACTCTACAACCGTCACACGCCTCGGCTTAATGCAATGGCCATCCGCCTCATGGGTGCGCGTGATAACCACGTCGATGACGTGGTGCAGGAAACGTGGATGCGCGCCACGCGTCGACTGAGTGACTTCCGCTGGGACTGCCTGTTTTCCACATGGGTCGCGGGGATACTCATCAACTGCTGCCGTGAACGCTGCTCGAGAGAGATTCCGATCGCGAACATCGACGTGGTGCCAGACAATTTCACACTCCCCACGACAGTGTCCCGCATTGATCTCGAGCGCGCGCTGTTCAGTCTGCCTGCCGGGTATCGGTCCGTGCTGGTGCTGCATGACATTGAGGGCTACACGCACGAGGAGATCGCAGAACTTCTGGGGATTGACCAGGGCACATCCAAGTCGCAGCTCTCAAGGGCTCGCCGTGCCATGCGCGCTCGACTGACCTCAACGTACTCCCATCACCGAGCAACGGTATGAAGCATGACACCAATGACGACCCCGAGCTTAGTGCTTTCCTGCACTCCCTGCCGGCAGATGAATCACCCACCTCTGCGCTGATTGACCGGGCGGTCAACGCCCTGCGCTCCGAAGGTTTGCTCGTGCAGCGGGCGACGCCGGCCAGGCCATACGTGCGCCTTGCCGCTGCCGTCGCCGCCGGGGCGTTGCTGTTTGTGGGCGGATACGCGAGCCGTGCGTTCAGTGCGGCTGATGCGGCCTTCGCTCCGACACACGCCTTGCTACTGTACGGTGCGGAAACGGCGAATGATGCCGAGCATGAACGTCGGGCACAGGAATATGCTGACTGGGCAACTCAACCTCGCGCAACCGATCGTGTACTGGGCGGCGAGGCACTCGGCCGGACCTCGATTGTATTAAACGGCGAACCGGATGCGTTTGCAGGAGCGTCCACCGATTCGGCGGTGTTGACAGGTTATTTTCTCATCAGCGCCAATAGCGCGCAAGCGGCCGCCAAACTCGCGCGCACGTGTCCCCATCTCCGTCATGGCGGTACCGTCGTAGTTCGCGAGATAAGCCCCTCCTAGCGCAGGGAGACCGAACGCCATTCATCGGCGTGCGCAACGTTGAAGTGACCAGCGCGGAACTTCCCGTTGCTTTTCGGCTTGATTGCCAGGGCGAGCCCTGTCACACGCCAGTGCCCCGTGCCATACCCCTTAGCCGATAACCCGAATGAACCCGATCAAGCCCCCCTTCGACCTCGAGAGTGCCACGGCCAAGGTGCAAGCCGCCGAGGACGCCTGGAACAGCAGGGATCCACAGCGCGTGTCCATGGCGTACTCCGAGGACTCGGAGTGGCGTAACAGAGCCGAGTTCATATGGGGTCGCGAGGAGATCCGCGCATTCCTGACGCGGAAGTGGGCGCGCGAGCTCGATTATCGGCTCAAGAAGGAGCTGTGGGGATTTCGCAACAACCGAATTGCTGTGCGATTTGAGTACGAGTCACGAGATGCGTCAGGCCAGTGGTGGCGCTCGTACGGCAATGAGCTGTGGGAGTTCAATGACGACGGCTTAATGACTCGACGCTACGCCAGCATCAACGATGCACCGATTCAGGAAAGTGAACGCCGCATATTGCCGTCGGATCCGTCCTGATGTCACTCTACGTCGCTGGTCTGTGGCGTTATCCGGTGAAGTCCCTTGCAGGTGAGGCGGTGCCCGAAGCGATGCTGACCGAAGCCGGAATTCCCGGCGACCGTCTGGTTCATGTCCGTGGTCCTGAAGGCGTTCGTACCTCGAGACGGCAGTTCAAATTGCTCGGTCTTCGTGGGAGCCTGGACCCCGCAGGAGAACCGCAGATCAATGAACTTGCCTGGGACAGCGCCGAGGCACTGGTGCTGGTCCGGAGCGCAGCGGGAGAGGATGCGTCGCTGCATCGCTTCGCAGGGTTGGAGCGCTTTGATATTCTACCTCTTCTGGTGGCCACGGACGGCGCCGTGCGGGAGTTCGGTCGGGACGTCAGGCGCCTTCGCCCGAACATTCTCATCGGTGGCGTCGAGGGTATGGCAGAGCGGACCTGGGAGGGGAAGCGGCTATTGATCGGGGATGCGATCATCGCGCTCGATTCACTGAGAGGTCGATGTCCGATGACGACGGTGGATCCCGACACGATCATACGCGACCCTGAAGTGCTCCGGGATATCGGTCGACGATTTGGTGGAAAACTGGCTCTGAACGCGGCGGTTTTGCGAGTGGGCAGAGTGCGCGTAGGTGATGCAGTTCAGCTGATCGCGGGCGCGTGAGGCCGGATCGCCTCGCACCGAAGCGCCCCCGAACTGTGCGGGTTGCCACAAGCCATCGTTAATCGGTCACGCCCGGGCCGCACTCCAATTGTCAAAACGGTATGATGGTTTAGGCATTCACGGATCAACCCCATCGCTTTCCGCACTCAGGCACCCATGACCGCCATTCGTTTGTTGTACGGCGCGTACCGCAGGCTGCTTTCCCTCGTGCTGCTCACTGGGGTCGCAACAGCTCCGGTTCCATGCACAGTCGACTGGGTCATTCGGACAAAGCGTTTGAATGGCTCGACAAAGCCGTGGCGGCGGGGTTGAATCAGCCGAGCCAGTTTAACTCAGATACGGATCTCGCCCAGCTTCGCAACGACCCGCGCTGGCCGGCGCTTATGCAGCGCGTCATGGCATCGTTTGAACCCTGCCGGAACGATCCCGATGCACGTCGCTTCGATTTCTGGATCGGCGAGTGGAACGTTACTCCGGCCAGTGCGCCGAACGTCGCCGCTGGCACGAGCGTGGTGCAACGAGTCAGCGGGGGGTGCGCGCTACTGGAGAACTGGACGGCAAGCAACGGCGGTGAAGGGAAGAGTCTCAACGCGTTCAACACGAACACGAAGCAGTGGCAGCAATTCTGGGTTGGACAAACGGGCGGTGTGGTGGAATTCCGCACGAGTACGTGGGTCGGCGCGACGTTGGTGTTCCGCACCACCGCAGGTACTCCCATTCATCGCCTCAGTTTTACCTCCGTCGACAGCATCACCGTGCGCCAGTTCGGTGAAACGTCGGCGGATAGCGGAAAGACATGGCTGGTGAGCTATGACTTCCACTACCACCGCAAGCGTTGAACCGCTTTCGACGCGCCGAGCCCGCCGCCCAAGGGCGCGTGGCACCAAGGGGTGCTCCCGCCGTCAATCAACGTAAAGAACCGTCGCTGTTCCGGCAGACTCCTCAGGGGTTCAACCAGTACGAGAATTTCACAAGTAGCGTGTTGTCGGGGTGGGCGCGAAACAAGTCGCGATAATCCCGTCCGAACTCAAAGGCGCCGAGGTTGCGATCGTTCTGAAGTCGCCCTTGTTGCCAGACAACAAACAGTGCCGATCCTGGTCGATACTCCCACCGCATGACTGCGTTTGAGTTGAACTGCTTGAAGTTGAATGCACGTGGATCCGCGCCGCCGCCATACGACGAATATCGATCGTTGTATGAGTCGGCACGCGCGTTCGCGAGCTCGCGCCAATTGGTAAATGCACCGGCGCTCACAAAGGGCTGGCCGTAAAACTGGAAAGACAGGCTGGGTGTGGCGGTCCAATTGGCGCGCGTGACGACGCCAACGGTGGTCTGACTGAGTCGCGCGAATGTAAAGTGTGTGGTATCGTTGCCGGTTGCGCCAAAATTCCCGATCCATTGCTGATCGTCGAAGCGGCGGTCGTACGAGGGTGCTACGCTCAACGAGAAGCGACTCGCGACGCGTACTTCCAGTCCGGTCTGGGCGTTCCATCCATGGCTGCGTCCGTTGTCGCCTCGGCTCACGCCGAAGGCGAGGCTTGGAACGACGCCGTTGCGCGGGTCGCCGTTGAGATTCACCGAGAAGTCGTGTTTCGCTGACTGACGCACGACGGGGCCGCCGCGGGCGCAAGCCACACAATGCGCGAGCCCAAGGTCGGACACGCGATAGGTAAGTGCACCACCCCAGAAGTTCGAAAACTCGGCCGATGCGTGTGCGCTGACAATGGTGCCTAACGGCAGTCCGCCCATCGTCCAGTGGGTCTCGGTCGACAACTGATTGAACGTGCGACGGTAGAAGAATCGCGGGCGCAGGGCCTGGTACGATAACGTTTGCCTGAGAGACGCATCGTTCACCACCGGCACAAAACCCAGATCGTTGAGTTCCAGACCGGAGCCGGCCACGCGAACAAAGTTGCTGTAGCGCACAGACCCGCGCAGCTTCGTGAGGCTCCCGCCCACGACACCGCCACTCAGCGACGTGCGCGTTGAGTCGAAGCGCCGCTCATGATCGGGTCGCTGAAAGTAGTGCACCGAACTCAGCTGCGTGCGCGCGATGGCTTGTTCGGTTCCCCGCACAATGTTCTGGCCCGAGTACATCATCACTTCCCAGGCCTCCTGCGCGAACCGGTGATATCCCTGTGCCACAAACGTGTACGCTTCACGTCGCAGAAAGCGCTCCGACGATGCATCGAGATCGCGGTTTACTGCCGTGCCCATGATCCCAAACGCGCTACGACCCTGACGTGCTTCCTTGAGCGCGCGCAGGACCAGATAGTTCGTCCGTGGTTCAATGGTCTGATCGTTGACGCCAACCTCGCGTCGGGTCACCGCCTCGACCAATCCCACCGATATCCCACCCCCGATTCGTCCAGTCAGCTTCGCTGCACCAAGAATGGTTGACACGTTCGGATCGCGGCTTGATGCACGCAGCTGTGGGGCACGTCCGATGCGGCGTGTATAAAAGATCCCTTCGCAGGGTCCGCTGCAGCGGAACAGACCCACGCCTTCCTGAAAAAACGGTCGACGTTCTTCGAAGCGTATCTCGAACGCCGTGAGATTGAGCACGGCCGGATCCACCTCCACCTGGCCGAAGTCAGGATTGACGGTCGCGTCGAGGGTGAGATTGGATCCGAGCCCGAGCTTGAGGTCCAGTCCTCCGGAGATTTTCTGTGGATGAACGAATCCAGCACCGGATGGGGTCGTAATGTTCTTCGTGACCGCGTAGGGCAGGAGCTCCAATCGACTTCCGCGTGCAATGCTTTCGAAGCCCGTGAGCGTGCCGAGTTGCGATGCCAACGCCCGACGGGATGGACGGAATACGGGCCATGTAGTGCGTTCGTTAAGTCGCGCGACGTCTCGCCACACGCCGAACCCGAATGACTCCTGACCTGGGCGAAACCGAATCTGCCCGAACGGCACGGAAAACTCTGCCACCCAGCCCAGGGAATCGACCCGGACGCCAACGTCCCAGATGCCGTCCCACGACATGTCCTCCGAGTTGTCAGAGAATATGGTACCATCCCGCTTAACGCCTGCCGGGTTCACGATCAGCTCAATGCCGTTGCGGCGATCGAGGTACCCGTCGATCACCACGGTGATCTGGTCCGAGTTCGTTTTGACATCGCGGCGGGAGAGCAGGGCCAGGATGCTGTCGGGGTGCGGGTCGAACGCGCGCACGAGCACGTACAGGTTGCGATCGTCGTAGACGGCCCGCACCTCAGTGCGAAACGTCGGGTCTCCGTCCTCAATAGGGGCGGACTGCCGGAACTGATCCATGGCGGGAACACCGCGCCACGCGGCGTCGTCGGCGCGGCCGTCGAGCACCGGCGGTGAAGAAACGCGCATGACCTGCCCGGTTTCTGCCGTCCCCGCCGAAGGTGTTTCCGAAAGCGGTCGTGGTGGATCCTGGCTGCTGACTTGTTCCGGAAACAGAAGGAAAAGAGCTGCAATCAGACTCAGACTACGAAGCGGCATGATTGAAAAGCGCGTTTGAAGAAGACCGGAGACCGGTGCGAGGCAACTTACTAAACTGTACACCGGATGTCCCGCCATCTGCGGATCAGTCGTCGCCCTTGAGCTTCCGCAGTTGCGCTTTCACCCCCGCAGGGAGGAACATATCGTCCGAGATCGCGGCGACCTCCTCGGCGTCTGCCCATGCGCGTTGCAGCTCAACGAGTTCTCCTTCCAGGGCTCGACGTTCTGCCTCTTCGTGCAGCGCCATCTCCAGTGCAAGTCGCTGCGCAGGCGGCAGGCTGAACAGACCGTACTTGTGAAACTGCTGTTGCCGAGCTTTGGCCTTTCTCGACGATACCCCGTGCGTCATCGACTTAATCATACTTTGCGCAGTCGCCGCTGATCGGCGGAGGTAGCGCTCGGAATTGCCAACGACCTCGATCGCATTCACCGCGTCGACCACGTCTGACTTGCGACCTCCAAAGCGGTTCACTGTCGGGAGTACGATCGACGTGATCCGTGCTGCCTCGGCGCCGCTGAATCGTGCAAAGCCGTTCTTGAATCTCAGATGAAGTCCCAGCGATCCACCAGCGCCGGGCACAAACGACGACTCGGCGAGATGTCTGCGGCGTACCTCAACCAGCCCATTCTGCTTCGTTGTGATGCGCGCGACGACCTTTTCGGGGCTCCCGTGCACCAGACGTTGTCCGGCCATCACCATGAAGTAGCCGAAGCTCCCGACGGCGACGCCGGCGATCGAACCACCTACGACCGCAGCGGTAAGGGCTACTATGCCTCCTCCGGCGACCATGATAGCGCGCTTGCGACGGCGTCCGAACTGGTCGCCGTATCGCCATGCGGCGAACTCGGGCCGCTTCGGTTCGCCGACGCGCACGAGCGTTGTGCCGTCCGCCACACGAGCAAGGCCGATGTTGTCTGTCGAGACGCGTTTTTTGGTATCGTGATAAAGGCGTTCTGCCTGCTCGATCGCCTCCCAGCGTTCCTCGAGCGGGGTCAGGTTCCAACGCTCGCAGGCGCGGCAGACCACCCAGAGACGTCCGCGCGACGCGTCGAACGCCAGACGTTCTCCCACTGGGAACGCTTCCAGCGCCTCATTTTTTCCAAGAGGTTTGTTGCAGAAGATGCAGGTTGAGTACATCTCGCGCGGTTTGGAGACTTTGTAAGAATAACAGGTGGCAGATGACCGTCGGCGTTCCCGCTCATCTGACGCAGGTGGTGCGCAACGGCCTTGGGGATCGCTCCGCCACGTGTATTGATCCGGAGATGCAGGTCGTGGACGGCAAGGCAGTCCGCGTGGTTCGCTGTGAACGGAGCCCGTAGCCCGTGTATCTCAAGTGGAAGGGCCTCGAATCATCCCCCGGAGGAGACCTTTATGTGCGCACCGTTCCAGGGAGCATAAAGCTGTCCGTCGTGGACGCGCAGGAGTACATGCGCACGCGATACGGTGGTCTATTCTGAGCGCGGCATGAAGGCACCGGTACGAACCCTCCAAGGTGTAGCAATTCCGAGGTTGCTATGGAGACCTTCATGTGTGCGCTCGGGCGGAAGACTCGGCGAAGGTATTGCAGGTCCGGTGTTCCGGCCACGGTGAGGCCCTGGCCGAAGGGTCGGCGAACGGTTCCTCACGAGCAATTCGATACGGGGACCCGCGGATAGAGGACCAGGCAGACACCCGCTAGGCGCGCAGGTCAGCCTTCTCATTTGGCGGCTGTCTGAACCCGCGTGAATGCTCGTCTCTTTCCTTCGCAGCCGTTGATCGCCGTACGGCTTGCGCGGCGTATATTTCGCGGGCGAAGGTCAACCGCAAGGCAACTCTCCGGAGGCATGAAGATGGAGCGACGATTATCAAGGTGCCTGACCACGGTGATGGCGACCGCGCTGCTCGCATGGTCGGGCGGAGCCCTCGCCCAGGAGCCGAACTACGGCCGAGCCGTTGCCATGACCTCGAGTGAACTCGTCATCGGTCAGCCGGTGAACTGGTATGCTCCCGGATCGGTCTACGCCTATCGTCAAAATGCGGCCGGTCGATGGCTGGAGCGTCAGCGTCTTTCGGCTCCCGCCGCTGATGCCCAGCGCATGGACGATTTCGGGCGCACCCTTGCGCTCGAAGGAAACACCCTGCTCGTGTCCGCTCCCCGCATGATGGCGAATGCCGGAGTGGTGTTCGTGTTCTCCCGCAGCTCAACAAATGCCGAATGGCGAAGCGGCGGACGGATTGCGGCGCCCGCGGGTGGTGAGTTCGGCGCCGCGCTGGCCATGGCGGGCGACGACCTGATGGTAGGCGCACCGGGTGTGGACAGTGGTGGTGCGGTGTATCACTACCGGCGGTTAAGCGGCGAGTGGCAACTGCAGTCGACGCTTCGTGCAGCGACGCCCGGCGCGGCCGCGTTCGGGAGCAGCCTCAGCATGCAGGGCGAGTGGCTGCTTGTTGGGGCGCCCGCCAGCGATAGTGGAGCGGGGCGCATCTATGCCGGCCGGCGCCAGGGTGGCGTCTGGAGCGCGCCAAAGCAACTCACCGTTCAGAGTGCTCCGCGCGGATCCCTTGGTTCATCTGTGCTGCTTGATGGTCAACGTGCGTTCATTGGCGCTCCGGGAATGAATCTGGTCCACGTGCTGTCCGAGACGGGCGACATCTGGACGTCGAGTGGGGAGCTGCGGCCTTACGACGGAAACCGCAGCAGGATGTTTGGTGCCGCCGTGGCGAAGGTTGGACGCGACCTATGGGTCGGTGCTCCGGGGCAGAACGGACGCGTGTATCGGTTCCTCGATGATCGTGCCTCCGGTTGGAACGGTGCCATGAGTCTTCTCGCGGATTCGAGCGAGGGGAGTTCGTGGCCGTTTGCCTTCGGATATGCGATCGCCTCGGCGGGTACGCGTGCGGTGGTTTCGATGCCCACACGGGATTTTGGAGAAGGGCGCGTTCTTGCGCTAAGCAACCGCGCGAACGGGTGGACTGCGACGCAGGTCCTGCAGGGGCGGATTGCCACCATTACCGAACGTCCAACACCGGCTGCTTCGTGCAAGGACGGTAAGGTCGACATATATCTGTGCAACAACGTGGATCTGGTTGCACACATGCCGGTCAGCGCACTCGGCGGTGAACGCGGCGTGTGGCTGAATGACATCTGGGGCTGGACTGATCCGCAGACGCAGAAAGATTATGCCCTGGTCGCACGCCGCGACGGTGCGTCATTCGTTGAAGTGACCGACCCATGGAACCCAAGGCTTGTCGCGACGATGTCGCGCACCCGCGGGTCGCCTCCTTCGGTGTGGCGCGACATCAAGGTGATCGGGAATCATGCGTATGTTGTGGCCGACGGCTCCGGGGCACATGGCGTGCAGGTTTTCGATCTCACACGACTCAGGGCGGCGCGCAATGCGCCGGAGTTCGAGCCCGACACGACGTACCACGGAATATTCAGCGCGCACAACATCGTGGCGGATACGTTAAGTCGCTACTTGTATGTGGTCGGTGCCAACAGTGGCGGCGAAACATGTGGTGGTGGGCTCCACATCATCGATGCTCGGCAGCCCGAGTCACTCAAGTTTATCGGCTGCTACAATGACGTTGCAGGTGCGAATCCGCGTGGGTATTCCCACGACGCACAGTGTGTCACGTACAGCGGCCCCGACGTGAAGTACCGCGGCCGAGAGATATGCGTGGGATCCAACGAGAAGGAGATCAACATTGCCGACGTCACCGATAAAACAAAACCCGTGGTTATCGGTCGCAACAGCTACCCGAACGTAGCGTACGCTCATCAGGGGTGGTTTGACCAGGAGCAGCGTTACTTCTATATGAACGACGAAGGTGATGAGGCGGCCGGACTTGTTGAAGGGACGCGGACCATTGTATGGGACCTCACCGATCTCAGCGATCCGGTGGTTGCGCACATGTATATCGGACCTGTCAAGTCATCCGATCATAATCTCTATGTAGTAGGCAACCGTGTGTACGAAGCCAACTATGGCAGTGGGCTGCGAGTGCTGGATATCACGGACCGCAAGGTACCGAAGGAGATCGGTTTTTTCGACAGTGCGCCGTTTAACAACGACGATCCCGGGTTCTCGGCAGCGCAGAGCGGTGCGTGGAGCAACTATCCTTTCTTCAAAAGTGGTGTGGTGATATTTACCAGCGTGCGAGAAGGCCTGTTTATTGTACGTGTGCGCGATTTGGTGCCATAGGGACGTCGAGGGCTTCACTCACCCAGAACGTCTTCCCGTCAGTAATCACCATGGCCTCGTTATCGCCGAACATTTCGGAGCAAAGCGGCCAGACCAACTCAAAGTCGCCGCTTGAACCCGAGCTGAGCAAATCGCTGCGGTCCACAGAAATGTTCATGCGAATACCGTGTGTGAAGAGGCCCGCCAACCTATTGCCCAGCTGTACACCGCCGCCACTTTTCACCGCGATGCGCTTTCTCACAGATGGGGCGCGCCTCTCCCGCCGGCACAACCTTGGCAGGCCTCGACAAGCCCCACGTCACGCGCGCGATCCAGTGGGCCGCGACGTCTCTGAGGGAGTCTCGGGTTTCGCTTGAATGGTCCGAGAAGAGATGACAGCACGCGTGCGATCACTTGCCCACAACGCTATCGGGAGCGATGCTTCATGCCTAACCCATGACTGCGCTCCGGTCCGGTGCAGTCGTTCAGAAGACTTGAGGAAACAGAGATGCGAATTAATCCGCGCGGGCGCAGCAGTGACCTGGAAGATCGTCGGGGCGCCTCAGGTGGCGGGGGTATGCGCGGCGGCATGGGTCGCGGCGGACTCGGACTGGGCGGATTTGTCATTCTCCTCATACTCAGCGCGGTCTTCGGTCAGGATTTCTTCTCGCTGGTTGGCGGTGGTAGCGGTGCTGGCGCCACGACGGCTGCAGAAGCACCGGTGCAGGATGCAAGTGAAGAGGAAACCGTGCAGTTTCTCTCGGCGGTTCTCGACAGCACGCAGAATTTCTGGGCCGAGCAGTTTCCCAAAATTGGTGCGCGCTATCAGCGATCGACCCTCGTGCTGTTTCGCGATGTCACGCCGACCGCGTGCGGAACAGGCCAGGCGGCATCAGGACCATTTTATTGCCCCAGTGATGGCAAGGTGTACATCGACCTCTCATTCTATGAGGAGCTGGAACGACGTTTCGGCGCTCCCGGCGATTTTGCGCAGGCGTATGTCCTGGCCCACGAGATCGGTCATCACGTGCAGAACTTGTTAGGCATCAGTGATCAGGTGCGCGCGGCGCAGAGCCGCAACCGTGACGCTGCCAACCAGCTTTCGGTTGCCCTTGAACTGCAGGCGGACTGTTATGCAGGACTCTGGGGTGCGACGGCGGCGCGCCAGGGTCTGCTGTCGGAAGGCGATGTCGAAGAAGGACTCGGCGCCGCGGCAGCCGTCGGAGACGATCGCATTCAGAAGCAGGCGACGGGGCGGGTGTCTCCCGAATCGTGGACGCATGGATCCAGTGAGCAGCGCATGCAGTGGTTTACGCGTGGATTTCAAAGCACGAGCATAGAGGCCTGCGATACGTTTAAGGGTTAAGCTGATGCCCTGCATCGAACGCACCGTATTTGCGCCGACCGGTGGCACAGCAATCGCTGCGCGCGGGAAACAAGCAGAAGCTGGCCGGCGAGCGTCCGGGCGCCGTGGATCACGGGGCGCGGGGCGGCGGCGTCGGGCGGGCCTTGCGATCGCCGTCGCGATAAGCTGTGTTGCGTCGACCTGGATCGAGGCGCA
>JBGTBX010000488.1:0-5459 GCA_041749115.1 Gemmatimonadaceae bacterium
GGCGCCGGCCGCCGCCGCGCGAAGCCTCGTGCGCTCGCCGTCCGCCCAGAGCTCGAAGCGTGGCGAATCCGGCAGATGGAAGCCCGGGAGAAAATCGCCATGGTACAGCGACATCGCGCCTTCCAGGTCGCCCGCTTGAAAGCGATTGAAGAACGCGGACGCATCGCATTCCACGCAATCGTGCGCGAGACCAACCTCCTCATCCCCTTTCGCCGTCACGAGATGCGGACCGATCGAGGCGCGGAGGGAATGCAGCGCTTTGCGTAACGCCGCGCGCGCTCGGTCCTGGCTGAGCTCGGGCCAGAACATGCCGATCATCGAATCGCGGCGCTGATACGCGGACGTCTTTGCCATCGCGAGATAGGCGAGTATCGCCGTGCGCTTCGACTGGAGCGTGATGGTGCGCTCCATGTCGTCGGTGACGCGCTTGACCTCGACGCCTCCGAGGAGGTGCAGGCGGATTTTGCTCATTCTGGGGTCAAACGCTGGGGGAATCATCTGTTCTAAAAGTACGAAACAGGGTGGAGGAGGGTAACCTGGCCGACGGGCTCGGGGAAAACAAAGGCCCCGCCGAAGCGGGGCCTTTGGGACTCTGTTGGTGCAGGAGCCGCGCGGCTGATCGCCGCGCGACTCCGAAATCCCTACTTCTTCTGGCTGTGAGCCACGGTGACCGTACCCGTGCTCGTCGTGCTGTTGCCGCTGCCATCGACGCTGGTAGCGGTGATGGTGTAGATGCGGCCCGTGCCCGTTCCCGAGCGCTCGGCGCGTACCCATACGTCGTACGTGCCGTTGCCGTTGTTGACGACGTTCCAATCCGGCGCCGTGTCACCGTCGCCGAGACCGTTGACCGGCTCGTTGCTCGTCACCGTCACGCCGAACGTCAGCGATGACGACGTATAGCACCCATCCGAGCTGGAGATGCCCGAGGCAACCTTGACCATCTTGTGATTCGGCGGCCACAGAGCGGTGCTCACCGCCATGGAGATGGTCGGATCCTGAGTGTCGACGACGGTGATCTGAACGTTGTCGCCGTCCTGCGCGCCATTGTTGTCGGTCACCGTGAGCGACGCGGTGTGACTTCCGACGCCGAACGTCTGCGAGGTGATCGCGGTCGTGGCGCCGTTGCTCCAGGAATAGGACAGCGTTCCATCAAGATCCGAGGAAGCGCTGCCGTTCAGCGTCGCCGTAGCGCCGCCGCTCACGCACTGCAGCGTCTGGTCGCTGCCCGCGTTTGCAACCGGTGCAACGTTCGTGACCGTCACGACGACGTTGTCGGTATCCGTCACGCCGTTGCCGTCGGTCACGGTGAGCGTCACGTTGTGCGTGCCGAGCGAGAATGTGTGCGTCAGCGACGAGCCGGTGCCGAGCACCGTCACGCCATCGCTCCAGGAGTAGGAAGCAATCGGGCCTTCCGCATCCGTCGAGCCGCTGCCGTCGAGCGTTACCGAGACGCCGGCAGCGCTGGTGCGCGCAAGCGTCTGATCAGAACCGGCGTCAGCCGTAGGCGGGGTGTTGGTGATGATCGTCACCGTCGCCTGGTCGAAGCCGCTGAGGTTGCCTGGATCGCGTACCGTCACGCGAACGATGGCGTCCGCCGAGAAGCTCTTGGTGAACGTGGACGACGTTGCGCCAGCCTGCACGATGCCGTCCACGCGCCACTCGTACGTGAGCGACGACAGCGGGTTGTCGGAATCCTGCGCGGTGGTCGTGAACGTGATCGAAGTTCCGGGCGCCACGTTGCTGGTCGCCGGAGAAATCGTGACCTGCGGCGCCGATTCGCACGCGTCGCCTACGCCGTTGTTGTTCGCGTCGGCCTGATCCGCGTTGCCGACGGTCGGGCAGTTGTCCTGCGCGTCGCCTACACCATCTCCGTCCTGGTCGGCGAAAGCGCCCGACGATACGAGGAAGTGCGGGCGGAACCTGCCGCCGCCACAGCTACCCGGGTAGGTTGCAAATGGGATGTCGCAGATCTCCGCGACGCTCGTGAAGCCGCCGATATTCCCAAAGATGCTGTGGCTGCTCTGGGAGAAGTTGCTGAGCGACGCGTCCGTCGAGCCCTGCATGGTCGCGTGTCCCGGATCCGTGATACGGACCAGGTCGTAGCCGCCGCCAATGCTCGAGTACGTGACGCCGTTGAACGGCGCGATCGTGGGGAGCCAGCTGGCGTTGACGTACTGAGTGGCGGCGAGCAGGCCGGTGCCCTGGCCGGCGTGAATCCACTGGATCGACGCTTTCAATACGCGGCACGGTCCCGAGCTTGGATTTCCTGCGCTGCAATGCTCGTAGTGCACGCCGGTGAGAGCGGAACGGCCGGTGACGGCTGCGCCGTAAACGTTACGCTTGTTGGCAAAATCAGGATGTCCACCTGCGGCGTCCGGGATATAGATGACGTCAAACTGCGCGAACTGGGCAACCGTGGCCGCGTTCCACTGGGCGGACGACCAGGCGGTCGATATCGCCCCGGGGATCAGTGCGGCGATCTGGCCGCAGATGTAGGAGTAGGACTGGTGACAGAGAACGGTAGGCGCGGGATTCCCCGTCACGCTGAAACGCAGTCCATCGCTGGGGTTCGACCCGTTCACCCGCGCGGCGATCCGCTCGGCAGATTCGAGCCACGGCGTCTTGTCTTCCTTCGCGTCCCATTCCGCCTGCGTAAAGACAGCACCGGAGGGCGTGAAAACCAGTGGACCCTTCACAAGGGTCGCGTTGTTTGCAGCTTCGGTGGGCGCGCTTTGATCGCCGCACGATGCCGCGATTAGGGCGAGTGCCGCGATTGCTACGAGTCTCCGCATTCAAATCTCCAAGGGGGTGGCTGCGTTCTGTTTGGCGCACATCGCAGCCGGGATTCGGACACGTGTGGCGGCCAACTCGCTGCAACGCTAGCAAACGCCCGTTCCCAAACCGTTCCCAAACCGTTCCGGAAAAAAGTCCTGACCGGAACGCAAAAGGAGCCCGCCGTTTTGGCGGGCTCTTCTATAAGTGGGGTTTGCAATCGGGATTGGCCGAAACCGGCTACAACTCGGGAAGGGTGTGCGTACGCCCGCGGTTCTGCTGCTGCAGCCACGCGTACAGCGGTGCGAAGTATTCCATCATCGCGTTGGCGTTGAGTTCCTGGCCCGTCGTCTCGCGCAGCACGTCGCGCCATGGGCGGCTCGCGCCGGGCGCCATCAGCGTGCGCAGGAAATCGCCGACGCCGGTGTTGCCGTAGTAGTTCGTGTTGCGCGGATCCTGGCGCAAAATGTTCGTGGCGATGTGGTTGTGCATCTGAAACAGCAGCGCGAACGACAGCGCGTAGTCGTAGTACTGCGCCGGATCGTCGTTGATGTGCGTCTTGGTGAGCGCGTCGGCGAACTGCTCGCCGCGCGTCGCTGGGGGCACGATTCCCTGATATCTCCTCGCCAGCTCCCACCAGCGCGCGTTCCACTGATCGGCGGGGAGATTGTTGGCGTACAGCTCGTGCTCGAAGCGCGTCATCGTGCCGGCCGACCAGGGCATGAACACGATGTAGTTGAGAGCTTCTCGAAGGAGTTGTGCGCGCTCGTCCGCCTGCGCTCCCGCCGACAGCAGGCCGCGCCCGACCAGATATGGGCGCTGCATTGAGGCGAGTCCGATCATCGATCCGATCGCCTCGTGGTACGCGCGGTTGGCCCCGCCGCGCAGCACGAGCGGGACCTCCGGGCGCGTATATGCGATGTAGTAGTAGATGTGTCCCAGCTCGTGCTGCGACGTTTCGAACCAGTCCGCGTTCGGCTCCACGCTCATCAGCGAGCGCACGTCGCTGCCGAGATCGAGATGCCAGGCGGATGCGTGCGTGTTCTTTTTGAACGGAGAATTCGCGGCGAGCGGATACAGCGACGACTTCTCGTAGAAGCTCGTGGGCAGGGCGGGGAAGCCGAGCGACTTGTAGAAATCCTCTCCCGAGCGAACGACCCATTCGGCTGTCTTGCCCCTGAATGCGTCGTCGAGGCTCGGCCCACCTTCGGATCGCGCGAGGTCTTCCCACGACTGTCCCCACCGGTTCGGCAGCCAGTGCGCCGGGAGATACTCCGGCACCGGCACGTTGTACCGCTTGGCCAATTCGTACCGCGCCCAGGTGTGAAGCTCGCGGTAGAGCGGACGGATCTGCCGGAGGAGGTTGTCCGTCATCTGCAGCATCTCGTCCGTAGACATGCCGTAATCCGACACCTGGTATGTAAAGAAGTCCGGGTAGCCGAGCGCCTGCACGGTCTGATTGCGCAGCGCGCGCAGATTTACGATGCCGGGTTTGAGCGTGGGGCCGATCGCCTTTGACGCTTCCCAGAAGGCCCGTCTGTCCGCGATGTTCACGCTGTTGCGCAGCGTCGAGTCGATCTGATTTGGCGTCACGGCTTTGCCGCCGACCATGAACGTGTAGCCGTACAGTCGTTCGGTCTGCTCCGTCTCGGCGGCGATGCGTCTGCGCACGACCTCCGGCACCGTTTGAGGCTGGTTGGCCGCCGCATATAGCATTGCCTCGAGCTGCCGCGCCTGAATCGGCGTGAGGCGGTCTCTCCGCGCTAGGAAGCCTCGGATGCGCTCGATGTTCGCGACGCTTCCGACGAAAGCGGCGTAGGCTTCGTTGGCCGCTTTCGTCCGGCGCGCGTTGGTCGAATCGCCTTCGACGATGCGGGTGTTCGAAGCCCATTCGGCTTCCGCAGAGGCGTAGTACAGGCGCTGGAATTCCCGGGCGTAGCTGTCGAGGTACGCCTGAGCGTCGGCTTGCGTGATCGCTGCGGATGCGACAGTTGCCGTGGTTTGGGCGACCTGGGCGACTTGGGCGCAGCTGACCGCGACCAGCAGCAAGGGGATCGTCAGCAAGATCGGAAGCGGTTGACGCATCATCGAATCTCCAGTCGCGGGTCGCGGTAAGGACAATCAGTGCAGATTCCCAAATCTAGCCCGCGAGATCTTGTGCGCCCCAGTCGCCGGAAGCGATAGGTAAAAGGGATGCGACGGTCGCGGTTTCCGGCTATTGTTGCGCCGAAACAGCGTCCTTAACGGGGGCCCCGATGCTCATTTTCTGGGAAGGGAAGGGCTGGACTGTGCCGCTCATCATGTTCGGTTGGATTTTTTTCATGGTCGGCGTACTGATAGCGACGGCTCCTCCTGAAGGAGATCCGAACGGGGCCGCTACTACGGATCGCCTGTTCGCCATCGCTTTTGCTCTCTCGGCGGCGACCGTCTTTTTCATGGACCACAGGCGGAACAGGAAGCGCAGGGTGCCAGGGGCAGTGGTCGGAACGGGAGAACCAGGTGCCATGGCGTCCCGCGATTCCTTCATGTTCGTGACGCTCAGGTACTGGTCCTACGTCTTCGTTGCGATCACGGTGTATTTCATAGTCCACTCATTCACGGTCTGAGGGGTGCGGCCGCGGGGCCCTATCCCCATTTAGATGGCGGCCGGGAGTTGACTCCGGCCCGTAGCCCCTTACATTACTAAG
>JBGTBX010000489.1:0-4998 GCA_041749115.1 Gemmatimonadaceae bacterium
TGTCATTGTCTTCACCTCCTTGTTAGCTATGTCCATTGAGTGGACGCTTGTGTAGGTATGAGTATGCGTCCACTTGCTGGACGAGGTCAATGAAGATTGTGCATTTCACAGCACCGAACGGACTCAGCATTACTAGAGTTCACGATTGGTGTAGTGCCAGACAAGTCGCAGCACGGCGACCACCAGTCCGATGGCCAAAACGAGCGGGGCGAGGGCCGCGGCCAGTAGCACAATGGTCTGCCCGGCAGCAACGAGCGCGGCCAAGAAGATCGTGGCGGCGACGAGCAGCATGATCTGGCGATCTACCACGGGCGTGTCACCTCCCGGGAAGTCCCCTCGAGGACGTAGTCGTCAGTGGAGAGCTGCGCGGGATGAACCGAGGGCAGACCGAACGGGTTAAGACATGACATGTCCGCAGCCTGAAGACCGCGAACGGGCTTGCGCGAGGTCAGAAAGTGGGCATATCCTGGGCACCGTGAGCGACCCAGAGCCACACGAGCCACCCGCCACGGCGGGCATCGATGCGGACAGGGACGACCTCGCGCCGCTGATCACAGGCGTCAAGGCGGTGCTACGCAGCGGTGGGTTGCCGATCCGGCCGACGACCGCACCGGAGGCGCTGCTCGAGCTTGACGGCGTGACCGCGCGGAGTGTGCGGCCTGACGACCGGCTGTCACGAGTGGATGCACTCGACCGGCTGCTGCACCGCGAACTGAAGCAGCTCGGCCTAAGCGAGTGGCGCTCCGCAGCGGGAGCGCTGTTCGGGATCGGGCGCAGCTCAGGGACGCTGACGGATCGACGGCATCTGGCAGCCGGGCGTCTGTCCTACGAGATCGACCACTTCAGGAAGCGAATCGAGCCCAAGATCGTGGAACAGCTCGCCTGGCAACTCGAGCGGGACTCGTTGCAGTACGTCCGGCGCCGTCATGACGGGAGGCCGCTCACGGCATCAGGCGACACGCCGACGATCTCTTTAGAACACATCGAGAGCGCAGACGAAGCAGAGCGGGAGGCGCTGACATCGGAAGTCTGGGCCGGGGTATACGCGCTACGAGCAGCGCTCATCCGGCGTGAGGTGGCGGCGGGAGATCCGGATCGGGCAGAGGAACACCAGCGCTCCGCCGAGCGGGCGCGATGGCGACTCGGGGAGCTGCTGGTGGTCCTCGACCAGTTCTTTGATCGCTACGGGAGCGAGATTCTGCATGGAGCCGCTGGATTCAACGCAGAAGGATTGATCCGGCTAGCAGGGTGGACCGGGGAGGTGTCGGTCGAAGAGGCGACCGAGTTGCGATGGCGGGTCACTCGCATGCGCGAATGACGTGACGTCGTTCTACGCCGTAGATTTCTGGCCGTACCCGGGCACATGACGCCTCTAGTGCGGTAGCGTTGCGTTCCCTCAGAAGTAGGGACGGTGCCCTTGTGATCTAAGGAGTGTTAGTTGAGCGTCTGAATTAGTGCGAGTTGTCCTGCGACCTGCTCGATTCGAGCACGAGAGATTGGTTCGTTGCTCTCAACTACTATCGGCCCGGACTGGCCATCGTCATGTATATCAATGGTTTGTGATTCCGTCGTGTCGTTTGAACGAACTTCGACCACGTATGCCTCGCCACTCGCTTCGCGCAGCCAAGAAGGTGTTCGCCGGTCTCGTCGAAGAATAATTAGTGATGTCTCTTTACCGACTGTATGACATTCGATGCCCCGCATACCATCAACCACAGAGCTCGTGTCTTCATTCTCGTCAAGCACTCTGTTGACAAGGCTCACAAACCGCTTCGCAGTTGTCCGGTTGCATTCGGAGTTCGGTAATCGATGTACTTCGTGTTCCATGCAAATATAATAGCACACTCTCACCAGTTTGTAAAGACTTCTATCATGCAGGCCGAGAATGGAGAACTAGTACATGCCGTATGACAAGGCTATTAGCCGTGCACAGCCGACAGCTTTTATCTTCGCAGTGGACCAGTCCTACTCGATGGACGAACCTATCGGGGGCACTTCCTATGGTGTCAACAAGCGGAAGGCCGACGCAGTGGCGGACGCGCTCAACCGAGTGCTTTACGAATTGACGGTGCGCTGTGGCCGTGAAGAGGGAGTCCGCGACTACTTCGATGTTGCCGTTTTCGGCTACGGCGGAACTGTCGCTTCTGCATGGGCGGGACCCTTGGCCGGCAAGGAATTTGTGCCTATAAGCGAGCTCGCGGACTCCCCTCTGCGTGTTGAGGATCGCACTCAGACAATCGACGACGGCGCTGGCGGGACCATCGAGCAGACGGTGCGCTTCCCTGTCTGGTTCGAAGCAGAAGCAAGTGGCGGCACGCCAATGTGCGCAGCACTCGACCGCGTGAAAGACCTAGCCAGCAGTTGGACGGTCGACCATCAAGAATCATTCCCCCCGATCGTGCTCAACATTTCGGACGGTGAGGCAACCGATGGCTCACCCGAGTCGCATGCCGATGCGGTTCAAGCGACGAGTGTGCCCGACGGTTCGACGCTCGTCTTCAATCTCCACCTGTCCTCGAACCCAAACCAGCCAGTGTTGTTTCCCGATAGTGAGGCACAGCTCGCCGACCCGTTCGCGAAGCAGCTCTTCCGTATGTCCAGCGTGCTTCCTTCCAAGATCCGCCAGGTTGCTGCCGCAGAGGGATTCCAGGTTACGGACGCATCGAGAGGCTTCGTGTTCAACGCTGACATCGCGACGGTGGTGAAGTTCCTTGATATCGGCACTCGGCTGGACCCGCAGGAGCGCTAAGCAGTCGGAGCCTGAGATCGAGATTGAGGTAACCACTCTTTCGGTCCCGAAGCTTCAAACCATCGACAGCGAAAACGACGATGCATTCGACAGCGACGGCCGCCTCTTCGCGGTCGCTGATGGAGCCACCCAGAGCTACCTCAGTGGGAGATGGGCCCGACGCTTGGTGCGAGACGCGGTCGCATCCCCGACCTTCGAGGCCGTTCCTG
Organism: Gemmatimonadaceae bacterium; assembly: GCA_041749115.1. Lineage (GTDB taxonomy): Bacteria > Gemmatimonadota > Gemmatimonadetes > Gemmatimonadales > Gemmatimonadaceae > JBGTBX01. The sequence continues at coordinate 2,959 of JBGTBX010000489.1, forward strand.
ATGCCGTACGCCATGCTTGCCACGATTGGACGGATGTGCTGGACGAGTACGTAACCGACCGTGAGGCTTCTGGTCGTCCGATTAAGTACTACGAGGAACCCAAGATTGCTAAAGGCTCACATGCAGCCCTCGCAATCGTTGAAGTGCTTGACCACCCTGAGGGCGAACGAATCTGGCGCGCTTGGGCCGTGGGCGACGTCTGCGTCTTTCGGGTGTCGGCCGATGTCTTCGTTCAAGCCTTCCCATTGACGAGCAAAAATCAGTTCGACAACATCCCGGATCTTGTCTCCACGAAGCAACATAGTGTCGATGATCCGAAGTGGAAGATTGGTCGGGGAGTTTGGCAGCCTGGTGATCGGCTATTCATTCTCTCTGATGCGATTGCGTATTGGTTCTTGCAGCGTTGGGCAGATGTAGGGGCCGGCCGGAGCGAACACTACCCGTGGGCACTATTGGAACGTCTTGTCGACAACCCAGACTTGTTCAGAACTTGGATTGACACTGCACGACAAGTGGGCGAAGTGCGTGATGACGACGTGACTGTGACCTGTCTACGCCTTGGCAAGACAGATGGCCAGTAGATGGCCGGATGGTCAAGACTATGCGCAGGCAGTGCAGAATCCGGGGACATGTTTTAGTGATCCGCTTTTGCGCGGTTCGACGCCGAAAATCAACCGGCTGGGCTTGCCAATGCCTATCAGCGGGAGTTTCGCGTCGGTCTTCAAGCTGACGACACCTTCCGGGGCAGCATCGGCAGTGAGGTGCATGATTCGCCAAGTGCCAGGTCAGGCGAGCCGCTACGAAGAGATCGCACGAACGCTCGACGGTCTTCGGAGCGAACGTTGGATCGTGGACTTTGCGTACCAGACTCGCGGCATTCAGGTACGCGGCAGTTGGTATCCGATTGTCAAGATGGAGTGGGTCGACGGTACCGGCTTAGATCGATGGGTTGGCCTGAACCTCAAGAAGCGCAACCTTGCAGCGGCAGCCGATCAGTTCATGAGTCTCTGCGCAGGTTTGCGCAGCATTCACGTTGCACATGGCGACCTGTCTCATGGCAACGTTATGGTCGCCAACGACCGGCTGCGCCTGGTGGACTACGACGGAATGTACGTTCCACTGTTAGCCGGCAAGCCGCCGGGCGAAGCTGGCCACCCGAACTACCAACACCCGGATCGACGAGGCCAACATTATGGGCCTGCTCTAGATAACTTCTCGGCTTGGGTAATCTACGGCTCACTAGTCGCGCTTTCAGCAGATCCGAGCTTGTGGACGCGCTTGGGCGGCGGTGATGATTGTCTTCTTCTGACTCGCGAGGACCTGAAGAATCCTAGCCTGTCAGACAGAATTCGAACCATGCGCGCCTCGCGTAGCGATCTGGTACGTGCCGTGGCGGACAGGTGGCTGCAATATCTTGTGCTGCCTCCAGAGCAAGTTCCGCCGTTGGAAGAGATGACCCCTACGGATACCACCACCGGTACGGCTAGCTCGTCGCAGGTGAAGGTAAGTCCTTGGTGGCAAGTTCAGGGAACAAGCGGCGCGGCGACCCGCAAGACCCCTGAGTCGCTGAAAACCATGCGGTTCGATTTGGCTCTGAGAACCCATTTGACTTGGATCCGATTGCGGTCGATCTTCAGGGAAGGCCTGGGTTCCTGTTGGCGGTGGTTCGAGGGCGTTCGTTACAGGCGGCCTCAAGGTGGGTGGGCCGTAGCAGGGGCTCTAGGTTTGGTCGCGACAGCGTCGCTAATTGCGGGGGCTCTCGCATCAGCTCCCGATCCGCAGTCGGCGTCTGGCTCCGGCACAGGATCGAGCTCAGGGACAAATCAGTCACAACCGGCGGCGCCGCTCCCACCGGAGCTTTCGACGCCGGAGCTACTACTTGCGATGCACGTCCCAGCGAACGTACGCAGCAGTTGCCAATCGCATGCTGACGACAAACTGAAGGGGTCCTCGGCGTCAATCCGATGTGTCGATGGGCCAGTGGTTGCGACGTTTGACCAGTTGCCGAGCAACAAATCCACACTAAAGCTCTATCGCGCA
>JBGTBX010000490.1:0-6513 GCA_041749115.1 Gemmatimonadaceae bacterium
CAAGTGGACGCGCTGACGATGCGCGCTAATTCTGGCTTCATTTTCCAGCAGTTTCATCTGATGCCGGAACTCGATGCCATTGGCAATCTCGCGCTACCACTTCGCCTGAAGGGCAATCGACACGCCCTTGACATCGCCGCCCTCTGGCTCGAGAAGGTGGGCCTCAAGGACCGCGCACGGCATCGCCCCCATCAACTCAGCGGCGGCGAGCAGCAGCGCGTCGCGGTGGCACGGGCTTTTGTGACCGCACCGCGTTTCGTCTTCGCCGATGAGCCCACGGGCAATCTGGACACACACACGTCCGAAAGTGTGGCCGAGCTGATGTTCGATTGTGCGCGAGAGACGGGGTGCGGCCTGATGATTGTCACGCACAGCAGACAGTTGGCCCTGCGTGCAGATGCACGTTTGCTTCTGACGACCGGACGGCTGGAAGCACTCGTATGAACGGACTCAGGTTGACGCTCGAGAACGCGTGGCGAGACCTCACGGTGGGCGACGGACGCATCAGCATGGCCACGCAAGCGGTGCTGCTCTTCTTCCTCATGACGCTGACGCTCACGAGCGCCTCGATCCAACGCTATCTCGCTGAGAATCTCGATCAGATGTTGGGCTCCGATCTCGTGGTGGAAAGCCATGCTCCGCTGAAGCTGGATGACGACATCGCGTTACGATCGATGGCCCCACGCCTGTCGGTCACGCAGGCGAACGACATCACGCTCACGCATCGCGGGCAGTGGGCCCGCGTACGACTAAAGCGGGTTGATGATGCGTACCCGTTACAGGGCACGCTGCAGGTTGGTGAAACGCCGGCAGCCACGCAGCGCGCCGTCAGTCAGGGCCCGAAGGTTGGAGAGATCTGGCTCGAATCGAGACTGGCGATCAAGCTGCACACGCAGGTGGGGGACACGCTCACCATCGGCGGCAGATCGTTACGGCTCAGTGCAATCCTGTTTCATGAACCCGACCGCATCATGGAAGGCCATAGCACGGTGCTTCGTGCGATGGTGCACACCAGAAGCCTTGAGGGGACGTCGATGGACAGTAGTCGGGCCCTCACGCGCTATCTCGTCACGGCGAGTGAACGCCAACAACTGGCAATCGAAGACTGGGCGCGCGGGACGCTGCTCGGCGCACGCGTGATCAGAAAGAGCGGAGGCCAGCACCCGCTTGCGAGCTTCTGGCAGCGGACCGAGAACTTCCTGGGTCTGGCATCAGTGATCCTGTTCTTCATGGGCGCCGTGGCCCTCGACATGACCAACCGCCGCTGGCTTGCCACGAAGCGTTACCAGCTCGCACTCTATGCGAGCTTCGGCATCCGCACGCGCACCGGCATGCTCATGGCGCTCGGCGAATGGCTGATCGGTTTCGCGGTGTCCGTCTTGTTCGCCGCGCTGCTCGCCAAACTCGCGCACGTCGTGATCGTCGGCGAGCTAAACGCCCAGTTCCCTGGGCTTACAGCGACATGGCACTGGGCGCCTGCCGTGAAGACGATTGGCCTTGCCTTTCTACTGCTGCTCGCACTGCAGGTACCAAGTTTCATCCAGCTGTCGCGCGCCTCGCTGCTTTCTCTCATCCGCAACCCGACGGAGAACCGCGATGTGTGGCAGCGGCTGTTTTGGAGCCTGACATCCGTCACGTTGCTGGCCGCTGTCTATTCCGACAATTGGTTGTTGACGGGAATGACGCTCGCGGCGATCGCCGTGGCGCTCACGTTGATGGTGGCAATGACCTGGACCGTCATCCGCCTGGGTGATGTATGGGGGCGCCGACGCACCGGTCTGCTTCCGTTTGCTTTTTTCATGATGCGTCATCGCCTGTTTGCCAAGTCGGCGCAGGTTGCGGGGCTGGGTTTGTGCGGGTTGCTGCTGCTGTTCACGCTGATGCTGATGCGCGATCTGGGCGCGACGATGGAAAATCATGGGCGCCGACATGATGGCAATCTTCTGATCACCGAAGCCCAGACAGATCAGGTTGACGGCATTCATCGTTGGGCTGCGGAAACGAATAGCAGTGTACGTGTGCTGCGACCGTTTGTGTCCGCACAGCTCGTGGCCGTGAATGGCAAATCGCTTGCAGACCATGCGCAAAAACCCAGCGACTCATTCGCCACACTCAGAGAACCCATTCGGCTGAGCTGGACCGATAGCATTCCCGCGAACAATCGTGTCGTTGGCGGCAACTGGTGGCCGGCCGGCACGGACCACTGGCAGCAGATTTCTGCGGAACCTGAAGTCATGACCGACATGGGGTTTCGCTACGGCGACACGCTCACGTATCAGATCGGCGGCCGGTTGTTTGACTTCACCCTCGTGGCAAGCCACGCGTTCCAGCCGGGTAGTGGATCAATCACCTTCTGGTTCCAGGTTCCGCTGTCGGCGCGCGCGCACATCGATGCGCCAACGCTCTACATGGGGAGCATGGAGTTGCCAGAACCGGCGTGGGATGCGCTGGCTGATCTGTGGCAACAGTATCCCACGCTCTCGCTTGTACCGCTGCGCGAGCTGACTGAACGGTTTGACCAGACGCTCGCTATCGTCACGAAGGTGACAAGCGGCTTCGCAGCAATGGTGCTGCTATTGGCGCTCTGTGTGCTGGCCGCGTCTGTTCGCGGTTTCAGCGCCGATGATCGCCAGAAACATGGGTTGCTGATGAGCATGGGACTGCGGAACCGCGATTGTCTGTCGCTGAACCTTTATGATTGGGGCGTGACGGCCTTGATTGCCGCCGCTGGTGCGGTCGTGGGCACTTGGGTCGCGGGCCTGCTTATGTACCGGGCCCAATTCAATCTGCCCTACAACCCAGACGCGCTGTGGGTGTCCGGGATGGTCGTTGCCATGGTGGTGTCCGTGTGCCTGGTGGGTTACCTGGCTTGCCGGCAGAGCCTGAAGGTCTCGGTGCGGGAACTGCTGGCGACGTAGAGAAAAGTTTTGCTAGCCGGCGTCAGCGGATGATCACAACATTCTTCCCGCGCGAGCGCCCGCTTTTGTGGTCGTTACACGGCGCACGGACTGTTCAGCGTTGTTCTGGGGTGACCAGGTCGATCGACGTGACTGGTGCGGCTTCGATCGTTGTTGCGAAGTTGACAGTGACGCTGCCGCGCACCTGCTAAAGCCGACCTCAATGCCTGCTGCCGGGGCGCCGCACGGCTGGCGCACGGTCCCGGCAAGGATGGCGTAGCTTCAGGATTTCGACGTCGTGACCGCGCGTGTCAGTCCCGCGACCAGATGATATCCATGCCATCGCGCCCGGTCATGGCGAGGCCCAGCATGTCTGTGAGCGATGCCGGCGCACCGTCTGCTTCCAACAGATCAATTGTCGCGTGGTTGATGTAATAATCATGGTCTCGCACCGATTCTTCTTCGAGTGAAGCCACGAGCGCCGCCAGCTCTTCTTCGGTGAGCATTCCAAGCTGGGCCCCGGATGCTATGTCGCGCAGTGTGATCACGGAGAGTGAATCTCGGTGTTGAGGAATAGCGCGCTCGCGTGACGCCAAGAGAGCGCGCGCCGCGTGAGCACGACGCATGCGATAAGGAAAACGAGGATCAAAACAGCAATGCGGCAGATGTACCCTGGTAACCCATTCGATGATCCGCGTCGGACGCCAGCCTAGTGCGGAGCCCGCGCTCTCCGTATGCTTCACCACTACGGCGTCGCCTCCCTGCGCCGTAGTTTCCACTTTCGCTCGGCTTGCGTTTGGGGCCGGCACTTCGTCCGAGTACAGACGCCATGAAGGTCCAACGCTCGTTCCTCGCCGTTTTTGTCGTCTCGCTGCTCACGGGCACTTCGTCGGTGTCTGCGGCACAAGCCAGCGGGCACAGCATGCACGGCATGCAGATGCCCGAGATTGTCATTCCGGCGGGCGCGGGCTACACGAAGGCCGATGTTGAGTTCATGCAGGGCATGATCGCGCACCACGCGCAGGCGATTGTCATGTCGCGACTAGCCGAGGCGAACGGCGCGAATCCGCAGGTGCTCAAGCTCTCGCGCAAGATCGATCAGTCGCAGGTGCCAGAGATTCAGATCATGCAGGAGTGGCTGCGTCAGTACAAACAGTTCGCACCGGACACGTCGTCATGGCAACACATGACGATGACGGGCATGCTCACCACAGAGCAGCTCAAGGAACTCGAAGTGTCCAAGGGTGTCGAGTTCGATCGCGCGTTCCTCAAATACATGATCATGCACCATGAGGGGGCGCTCAAAATGGTAGATGATCTGTTCGCGTCTCCGATGGCCGGTCAGGAAGTAGACGTCTCGGTGTTCGCCACCGATGTCGTGACGGCGCAGACCGGCGAGATCGGCATCATGCGACGACTGCTCTCCCAGCTGCCGCCCAAGTAACGCGCTCCGTCGTAGCGCCCGAAGAAACGCGACGCCCACGGCGTCCCGCCGTCCCCATTCCCACCACAGGAGTTTGTTTCGATGCGTGTCGACCGTGGCCTGAATGTTCTCCGGATCCTTTTGCTCGCGACGCTTGTTGCGCCGAGTGTCGCGTCGGCGCAGACGTACCCGACGCGACAGGATCCCCGCTCCAACCTGAAGCCCGGGCGCCACGACGCCGGCACCGCGTTTCTCGGCATGCGACTGGTGTCGAACACGCATAAGCCGCCGCAGCTCGACACCAGCCGCGGGCTGACGTTCGCCAACTCCGACATCGCCTTCGGCACGCATTACGCCTATCAGGGCAACTTTGCCGGCTTCACCATTTGGGATATCACCGACCCAGCCAAGCCGGTGGTCGCGTCGGTCACGAGGTGCACCACATCGCAAGGAGACCCGTCAATCGTCGGGAACCTGCTCTTCCTCTCCGCCGAGGGCGCGGGCAACCGCAATGATTGCGGGAGCCAGGGCGTTCAGGATCCGAAGGACCACATGGCGGGCGTGCGCATCTTCGATGTATCAAATGCGAAGGCGCCCAAGCTTGTGAAGAACGTGCAGACATGCAAAGGATCGCATACGCACACCATCGTACCGAGCAAGAAGGATCCGAACATCATTTACATCTACGTGTCGGGACAGTCGAATGCGCGGCCCGAGACGGAACTCGCCGGCTGCAAGAATGGCACGGATCCCGACGATCCAACGAACTCGCTGTACATGCTCGACATCATCAAGGTGGAGCTCGATCATCCCGAACGCGCCGTTGTCATTCCTGGCGCGCGAATTTTTTCTGGTCTCGACGTTGATGCAACGTGCAAGCAGTTCTGTGCGCCCACTGATCCGCGTCGCCCTGCGGGCCGCGGCGGACGCCGCGTTCCGGGTGATACTGCGGCCGAACCGTTGCATACCGGTCCGCGCAATTGTCATGACGTGACCGCGTATCCGGCGCTCAACCTGTTGGCCGCGGCGTGTTCAACGCACTCCATTCTCGTAGACATTTCGGATCCCGAAAAACCATTCCGAATCGATGCCCTCACCGACGAGAACAATTATCAGGGGCGCCACACCGCCGCGTTCAGCAACGATGGCACCAAGATGATGCAGACCGACGAATGGGGCGGCGGCACGGGCCCGATGTGTCAGGAATCGAGCATGATTGAACTCGGCGGCAACACGGTCATCTCGCTTGACGCAAAAAAGAAGCAGACGCAGCGCGCGTACTTCAAGCTGCCGTCTGCGCAGTCGGCTGAAGAAAACTGCGTGGCACACAACGGAGGCATCATCCCGGTTCCGGGACGCGATCTCTATGTGCAGGCCTGGTATCAGGGCGGCATCAACGTCATGGACTTCACGGACCCGGACAAGGCCATCGAGATTGCGTATTTCGATCGTGGGTCGATCGATCCGCCGGCGCTCGTTGACGTTCCCTCGGCTGCCTCTGAAGCCGCGCTGGCTGCGAGCGGTGGTCGCAGTCGCAACACGATTGGCGGATCATGGGGCGCGTACTACTGGAACGGCATGGTCTATTCGTCCGAGATCGACCGCGGACTGGATATTGTTGAGCTGACGCCAACCGCGCAGCTGTCGGCCAACGAGATCGCCGCGGCGAAGTTGGTCGTGTTGACGGACTACAATCCGCAGAGCCAACCCAAGATTACGTGGCCGCCGGCGTTTGTTGTTGTGCGGTCGTACTACGACCAGCTGGTGCGCGGCAAGGGACTCGCTGCGGACCGTCTCGCGGCGATTGCCACGGCACTCGACGCGGCCGAGATGAAGTCCGGCGCGGCGCGCGCGACCGCGCTCAACGCGCTTGCTCGGCAGGTTGATGGTGATGTGAGGGGTGCGTCGGACAGCGCGCGTGTGCGCACGATGGCGAGTGAGATTCGTCGTTTGGCGGCGGTGTCGAAGTAGCGCGCCCGCGTCGTTTTCGCTGACCACCGAGCACCGCGAGCATTCACCGTGTAGACATAGTTCAGGACGAGATCGTGCGGCGATTGTCGGCGCCGAGGAACGCTTTTCGGCGCCGCCTTTGCCGTTACATCCTGAAGGGCCGCACCTTTCGAATCCAATCCCGGCAAATCGAGAGGCTCCATGATGTCGTCCCCGTCGTTCCGCCTGCTGGCGGCGTACGCC
>JBGTBX010000491.1:0-1871 GCA_041749115.1 Gemmatimonadaceae bacterium
TGCTCGTCAGCGGGCGGACAAGCTTCGAGATCATCCAGAAAGCGCTGGCAGCGCGCGTGGTGCTGATCGCGGCGGTATCGGCGCCGTCATCGCTCGCGGTTGATTTCGCGCGAGAAAGCGGACAAACGCTGGTGGGATTCCTGCGCGATGAGCGAATGAACGTGTATGCGGGGGCGCAGCGGATCCAATTTTAGTCCACACCAGAGAAACCAGGTTGATCGTCTCTTTTCCCTTCAGGTTCAACGAGGCAGCCATCGAATGGCAATGTCTTCCTTCACCGCCATGAATTCCTGGTCGCCAGTGACGAGAGTGGAGGACGTGATCTTCGCCAACGCCGCCGCAAAGCAGTCCGCGTACGACATTTTCAGCCGCGCCTTATACGTGGCCGCCTGGCGGACGAGCGCCAGGTCGTCGGGAATTGGGACGACCCGAATGGGCATGGCCCCAATCCTTTGCGCCACGTCCTCGGCAGCTTCGGCGGACAGGGCACGTGCGACGCTGTAATAGATCTCCCCCCAGTTCACGGCAGTGAGGAGGAGGTGCTCGCCGTTTGCCTCGGCGGCGTCCAGAATCTTCTCGACTTCGTCGGCCGCCGGCTCATCCTCGAAAAACGCCATGAGCGCCCATGCGTCCAAGACCACCTTCATGTCACAGCTCCCGCTCGCGCTGACGTTCCTCATTGAGAGCCGCTAATGCACCGCTACCCTTGAGCGTGCCGCGAAATCGGCTGAACTTCGACAGCCGAACAGGCTGAATCACAATTCGATCGTCTTCGACGGAGACGACGGCATTCGATCCTTCCACGAGTTGAAAGCGAGTGCGAATCCGTTCCGGGAGGACGAGCGTCCCGTCACCCGTCAATCGAACGACGTCAGAGCTACCGATTGGCGCGGGTCGCGGAACAAAGACAGGGGAAGGAACGCGGTCCGATTTGAGCTCTGTGCCGCGATCCGTCCGACGGTCGACCTCGAAGGCATCGCGTAATGCGCGGCGCTGCTCGCCGGACAGCTTCACGACATGGTGAAACTGCGTCACCGCCTGACTGCCCAGATAATGCTGACCGTCTTTGACGCGGATTCGGGCCATGCACGCGTCATCCTTTGCCCGACGTGGCGCAGTGGCCAGGAGTTGCGTCACGACGTCTCCTGGAACCTTCCAATAGTCTATTCCGGCTGTGTCCGGCGTGGCGGTAATAAAGAGGTAGAAAATGGCTCGGCCGGATTCGTTGGCTTCATCGGTGACCTCACGATGTTCCCGGGGGCTGGCCGTGGACCAATGCACAATGGGGGGTTGCAGATAGGAGCTGCTGCCACACGTGCGCGCGACATAGATCACGGCGTCAGATTCGAAAGTCACGCCTTTCCGCGGCTTGATGGCGTCATCATCGCGCAATAGCTCGTTGAGCACGACGTTCCCAGCCAGCCGACCCGCGGTCCCCGATCGCTTATCCGTCCACAGAGGAGTAGCCATGGTGATACGATAAAGAACATTTCCCGCAATGGCAAATTATTCTCAAGAGAAAAAGTTCTCTCGATAGATGAATAGTGATGCCAAAAAGGGGCGTGGTCTTGCGACCACGCCCCGACTTTGATCCCCAGAGTCAAATTTCGCGTTATTTCTTCTTCGCCTTCCCGTTGCTCTTCGCGCTGCCCTGCGATTCCTTAATCGCAGCATGAGCCGCGGCAAGTCGTGCGATCGGGACGCGGAATGGGGAGCAGCTCACGTAGTCCAGTCCGACCGTGTGGCAAAACTCCACCGACTTCGGATCCCCGCCGTGTTCGCCGCAGATGCCGCACTTGAGCGTCGGGTTGACGCTCCGGCCCTTCTGCACCGCGATCTGGACGAGCTGCCCGACGCCGGCGATGTCGATC
>JBGTBX010000492.1:0-3716 GCA_041749115.1 Gemmatimonadaceae bacterium
GCGCCGTTCGCGCCGCCGCGGCCCGTGAGACGGCAACGGCAGAACGAACTCCTTGCGGCCGTCTTCGTCTTAGGTCGCTTTGACACGCGAACGCTTCTCGGAGCCCGTGTCGAATCGGAAGCCAAAGAGACCACCAGCCTCGCTAGCGTCCGTTAAGACGGGCTCTATCACCGCGCCCTCGAGGAGGCGCCGGATATCAGGGTCTAGGGATCCCCCGCGCCGGATTACCTTGTCGACATCGTCGGAGTTGAGCGACATGACGTACTGGATTTTCTCGTCGCGGCAAACCTCACGTGCCAGAAGGAAGGCCCTCGCAATCTGCCGAGCGTCCACACCGTCGAACAGATGACTATCGTGCATGAGGAAGTCAGGCCCTCGGCCTCTGCGACGCGCGATGACAGCTACCGTCAAATCAAAACAGAAAATAACCATATTTCCGACGCCGCGACCATCGTCCGTGTCGATGTGCGGCCGGATTTCGAGACTGCTGGTACCGCCTTCAAACTCGAGATAAGGATTGCGTGAACCCTCGTAGAGCCTCGAGGCAAAAGTGGAAAATAGCACAGTGGCATCGCGGACTATCGACGACCTATCGTCGAGGTCTGCCGAGATTGCTGTCTGCAACTCGACCCTTGCGCGCGTTATCTCAGCCCTTGATGCCTCGAGCGCGCTAGCTGCTTCAAAGCGTGAGCGCAAAGATTCAAGCGCTGACAACTCACGGGCATACGCCGCCTGAAGGGTCAGTAGCTGCTCCAAAGCTCCTCCCGCCTGAAGCTCTGCCATTAAGGACGACAACTGCAGGTTCCACCTATCGCGCTCGGCCTGTCGGTCTTCCAGCCGCCGGCGAGTCTCTGTGGCTTCCCGCTCTAGGTAGCGTTGTCTGTTCCTAATCACAGATTCATGGAAGGCAGCGACTTCTGAGAATCGCTCATGTGTGGACTTATTCAGCAGAGCGCTGAGCTGTTCGATGACCGCTTCAAGCCGCGGATCCGTTCTCGCCGCAACCGCTTCTGATAGTGACCGGTCGATGTCTGCTAGATTCCGGCGGTCGGCCGCGTCAGATTCCCGGCTCTGTAGGATCTGTACGGCGATCTCATCAGCGCGGGTCTGCAGTTCCTCGAATCGGGGTACGACCTTGAACGCGTCAATCTCTGACCGAAGGCGACTCACTCGCTCCTCGGCGACCAAGATCTGGCCACGCAAATCTGCCGCACTGCCGACCAATCGACCGAACAGTGGTCCGGTTGCGGCCTGACGAAGCGCTCGCCGAGACGCCTCTCGCTCTGAAAGGTCACGGTATGACGCAGCTAAGCTCCAATCCAGGCCCAACAGGTAGGCGAGGTTCGCCGTGCCGTCTGCGGCGGACTGTCGCGGGTAGAAGCGCGTCGGCTCGTTGAATGCGTTAGCGCTTATGCGCCTTGCCAAGAACGACAGCATCGCACGACCGCTTATCCCAGGGTGCTCACCCTCCAGCCCGAACAGTCGCTGTTCGATCAGCCGCTGCCAGTCGCTGAGAGAGACATCCAAAGACTGCGTAACGGCGTCGTCGAGCAGCGACAGGAATTCCAAGTGGATGACCGACGGCTCAGCACCTCTGCGGGACACGCGGACCCGTTCGTCTTCGGACCAGTCGAGCGTCAGGTAGAAGAAGAAGCCACGGAGCTCTGCTCGAGCCGCCAACGATCGTTTATCAGCACTTGCACCCAGAAGGAAGTGCACCAGCTCGATCAGACTGGACTTGCCCACGCTGTTTCGAGTGTCGGCGTCCCTGGACCCTTGCGTAACGTCCGCCTTCAGCAGGTTCACCCCTGGACGAAAGTTGACTGTGCGGAAGCGCGGATCGGAACTAGTTAGCGAGCGCAGCATAAGTGCCCTCCACTCGGATCAGGTCACCATCTGCAGACACGAGGCCAAGGACGAAAAGAACGTCAAGCGCCAGCACGAACCAGTCGAACGATAGTGGCGACTCGACACCTGACTGGTTGCGTCGGGCAACAACGCGTTCCCAGAGTTGGCCAGAGGTCACCAGATCAGGAGGGGCGACCAGAACGATTTCGCTGGCGATGGTTATCAAAGCGCGCGCCGGGGAGACATTCTTCGTGGGCAGAATCACCTTACCGCCCTTTCGCTGGCTCTCGACCCGATTGGCCGCTCAAAGATATCACACTGTTCGAAGAAATGCGCCAGTATCGCCGAGCAAGCCCTACGACGTGCTATCGCCTGCAATTGGTTACCCATCACCCAGGTCTCGAGTAGGAACCAGATGGTTTCCGAATCCTCGGTTTCTTGACGGATGCGCCGATACTCCTCATTAATCCGGGCTGCGACATCCTCCTTTTCTTCCGGGTCTCTTCGCATCTCGTAGTAGGCCGATATCCTGGGGCTCTCTTTGAGGCCTCGAACGATCTCATCTTCGGTCTCCGGTGAGAAGCGATTAGTCTCCAACTTGTCAGCGGGCACTTCTAGCGGCGCATCCAGTGGTCCAGCGACAGGAGTGCTTCTCGCTTCCAGATCCTCCAAGAGTTCAGTGAGGTCCTCTACGCCAACGGAAACAACCATATCGACAGGTAAAGGGCGGCCCAGCACGTCTTCCGCCTCGGCGCGCGGAAGGGAAAGAAAACGCCCCCTCAGGCGTGCGGTGTTACATTCTTGGAACGACAGATCGGGATAACGGGCCCTGGCTTCTGACATTTCCTCAGAAACGGTGGGGTGTAGGCCACGGCGATCGTTATGCGCGAAGATGAAGGTGGAAAATGCTTCTGAACGTTTCGCGACAGCGCCAGCAAGATCCGAACGGAATTTTCGAGACGCTTCCCGCGCGTCGAATGTTTGGGGTGCGTAGCAGGCATACAGCTCGCGCCGGTCCACGGACAATCCGTCCGCGCTCAGGTCGCCGAGCTTACCTGCCGACTTTATCGCGATGTACGAAGCGTCAGTAAGGGACATGATAAGATCGAAGAAGTCCTGGAAAGCATTGTCCGTTAAATCCGCCACTTTCATTCGAAAGAGACTGGCTGCGAACAACCTTTCAATATGGTTCATTTGCATCTGTTGAGCGGCCCCCTCGCCTCTTGTCATCGACGCGCGTTCAGGTATGCCCCAGCCATACGGCGCCGGCGGTGAGGCCACCCTAGGCGTATCCGCGCCCGCGCAGCTTCGAACGAGCGACTCAGTTGCGGCGGGTCGCGCGCCTTCACCCCTCGCGCACGGCGCCAGTGCGGTGTTGGTAGAACATCGTTCAGCTTCGTGCGCCTCAGCGATCAAGCTCGTGCCCACCACGTGCCCACCACGTGCCCGATCGTGCCGATGGCGATGACCGTGCGAGCGGACGGTCGCGCACATCGCCGCAGGTGCGCCCCAAGGTCATCGACGCACTGTGGGACGACGTCACTCCCGGTTCCGGTGAGGACCCTTCCCAAGCTGATGGTTCGCGCGTGCCCGAGGGATCGCCTGCAGGTCGACGCAGTCCGCAGACGGTCCGCAAACGGCTAAGAGCCGACCCGAACACACCAGTACCAAGGAGCGTTGACACTGCAGGTCAGCGACCCCCGCAGGGCTGGAGCGGGGCCTCCGGGCTGCGTTCCTAAATCGTGTGTCGACTGGGCTGTCTGGTGCGGGGCTCCGCCCCATACCCCGGGCCTCAGCGTCTGGGAGGTGGGGGAGGGGCGGGGTGGTGCTCCCATCCGCATCGGCCGCCGGAGGCAGCCACACCGGCG
>JBGTBX010000493.1:0-6643 GCA_041749115.1 Gemmatimonadaceae bacterium
GGTGTCATGCCGCAGACTCGCGAACACGTTGCCATCCTGTCGTTGCTCGGCATGACGTCTGCGGTGGTCGCGCTGACCAAGGCCGACGCGGTCGATGAGGAATGGCTGGCGCTGGTTGAGGACGATGTGCGTCAGTTCCTGCAAGGAACGCCGTTCGCGGATGCTCCGATCATCGCCACCTCCGCGCGCACCGGGCAAGGCATCGACGGGCTGCGTGATGCGCTGCGTGCAGTGCTGCAGGCGGGTCCTTTGCGCAGCAGCGACGATGTATTCCGAATGCCCATAGACCGCGCATTCACAGTGAAGGGAACGGGCACCGTCGTGACGGGCACCGTGTGGACTGGTCGCGCCACGGCGGCCTCGTCGCTCACGATTCATCCAGGCGGCCGCCCCGTCCGCATCCGCGCGCTTCACGCACACGGTCGACCAGTGGACGAAGTCGAGAGCGCTACGCGCGCCGCCGTTGCGCTGAGTGGCGTCGACGTCGATGACGTGGAGCGCGGCGCTCTTCTGGTCGATGGCACTGGTTGGCAGGATACGCTGCACCTCCACGCCGACGTCGCTCTGATCGCCGGGGACGTCGCACCGATTCGTCCACGCGAGTGGCTCCGCTTTCACCTCGGCACCTCCGAAGAGAGCTGCCGCGTGGTGCCGATCGGCAGCGGAGCGGAAGGGGAACTGAGCGCTGGGACGCGTCGCCTCTGCCGCCTGGTTTTTTCGCGACATGTTGTCGCGCGTGGTGGCGACCGGTTCGTTCTCCGTCGCGCGCAGCCGATGGCGACAATTGGGGGAGGAATAGTCATTGATCCCGCTCCGGTGAGCAGGCGCGCCCGCCCGTCGGCTCCGTGGGAGGGGGAGCCGCTGGCCCGAGTGATTCGCTTCCTCGAACGCAATGGTACGCGCGGGATGACTGAGCCGGAGCTGTCAGTTCGGGCTGGCGTTCGGCCCGCGATGTTGAAAACCCTCATAACATCTGATGCGTTCTTCCGAAACGGAAACCGCGTGTACCTAATGTGGATTCTGCGTCGAGAGGCGGAGGCTGTTGTAAACACTGTAGATACGTTCCACAAGTTGCATCCTCTCGAGCTGCATGCGCCGACGTCGGTGGTGCGGGTGGAGCACGACCTCGACGACGCGTTTTTGGCTGCGTGCGTCGAGATTGCGGTGGCGAACGGCGAGATTGAGGCAGTTCCCGGAGGATACCGCCGCGTAAATTTTACCCCGGTAATAAACGCTGCAGTCAGCGGAGCGCGTGCTTCGATCCTCGAGAGCCTGAGGGCCTCGCCGACCGAGCCGCCGACGATTACGGAGCTGAGAGCCGTGCTGGCGGGGGTTGACCCTGTGCCGATTCTTCGCCTTCTGGAGCGCGACGGACTGGTCGTGCAAGTGGAGGCAGACAGGTTTTACGCCGCGGGGGCACTTGAGGGGATTCTGGCAACCTTGCGTGCGACAATGAGTGACGGATCAGGCAAGTCTCCTGCGCAATTAAGGGAGGCACTTGGCATGAGCCGTAAATATCTCATTCCGCTATTGGAGTATTGTGATCGACGCCGTATCACTGAACGACGCGGCGACAGTAGGGTATTGGCGAGTTAACGGTTTTGCTTGACAACGGGCCATAGCGCTCCCTATACTCGCGGAACGCGCTGGAAACTCAAACGTACTCAGGAGTTAGCCCGAACAACCTCACTTTGTCAGCTGGAGAGAAATGGAGCAAAGGCAGCGGTGGGCCGCACTGGTAACAGTGTTTGCCTGTTTGTCGCTGGCATCGAGCTCCGCAGAAGCACAGGTCAGAGATTCGCGTTCGAGTCGTGATCCCGTATCGGGAGCAACGTTGGGGCAGAACTTTCCCAACCCTTTCAGTGCAGAGACCACGATCCCATTCACGATCGGAAGCTGGCCCGAGTGTGCGGACCCAGGTCGCCAGTATAGAGTATCCCTGCGCGTGTACAACATGCTCGCGCAGCTTGTCGCAGTCCCCGTGCTCAATGCGGGGTCTTCTGGTGCGTCTACAGGCCAGGGGATTCGCGACGTGATGCTCACCTGCGGCGAGTATACTGCCTATTGGGATGGCCGGTATTCTGACGGTTCGCGCGATGTCTCCAGTGGCGTCTATCTGTACCACCTCGAAGTTGACCGAAGGCCTTTGGTTAAAAAGATGGTGGTCATGAAGTAGGTGGACCCCCGCCTAACTATTGTTTAGAGGACCTGCCCTTGGCGGGTCCTTCTTTTTTGTGCCAAAGCGACAGGGGCATCGGGATCTGTCAGCGCGGCCGCCCGCATTTACGCCAATGTGTCAGGGATAACGGGCATTGCGGTTGCTGAATACGAAACCGCAATTTTTGTCTGGCCAACCGAAGCATCTCCCCGCAACGACGCATCATGATCAGCTCTGACCGACTGACAGTGAAATCCGCCGAAGCGCTGAACAGCGCGCTCGCGCTGGCTCGCCGGAACGGCAATCCGCAGGTGCATGACCTGCACCTGTTGCACGCCTTGCTGGGTCAGGACGAAGGCATCGTGGTACCGCTGCTGCAAAAGCTGGGCGTCGCGATCCCTGCGTTGCGTGAAGCTGTGGAGCGGGACATCGGCCGCTATGCAAAACAGTCCGAAGCGCAGCCGTCGATGTCGCGCGAGATGAATAAAGTCCTTGATACTGCCGAAGCCGAAGCGAAGCGGCTTGGCGACGACTACGTCTCCACCGAACATCTGCTGTTCGGCCTGGCCGACACAAAAGGTGCTGAGAGTAAAGCCATACTCGCCCCGTTAGGCGTCGACGCCGATTCGGTGCGCGAAGCCCTCAAGGCAGTGCGCGGGTCGCATCGTGTGACCGATCAGACGCCGGAAGATCGCTACCAGGCACTGCAGCGGTTTACTCGCGATCTCACCGAGATGGCCAGGAAAGGAAAGCTGGACCCGGTGATCGGACGCGACGAGGAAATTCGCCGCGTGATGCAGGTGCTGTCTCGCCGCACCAAGAACAATCCCGTGGTCATCGGCGAGCCGGGTGTGGGTAAAACGGCGATCGCCGAAGGGTTGGCGCAGCGCATAGTGAATGGCGACGTGCCGGAGGGGCTCAAGAACAAGCGGTTGATTTCATTGGACCTTGGCGCGCTCATCGCCGGCGCAAAGTTCCGCGGTGAATTCGAAGAGCGACTGAAAGCGGTGCTGCAGGAAATCGTGGACGCAGAAGGACTGTTTGTGGTATTCATTGACGAGATGCACACCTTGGTGGGCGCGGGGAAGGCCGAAGGGTCGATGGACGCCGGCAATATGCTGAAGCCGATGCTGGCCCGCGGTGAACTGCGGGTCATCGGGGCCACGACACTCGACGAGTATCGGAAACACGTGGAGAAGGACGCTGCGCTTGAGCGGCGGTTCCAGCCTGTATTCATTGGCGAGCCGTCGGTGGAAAGCACGATTGCCATCCTGCGTGGGCTCAAGGAACGCTACGAAGCACATCACGGTGTGCGGATTACCGACGGAGCGGTGGTCGCCGCCGCGACACTTTCGAATCGATACATCGGGGATCGTTTTCTCCCCGACAAGGCCATTGATCTCGTCGACGAAGCGGCATCGCGGTTACGCATCGAAATTGATTCAATGCCTCAGGAAATTGACGAGGTCGAGCGTCGCATCCTGCAGCTGGAAATTGAGCGGCAGTCCCTCGTCAAGGAAACGGATGCCTCGGCCGTCGAACGGCGTACGATTCTGGAAAGGGAAATCGCGGAAGAGCGTGAGCGCTCAGCTGGCATGAAGGCTCAGTGGCAGCGCGAAAAAGAGACGCTGAGCGCCGTGGGAACCGTCAAGCAACAACTTGAGGATGCACGCGTCGCTGCTGATCAGGCCACCCGGTCCGGTGATCTTGGTAAAGCGGCAGAGCTCCAGTACGGCACCGTTCCGCAGCTCGAGAAGGAGATGCGGGAGGCCGAGGAGCAGCTGGCGTCGCGACAGGACGGCGGCCCCCGTTTTCTGAAGGAAGAAGTGACGGCAGATGACGTCGCGGAAGTGGTCTCACGATGGACAGGGATTCCGGTCACTCGCATGCTGGAAACAGAGCGCCAGCGCCTGACGAAACTGGAGGAGGAGCTGGGCCGACGCGTGATCGGGCAGACGCAGGCGGTCATCGCCGTGTCCAATGCGGTGCGGCGATCGCGCGCGGGCCTGCAGGATCCCAATCGACCGATCGGTTCGTTCATTTTTCTGGGGCCGACGGGTGTTGGGAAAACAGAGACCGCGAGAGCGCTGGCTGAATTTCTCTTCGACGACGAACACGCGCTCGTGCGCATCGACATGTCCGAATACATGGAGAAACATGCGGTGGCACGCCTGATCGGCGCGCCGCCGGGCTACGTGGGGTTCGAGGAAGGAGGACAGCTGACGGAGGCGGTGCGTCGCCGACCGTATCAAGTGGTACTGTTTGATGAAGTGGAGAAAGCGCACCCGGATGTGTTTAATATTCTGCTGCAGGTGCTCGACGACGGGCGACTCACGGACTCCCAGGGCCGCACGGTCGACTTCCGCAACACCGTCATCATCATGACGTCGAATCTCGGGTCGCAGTTTATTCTTGAACACGCGGCGGAGCGATGGACCGACGTCGAAGCGCATGTGAACGCTGCATTGCGGCAGCAGTTCAAGCCGGAATTCCTCAATCGTGTGGACGATACCATCATCTTCAAGCCCCTTGGCGTTGAGCAGATCGATCGTATCGTTGATCTGCAGCTGGCCCGGTTGAGTAAGCTGCTCGCCGAACGCAAGTTGACGCTGAAGCTGACGCCCGCCGCTCGCGCCCTGCTGGTCGAGGATGGGTACGAACCTGCGTTCGGAGCCCGTCCACTCAAACGCTCCATTCAACGGCTGGTGCAGAACCCGCTCGCCATGGCGCTGCTCGATGGGCGATTCGACGACGGTGACACTGTGATTGCCGATGCCGGAGAGGGAACATCGCTGAGCTTCCGAAAGGCGGATGCAAATGAGGCCGTCGTTGCCTGATGCCCGCGACGAAGGCTTCATTAATCTTGCGCTCGAAATCGCGCGCGAAGCCGACCGGCAGGGCGATGTGCCGGTTGGCGCTCTCGTGGTCCGCGGCGACCTGATTATCGCGCGGGCCGCGAACCGAACGGTGCGGGATCAGGACCCCACGGCCCATGCTGAGATTCTGGCCACGCGGCTGGCGGCCGGAGTCCTCGGCTCGGCCCGACTCACCGACTGTGACCTGTACGTCACGCTCGAACCGTGCGCCATGTGTGCAGGGGCGATTGTGCAGGCCCGCTACAGGCGACTCGTCTTCGCTGCCTTCGACGATAAGGCGGGAATGTGTGGGTCCCTGGCAGATCTGGTGCGGCACCCGAAACTGAACCATCGCCCGGAGGTGCGGGCCGGGGTGCTCGCGACCGATGCGTCGCTGGTGCTGCGTGATTTTTTCGCGCGGCGACGAGGTTCTGAACGGCCGTAGCACGCCCAAACCGCTCAAGGGAGCGGTCAATGTGAGCAAATCGTCCCGGGCGCATGACCTTGTGCGGGGGCAGGAAGTCTCTGGGGGTAGACCGGTCCCGCTCGCCGACATGACAACCTATCACATGACGCCTTCCGGTGCTCGCGCAGTTGAACGCGGGTTCTGGTACAATCTGCTGGCCCTCCCTCGCGACGCCGAGATTGTCGACGCCGGGGTTTCGGGGGAGCAACTGGTCGCGCGCGTGCGTCTCCTCTCAACCATTGCGCTCCTCGGCGTTCCACTGGTCGTGTTTTCGGCCGGGCTCAATCGGCCGGAGAGTCGCATCGCATTCGGCACGACCATTTTTGGCTGTGTCGCCTCGCTCATCATCATGGCGATCGTGCGGCGACCCACGCTGCCGCGCGGAATCGCGTACACCACAAGTTTGTTCGACGTGAGTCTGGTGACGATTACGCACATCGCGTTCCTGATACAGGGTCTGCCGTCGACCACAGCGAACAGTCGGACCACCTTCCTGGTGTATTTCATTGCGATCGGTGCCACGTGCCTGCGGTGGGATCCGCGGGTCTGTCTGGCCGCTGGTGTGACGGCCATGGTTCAATACTCCGCAGTGAGCGTTGCGGCGTTGCGGTTGTGGACATACGCTCCGACCGAGGACGTGCTGATGTTCGGCAGCTTTCTGGGAGCGCACCAAACGGGTCGCGTGATCGTGCTGGGCATCTTTACCGGTCTGTGCGTCACCATCGTTCAGCGGTCTATGCTATTGCGGATCTCCTCGACGCACGATGCGCTCTCTGGCTTAATGACTCGCGCGTACCTCGCCGAGCGTGTCGCGAATGACGTTGCGCGTTCGCGCCGTACAGGCACTCCGCTGTGCATCGCGCTCCTCGACGTGGACAATTTCAAGACCATCAACGACCGCTATGGCCACGAAGTCGGCGACGCGGCGCTGCGCCTGCTCGGCGGAATTCTGCGCCGCAGTCTGCGCCGATCCGATCTGGCCGGTCGATGGGGGGGCGAAGAGTTCGTGATTGCGCTCCCCGACACCTGGCTGCCCGAGGCGTTCGGCAAGCTGGAACAACTCCGCCTCGAAGTCGCCTCGCACGTGATCGTACTTCCCGGTGGCGAAGAACTCCGACTCACCGTGAGTGGTGGTCTGGCCGACACCCACGCAGACGGAAAGAC
>JBGTBX010000494.1:0-38539 GCA_041749115.1 Gemmatimonadaceae bacterium
GGAAAGCTTCCCTCCACGATGTCCTTGAGCGCTCCAGCTATATCATCTACGGCATAGGCACTGTCGGGTCGTTCACCTGGCCGCGCCGGTCGCACGGCGCGAGTCTCGAGAAGATTCGGCGCCTCGGCACGCTCACCGAACAGGTCGCCTGACGACTCTTTCGCCGGTCGCTGCGACGACCTGCGCGAGGTCACTTGCCGGCCTGACGGGCTGCGCGCACAGTGTTCTTGAGCAGCATCGCAATAGTCATCGGCCCCACGCCACCAGGCACCGGCGTGATATGTGAGGCCACCGCGGAAGCACTCTCGAAATGCACGTCTCCAACGAGGCGGTACCCCTTGTTCGCCGTCGCATCGTCGACCCGATTGATGCCCACATCGATAACCACGGCGCCCGGCTTAATCATGTCGCCGGTGATAACCTCGGGCTTACCGATCGCTGCAATCACAATGTCTGCACGGCGCGTATGCGACGGGAGGTCCTTCGTGCGACTGTGACACACGGTGACGGTACAGTTCGCGCCGGCACCACTTTGCATCAGCAAGGCGGCCATGGGTTTGCCGACAATATTGCTGCGGCCAATCACAACAACATCCTTACCGGTCGTATCCACGTTGTAACGCACCAGCAGTTCCTGCACACCAGCCGGCGTACACGGCGCAAAACCATCCTTCTCCCCGATCAGCAGTTTTCCGACGTTCATGGGATGAAATCCGTCGACGTCCTTATGCGGGGCAATACGCCGGACGATGGTGTTCTCGTCCATGTGCTTCGGAAGCGGGCTCTGCACCAGAATTCCGTGCACCGCAGGGTCTGCGTTCAAACGATCGATCAGCGTTTCGAGCTCGCTCTGAGGCGTCTCGGCCGGGAGCCGGATCGTCTCGCCTTTCATCCCCAGCTCAACGCTTGTCTTTTCCTTCGATCGCACGTACACCGCGCTCGCAGGATCGTCACCGACCAGCACCACGGTCAAACCGGGGGTAATCCCCCTCTCCTTTAGCGCCGCCACTTCTCCGACGAGATCATCACGTACGGCCTTTGCGACCGCAACACCATCAATTCGTTGAGCGTTACCTTGCGACATCGACTGCCCTCGTTTCGCGGATTAATACCACCTTGATTTGTCCCGGATACTGCAGCTCGGATTCAATACGCCGTGCAATTTCGTCGGCAAGCGCCGACATCCGATTGTCATCGATGGCGTCGGGGGTCACCACAACGCGCACTTCGCGCCCCGCCTGAATGGCAAACACCTTTTCGACCCCTCGGTAACTGCCGGCAATCTTTTCGAGTCCCTCGAGCCGCTTCACATACGTCTCAAATGCTTCGCGGCGCGCGCCAGGACGGGAACCAGAAATGGCATCAGCGGCCTGAACGATCACCGAAACTGTGCTCTCGTGTGGCACGTCATCGTGATGCGCGGCGATACAGTTAATCACCAGAGGTGCCTCACCATACTTGGTGGCCATCTCGACGCCGAGTTGCACGTGCGTGCCCTCGTGCTCGTGTGTCAGCACTTTACCAACGTCATGCAGAAGCGCTCCACGCTTGGCCAGCGTCACGTCCAGCGAAAGCTCCGCCGCCATGATCCCCGCCAGATGTGCGACCTCGATCGAATGATCGAGAATGTTCTGCCCGTAGCTCGTACGCCACTTCATACGGCCGATCAGCTTAATCATCTCCGGATGCAGACCACGCACTCCCGTTTCGTAGGCGGCCCGCTCACCGTTCTCCACGATCTGCTGCTCCACTTCTCTGGTCGATTTGGCGACAACCTCCTCAATACGCCCCGGATGAATACGACCATCCGCAACCAGCTTCTCGAGCGAGAGCCTCGCCACTTCGCGACGGATGGGATCAAAGCAGGCGACAACAACGGTGTCGGGAGTGTCGTCAATGACCACATCAACGCCCGTGGCGAGTTCAAACGCGCGGATGTTGCGACCCTCGCGACCGATGATGCGCCCCTTCATTTCGTCGTTGGGGAGCGCCACGGATGACACCGAAATCTCTGACGTGTGCTCTGACGCGATGCGCTGCACCGCGAGCGAAACAATCTTCTTTGCTTCGCGATCAGCGGTTCGTTTCGCGGATTCGCGAATCTCGCGCAGACGGTTCGCAGCGTCAGCCTCGGCTTCCTGCTCCAGGCGAGCGATGAGCTCCGACTTGGCCTGGTCGGCAGACAATCCGGCGAGTGATTCGAGTCGCCTCCTCTCCTCCCCTATCAGAACATCCAACTCCCCCTCGCGCTCGGAAGTTGTCTTTTCCTTCCG
The DNA here is from genome assembly GCA_041749115.1 of Gemmatimonadaceae bacterium. Taxonomy (GTDB): domain Bacteria; phylum Gemmatimonadota; class Gemmatimonadetes; order Gemmatimonadales; family Gemmatimonadaceae; genus JBGTBX01. Next base: position 2,274 of record JBGTBX010000494.1, read on the forward strand.
GCCAAGATCACTCGCACGTCGCCCCAGTTCCCGATCGCGCTGATCCAGAAGGTCGAGCTTCTTGTCGAGTTGATTCTCGCGTTCCTGCAGCCGACGTTCCTCACGCTCGACCTCTTCGCGACGGTGCCGTGCTTCCACTTCCCACGATTCGCGAGCCTTGATGAGCTCCTCTTTTCCGGAAAGTACGGCGCTCTTTCTTAGTGAATCGGACTCACGTTCCGCATCACTGATAATTCGCTTCGCCGTTTCTTCAGCCGTTGCCTTCGCCGCCTTCTGTACGGCGATTGTCGCATCGCGTCCCCTCGAACGCCCTACAAAGAAAAACGCCGTGGCGGCGGCAATTACGAGCACGCCTAACACAGCGATGATGAGCGACTGATCCATTTTGATCTATGCTCCAGCGCGACCGACGGCCGCGAGTTCTGAGAAACGCCACAGCCGAGTGCATGGGAGGAGCGGTGACCACTTGGGCAATCGTCTGCATGCCGTCGAGGGGCACGGAGAGGAATGCGCTAAGTTGAGTCAGAGCAGCAACCTACGCCCCGGGGGGTCAACGAGTATCAAGCTACGCCGCGCTGGAGGAAATTGCAATCGGGCCGGACGCCATTTTGGTGCGCTACATCACAAACGTACGTGGTGCCCGGTCAACACCCGTTGCAGGCCCTCGACGGGCAGCGATCAAAAGAGCCAGCCGCGGCCAAGCCGGGCAAGTTTGACCCGTGATAGACCTGCTACGTCGCCGCAGACTACGGCCACGAGCTCTGATCACTTCGCGGCCAATTCCAGAATGCTGAGCTTCATACGATCGAGTTCGCGTGGCGAGAAGTAGCGCCCGTCGGCCACGACCGCGGCGATAGTTCTGGTGTTCTCAATATTTTCGAGGGGATTGCTCCTGAGCACGAGCAAATCGGCGGTCTTTCCCGGCGCAATCGCGCCCCACTCCGCGGTCTTGCCGAAATAGATGGCGGGGTTAAGCGTGGCCGTTTGCAGCGCTTGGAGCGGTGTCATTCCCGCGCGGACAAAAAGCTGGAGCTCGCGGTGGAGGCTGGAACCCGGCACAAGATCGTATCCCGCCGGCGCATCTGTCCCGGCCAGAAATGGCACCTTCGCATCGAACAACTTCTTGATGAGAGCCAGGCGCCGCGAGGAACGCGCCTCCGACGCCCGGACCACAGAATCGGGGGCTTCGGCTTGGGCAAGCGCCGTCTTGCGCCAGCCGTCGACGGATTGTTTGAGCCAGAACGGCAGTCCCGGATCACTCAAGAAGCTCGCCGGTGTGCCCACGCTGTTGACCACCGTGGGGCACTGCCACACCCCGTTGCGCCCGAGCGAGGCGATCAGAGAAGCGCTCGTATCGCTGACGCCGATCATGTGTTCGAAACTGCGCTGCCGCGCTGTGATCGCCTCAAACGCTGTGATCTCGCTTGGCACATGTCCCTCAAACGGGATGCCGATGCGCACGGCTTCTTCGGCCATGGCGAAGTACGCTTCCCGCGGGATGAGCGTCTGCGTCTTTATCAGATCGACCCCGCGTTCCTTGAGCAGGCGAACCGCCGCGCGCGCTTCATCGGGCGTCCCGACGTTTATGGCGGCAGCGTATCGCGTGGTCGGGCCATCGATCATCGGCCCCGAGATGAGCATGCGCGGCCCCGTCAACTGATGTGCCGCAATGCTGTCCCGCGCAGCAAGCGAGGCTTCGAGATTACTGCCGAGGTCGCGCACCCCGGTTACGCCATTCACAATGAACAGTGGGAGCATCACCTCATTGGTGCTGTGAAAGCGCGACGTGTCGTTGCTGAAGTACGCGTGAATGTGCATGTCCCACAGACCAGGGATCACGAACATGCCGGTTCCGTCGAGCGTCGCGGATGCGCGCGTTGCCGCCGTGGCGTTTTCGACGCGCGCGATTCGCTTTCCTTCAATTACAATGGATTTGCCGCGCTGGAGCCGACCGGTGGCCACGTCGACGACGGTGACGTTGTGAATTGTGGTCGTCTGAGAGAGCAGAGGGGCGGCGGTTAGCAGGCTGGCTGCCAGTATCGTAAGTCGCATGTCTTTGGTTGCTGGTTGTCGCACGCGCGGTGGGGCCGGCGAAGCCCTATTCCGGGCCGCCACAGATTCGACGTCGGGGACGAATATACGCTCAGGGCTCATGCCGGAACGCTCAGGAGGGTCAGCCGTTCAGCTTTTTTGAAGTTGTTGCAGCTGAAGGCGCCGGAGTGCGCGGGGTACCGGGACCGCTCGTCGCCCTTCACATTCGTCACGCCGTGACGTCCAACTGATACACAATGTTCACGCACTCTTTCATTTGTCGGCTCCGCGCGATGCAGCGGTCCGGTTTCCATTCTGTCGGCTGAACCGGCGATGAACGTTCAGGCCACACTTCGAGAAGCGCTCGCGACTCGTTATGAGATCGTTCGGGAAATCGGCGAGGGCGGCATGGCGACGGTGTATCTGGCGCGCGACCTCCGTCACGATCGCCAGGTGGCGCTCAAGGTCCTGCGACCGGAACTCGGCGCCGTCATCGGCGTGGACAGGTTCCTGGCCGAAATTCGCGTAACCGCAAATCTGCAGCACCCCCACCTTTTGCCACTGTTCGACTCCGGCGAGGAGAGCGGGCTGCTCTTTTATGTCATGCCGTACGTGCCAGGCGAATCGCTGCGCGCGCGGCTGGACCGCGAGCAACAGCTCTCCGTCGACGACGCGGTACGGATCGCGATCGCCGTGGCGAGCGCGCTCGATTACGCGCACCGGAACAACGTGGTGCACCGCGACCTGAAACCCGAGAACATTCTGCTGCAGGATGGCGAGCCGGTGGTGAGCGACTTCGGCATTGCGCTCGCGGTATCCAACGCCGGCGGGCCACGCGTCACGCAAACGGGCCTTTCGTTAGGCACCCCTGCCTACATGTCTCCCGAACAGGCATCAGGCGATCGCACGATCGACGCCCGCAGCGATGTCTACTCGCTCGGCGCCGTGCTGTATGAGATGCTGATCGGTGAGCCGCCGCACACCGGCGCCAACAGCCAGCAGATCATCTCGCGGATTCTCACGGAAATCCCGAGAGGGGTAAGCAACCAGCGGGCCACGGTCAACGCTGCGCTGGATGAGGTCGTCCGCCGGGCGTTGGCTAAGCTGCCAGCGGACCGGTATGGTACGGCGCGCGATATGGTCATCGCGCTTCGCGCTGCAGCGTCGGAGGGAGCAACCACGCGGGCCTCGCCCGTTCATCGAGCCGCGGCTGCCAGTGCGACGTCGCGTCGGAGCCTGACCAAGTGGTTCCCCTGGGGCATTGCAGCGGCGAGCCTCGTCGCTGCGTGGATGGCTGCTTCAGCGCCACGCGCCCGCGATCAGACCTCACCTCCGGTCAAGTTTGCGGTCGTGCCGCCGGGGGGGCTCCGATCGCCATTTGCTGAACTGTCACTGTCAGCCGATGGCACACGATTGCTTATTGCCGATGGCTCGCCTGGCGGTCGACGCCTCTGGTTGCGAGATCTTGTGTCGGAAGTGGTAACGGAACTCCCTGTCCCTGCGGGTGCACAGGCTTTCTTTCTGTCCCCGACCGGCAGCGCGTTAGGCTATATAGCTGATGAACGACTGCGGAGCGTGGATATTGGCGGGGGCGCGACAACGAACCTGACGACACTGACCTCTCCCCGCGTTTTTGACATACCGTCGTGGGGGTCCGGCGGTGTGATCATCCTCACGCGTGGCGATTCCGCGGGGATCTGGGCCGTCGACGCCGTCGGCGGTGCGTTGCGCAGGGTCTCGACACCTGATGCCAGTCAACGCGACGGCGCACCGAGTTTCCTGAGCGATGGGGAACACTTCTTCTTCGAGCGGCGATCGGGGCGAGGCGAGGCGGCGATCATGCTCGGTTCGCTGGACGGCAAGGAAGCAGACCTCGGACTCACCGGCAGTTTACCGCGACACATCTCCGGGTTTCTCGCTTTTCTGGCAGCCGACGGTACCGTATCCGCCGTTCAACTGAACGCAGCCATGAAACCGACCGGTGCAACGCTGCCGGTCGTGTCAATCGGCGCTTCCCGTGGTCCCCGTCGTTCCAGCTATGTCACATCGGCCACCGGCATCCTGGCGTACGTCGAGTCCACACCGCAACCCAATCAGATTGTCACAGCTGAGCAAAATGGCACGGTGAGTCCGTACGTCGCGACACCTCGCAACTATGCAAGTCCGGCCTGGTCACCAGACGGACGCAGCGTGGCTGTCGAAGTCTCTGAGAACGACGGCAGTTCGGACATCTGGGTATTCGACACCGAGGGAGGGAGTCGCCGGCTGACGCGAGGGGGGCGCAACACGTCGCCGCTTTGGAGTCCGTCAGGGAGTGCGGTTGTTTTTGGAGTGCAGGGCGAGGACGGCAATCCGTCTCAGATTGTTATGCAATCAATCTCCGGAGCAGACACGGCGCGAACGTTGTATGCGGGCAGAGGATTTCTACGACCCGCCGGGTTTGCCACGCATCGCGACACTATCCGCGTGTATGCCACGGGCGGGCAGACGTCCTCTGCCGTCTTGTCGATCCACATGACGGATCTCGGCGTCGTTCAATGGCCGGCTCCTGCAGGTGAACGAAGCGGAGTTCTGTCTCCGGACAACCGTTGGCTCGCGTACTCGGCGACTGAAGGTGGGCGGAGCGAGGTATTTGTGCGTCCTGCGGCGAGCGCCGCGCCACTCGTACGGGTGTCTGACGGTGGGGGCGAACAGCCACGTTGGTCCAGAGACGGACGGTCGTTGTACTACAGGGATTCCACATCGTTCGTGCACCTGGGGATCAGCCCCACGGCTGACTTTCGTGTGTTAAGCCGCCGGAGCGTGTTTGCGGACACGTACGAGCGGGGGCCGTCGTCGTATGATGTCGATGCCGCGGGTCGTTTTCTTCTGCTCAGGAGCGGAGCGCAGACCAATCACGTCGATGTGCTTGCCAACGTCGGTGAACTGCTGAACGTGAGGAGTCTGGCCGCGAAGCGTGCCGCAGCCGGCCGCTGACGCACTTGATGACGAGCGACGTAGTGCGCGGCGACGCAGGCTTCGAAGTCGTTCGTGCTTTCCTCCCATGCCTGCCCGAAGAGGCGGGCAGCGTCGCCGGGCTTGCCGTCACGCTCGGCCTGCATGCCCTCCACGCACAGTTTCATTATCGCATTATCGGGATCCATGATTGCGTGCGGGCTGGGGGCAGGACGAGCGCTTCAGGTGAATGTAGTCTTGGGTGCTTTCAAGGAGGATGACCGTTGGCGCCAACGTGTGGAACGTATAATCAACTTATCAACGCGCATGATGGTCCGATTCCGTTTAGCTAGCGGGATGTGTCTGCTTTGGAGGAACTCCTGACGATGGCGGTTGTATCGACATGGATTCCATCATGCGCGCAATTGCGGCTCGTGCACGATGACTTTCTTCCATAGCCGCTGTTTTGAGGATTCCTGTAATGTATACGCGTCGTGTTGTATCTCTGGCGATAGGAATGGTTCTACTCCTTATGGCCAGTCCAGCTCACGCCCAGCTATCTGTCGGCGGCAACGTTGGCTGGTTATTTGACACCAGAGAAGATCGCCTGGCACTTGGGGCAGATGCGAGAATCGCCCTGCAGGATAAGCGCTGGGTCATTAATCCGCGGTACACGCACTACCTGTTGGATGAGGGTTCCTCGCGCTGGCAGCTCGACGGCAACTTGCTGTACAAGTTCCCCGTTATTGCTTCTGAAGCGATACTTCCATATGCCGGCATTGGCATCGGCCTGATCTCGTCGACCTTCGAAACCGGCAACGACAAGTCCACTGAGACTGACATCGGCACCAATCTCATTTCCGGTTTCGAATTCAAGACCATTTCACGCATTAAACCGTGGCTGCACTTTCAATACACGGCCGTCCCGGACCAGCGCAACACGTTTGCCGGGTTCTTCGGGCTCTCGTACGTGTTGCAGCCATAACCCTCGTTCAGACTCCAATGATCGACCGGGGCAGTCCCCTCCTGCCCCGTACCTCCTCCCCCCGCGAGTCTCACTGCCTTCCTATTGACTGTCTATATGACGATGTCGTAATATCCATCGGGTCGCCCCACGGCGTCCCGATGGTTTTGCTTCACGCACCCTATTGTCCGTCTATACAGTGGCCCGTCAGACAAATCTGCTGCAGGGAACGCTCGATCTCCTCATCCTCAAAACGCTCACTCTTGAGCGAATGCACGGGTTGGGCGTATCGCGACGCATCGAGCAAATCACCCACGGCACCTTTCAGGTAAAGCCGGGGTCGCTCTTCCCCGCCCTGCATCGCATGGAAGACGCCGGATGGCTCTCCTCGTCGTGGGGACCATCTGAAAACGGACGCCGGGCCCGATTCTATGAGTTGACAAGGCAGGGACGCAAACAACTCGCCCTGGAGACTGATCAGTGGTCGCGCGTTGCTGGCGCCATGCAGTTGGCCCTGATCGCCACTTAACGCGGAGCGTCTCCCATGGCTTTTCAACGTTTGCGGTCCCTGTGGCGCAATCTGATGCAGCGATCGCAGGTTGACGCCGAGCTGTCCGACGAGCTCGCGTCCATCGAGCAACTGCTTTATGACGAGCACATCGCCAAGGGACTAAGCCACACCGAAGCGCGGCGCATCGCACGCGCGGGATTGGGTGGGATCGAGAATGTGAAAGAGAGCGTCCGCGACTCCCGTAATTCTTCATGGCTGGAAGGTGTGCTCAGGGATGTCCGCTACGGCGTCCGGTCACTCAGACGCATGCCGACGGCCACCGCCACAGCGGTACTCGCCGTCACGATTGGCATCGCGGCCGCAACAAGCATATTCAGCGTTGTGAGCGGCGTCATGCTCCGGCCACTGCCCTACGGCACACCGGATCAGCTGGTTACGTTACTCCACGATGGTGCGAATCCGGTTTCTGCAGCCAATTATATCGATTGGCAGGCACAGACATCGTCATTCAGTAGCATGGGGGCGGCTGAGGCATGGTCGCCCAACATTGCCGGTGTCGGTGACGCGGAACGGGTCACGGCGCTGCGGCTCACAGCCTCCACATTTACGGTGCTGGCCGTCAATCCCACCATCGGCCGGGTGTTTGACGATGGCGCGGAGTTCACCGGACGCGACCGAGAGGTTGTACTCAGCTACAACCTGTGGCAGCAACGCTTTGCCGGAGACCCTGCTGTTCTGGGCCGATCGATTCTGTTGGACGGCGGCAGCTATGAGGTCGTAGGCGTTATGCCTGCACACTTTTCATTCGCGCCGTTCTGGATACGGCACGCTCAACTGTGGGCACCGCTGGCGATACGCGACAAAGGAGCGAATCGGGACGCGAACAGCCTGCGCGTCTTTGCGCGCCTGAACGACGGTGTATCCTTGCAGCGCGCCCGCGACGACGTCGCCAGCGTTACTGCCCGCCTCGAAGCGCAGTTCCCGCGGACCAATACTGACGTGATGGTCACTCCACTCATGGAACACGTGACCGCGGGAATGCGGAGTCCGCTGCTGGTCCTTGTGATTGCGGTCTGTTTCCTGCTCGCGGCGACCTGCGCCAACGTGGCACACATGCTCCTCGCCCGCAGCTCCTCGCGTCAGCGGGAAATGGCGGTACGTCTCGCGCTTGGGGCCTCTGGCGCGCGACTATCGAGGCAGCTGCTTATTGAAAGCTTGTTGCTCGCGCTCACCGGTGGTGCACTCGGAATCCTGCTCGCGTTGGGAGCCACGCGAACCGTCGTCGCGCTGGCAGGAGCCGCAATTCCACGCAGCGAAAACATTCACATTGATTTCGGTGTACTCGCGGTTGCCGTAGGCGTCACTGTGCTCACAGGTCTTCTGTTCGGTCTCGCGCCGGCGCGCAATGCCATGCGAACGGAACTCGTCTCATCGCTCAAGGATGGCGGTCGATCCGAATCGGCTGGCAGTGCCCGGGCGAGCTTCCGCAGTTTTCTTGTCGCCTCGCAATTTGCGGTCGCTGTAGTCTTGCTGGTTGGCGCCGGATTAATGATGCGCACGATGGCCGCGATGCAGGAGGTGGATCCCGGCCTGAACCCACGCGGTGTCGTGACTGCGGAAGTGTCGGTGCGAGGTGCGCCGTCGGAGACGCCCGGTGCCCGTTTGCAGTTTTTTCGCCAACTGGTGGCCAATGTGCGTGCCCTTCCCGGCGTGAGCGACGCGAGCGCGATCAATCACCTTCCGCTGGGCGGCGACATCTGGGGCCTCGGGATTACCATTGAACCGGACGGTGGTTCGGCGCCTATCGAACGTGCCAGTGCGGTTTATCGCGTGGCACTTCCGGGGTATCTGAACACGATGGGGATTCGACTCCTCCAGGGGAGGGACTTTGATGATGGAGACCATCTGCAAGCCCCGGCCGTGGCGATCATTAACGAGCAGTTCGCTAAGCAGTACTTCGGCGACGGAGCGGCACTCGGCAGACGGTTCGCAGTCAACGGCGGCGATGCGGCCCCGCAGTACATGACGGTGGTTGGCGTCGTTCGCGACGTCGTGCGTGAACAGTGGATCGAACCGCCAGCGCCCGAGATGTATCTGCCGCTGCTGCAGAACCAATCGTATCTGGAGTTGATGGACGGTCGCCATGCCTACCTCACGCTGGTGGCCAGAAGCGACGGCGACCCGGCCACGTTGATGCGTGCCATTCGCAATGTGGTGGGGCAGTTGGATCGCGGGGCGTCGGTGTCGGCTCTGGCACCCATGCAGAGCGTGATCGACGCCGCGTCCGCCGATCGTCGCTTCTATCTGTTCGTGCTGGCCGCATTCGCAGGGGTGGCGCTGGTGTTGGCCGCCATTGGCATTTTCGGTGTGATGAGTCACGTGGTGTCGCGACGACGTCACGAGATGGGGGTGCGCGTTGCATTGGGCGCAGCTAAGCACGACGTGATGCAGCTGATTGTGGGCCGAGGTATGCTGGTCGCCGTGGCCGGCGCCGCCGTTGGCATCGGAGGTGCTTTGGCACTCTCCCGGCTGATGACCTCGATTGTGTATGGTGTCGCGGCGATCGATCCCCTGACCTACGTGGCTGTTACGCTCCTGCTCCTCGGAGTCGCGCTCGCTGCCTGTTGGCTACCGGCTGTGCGGGCCAGCAAAGTGAATCCGGTGGCTGCAATGCGCGGTGAGTAGAGTTCGCGCTGGCCGTGGAGGCCAGCGCTCGGACCAACCGACCACGCGAACGCGAAGTGCGGCGCTGCTTTTTACTGTATGGTCACAATTTCCAGACGCACAACCTGACGTACCCATCGGGCCCCTCGCTTGTCGCCCGGAACAATAAGCCGCAGCGGTCCATGATCGGCAGGTAGTGGGGCTCCGTTCATTCGGTCAGCCACCATCACGCGACGTGCCCCGATCGCGTCGTCGAGATCCGCCAACGCAACGATCGCTCCGTACCCATCAACCCCGATCGCCAATACGGCGCGGCGCAACAGCGGCCCTCGCAGTGAATCCACCGGCCCCGCACCTGCAAACTTGAGCAACGCGCTGAGTGCGACGCCTTCGAATGATACCGGGGTGCCGTGATCTGTCGTCTCGAGCGTGATGTGTGGCAGTGCGGCAAATTCGGACGCAGACACCTGTCGTTCAGTGCCGGTGGCCGCGCGGACCGTAACGTCCTGCGCCCGCACCGATACCGCTGTCACGACCGATAACGCGACGCTTAATAAACACACACGGCGCGCGAGCGCCCGCCGTGTGTCGGGGTTGTTTGCCGAACGCAATAACATGTCGATCGAGGTGAAAACGTTGGAGTGCACATACGCGACCCGCACATGCAGCGCGATTGAACTCGAATTGTACAAGGTGCGCGCACCGAGTGCATCGGTGGCGGCTGTCTGGCGAGAATGCCTGCGATTTCATCAGAGGTCACCGCCAGTTGCATTCCCCGGTGTACGGCGCAACCATACGGCAACATCCTGCAAAACGACGACCCCACGACGACATGCTCAACGTCCCGTTGAATGGAGACTGCCGCCCGTCTCGCCGCCGCCTATTCAATTTCGCACGACATCGTGCGCGCCGTACCGTGTGGATAGTGTCCGGGTGGATGCTCACACTTGCCGCTTGCAACCCGAAGCCCACATCAATGACGCAACAAGAGCTGACCGGCTTTGCCATCCGATACGCGACCGCGTGGAGCAGCCAGACGCCCGCACAGCTGGCATCTTTCTACACAGAGAATGGCTCGCTGACTGTCAACGCCGGTACGCCAGCGGTTGGCAGGGACGCGATCACTGCCACGGTGCAGGGTTTCATGACGGCCTTCCCCGACATGATAGTGAAGGTGGATTCCGTCGAAGAGCTGGAAGGCGCCGTGGTGTTTCGCTGGATTTGGACCGGGACGAACACAGGTCCCGGAGGCACGGGCAACGCTGTTCACATGACGGGCTTTGAGGAGTGGACGATGAGCGCCGACGGCTTGATCGCGGAGTCAAAGGGCCACTACGACGAAGCCGAGTACGCACGCCAGTTGCAGTCCGGCGCACGGTAAACCGTCCCATCGACTCACGATCCCGATTCTCGACGAAATACTACCTGAGGCAACTGACGCCGCCTTTTCCGCTGGGGTAGCTTTGATCTTTATAAGCAGAAGGGGCACGACATGGCAAAGGAACCACTGGATGGCATCCGCAAGGCTGGCCCCGCGCGCGGGAAAGACGTATTACATGGGCAGTTGGATTGGCTTCGAGTCACTCTGGCCTGCATTGGTGATGCGGTAATCACCACGGACTCCGAAGGACGGATCACGTTTCTGAACCCTGTGGCCGAGTCGTTGACCGGCTGGCATCTCGATGACGCCTTGGGCGAGCCGCTGGAAGCCGTCTTCAGTATCATCAATCAGGACACGCGCCTGACCGTGGAGAGTCCTTCCGTCCGAGCGCTGCGTGACGGCGTGGTCGTCGGGCTGGCCAACCACACATTGCTGGTAAGAAGGGACGGCACGGAGTGCCCGATCGACGACAGTGCCGCCCCGATCCGCAACGACCGCAATGAGGTCGCCGGTGTCGTGCTCGTCTTTCGGGACATCTCCGAACGCCACAAGCAGGAACGGCTCATTCAGGACACGCTCAGCTTTGTCCACAACATCATCGCCACCTTGCGCGAGCCGTTCCTTGTGATCAACGGCGACCTGAAAGTTCACACAGCCAATCGCGCCTTCTACGAACACTTCCGCACGTCGCCAGAAGAGACTGATGGCCGGATGGTGTACGATCTGGGCAACGGCCAATGGGACATTCCTCCGCTGCGGGCGTTGCTCAGCGACATCCTGACTGGCGGCCAAGCCGTCACGAATTACGAGGTAGACTACGAGTTCCCGATCATCGGGCGCCGGTCCATGCTGCTTAACGCGCTGAAGATGCGCGAGCCGGGGAATCAATCCAGCCTGATCCTGCTCGCGATACAGGACGTCACGAAGGAGCAGGTCGCTGCGGTGGCGCTGGCAGATTCAGAGAACCGCTATCGGCGGCTGTTTGAGGCGGCGAAAGATGGCATCCTCATCCTCGACTTCACCAATCAACGCATTACCGACGCCAACCCGTTCATCTGTGACTTGTTGGGGTATTCGCTCGATCAATTGATCGGCAAGGAGCTTTGGGAGATCGGGCTGTTCGCCAACAAGTCGGAAAGCGAAGCCGCCGGGAAGGAACTGCGCACCAAGGGGTACATTCGCTACGACCACCTGCCGTTGGAATCTGCGCTCGGGCACGCAGTGGATGTCGAAGTCGTCGCCAACGTATATGCGGAAGACCACCACGTGGTCATCCAGTTCAATATTCGAGACATCACCGAACGTGTCGTGATGGAGCGGAAGCTAGCGGAACAGACACTGGCTTTGGCTGACCTTCACCGCCGCAAGGACGAGTTCCTCGCGATGCTTAGCCACGAACTCCGCAACCCGCTGGCGCCTATCGCCAATGCCGTCCACCTCCTTCGGCTCGAGAAAAGCGAGAGCGCCATGCAGCGGCGGGCGCATACCATGATCGAGCGGCAGGTCACTCAACTGACACGTCTGGTGGATGACCTGCTGGAAGTCTCCCGTATTGCCACCGGCCGCGTTCTGCTTCGGTTGGATCGCGTGGCAGTGAACGCTATTGTGGAACGAGCCGTGGACTCGACACGGTCGCTCATCGAGGAACGCAACCACCAACTCACCGTGTTGCTGCCCCCGGAGCCGATCTGGTTGTTCGCCGACGCTGCTCGACTGGAACAGGTTTTTGTCAACTTGCTCACCAACGCAGCCAAGTACACGGACAAAGGCGGAACCCTCGGCGTGACTGTGGAAGAAGTGGGCCACGAGTGTGTGGTCGCGGTGCGGGATACTGGCTGCGGCATAGCCCCTGAAATCCTGCCCAAAGTGTTTGAACTGTTCACGCAGGCCGAGCGGTCGCTGGACCGCTCTCAGGGCGGGTTGGGCATCGGCCTGGCGCTCGTGCAGCGACTTGTGGAGATGCACGACGGACGGGTTGGTGCAGTGAGCGTGTTGGGAGTGGGCAGCGAGTTTGTCGTGAATCTCCCCCTACTCGTTGCCTCGCCTGAGATTCCTCTCGTGGTCTCTGCAGCCGCCCGGCCGCCGGGGGCATCTTTGCGGATTCTGATCGTCGACGACAACGTGGATTCCACTACCAGTTTTGCCGCCTTGCTGGGGGCCTTCGGGCACGACACGCGAACGGCGTTCGACGGTTTAAGCGCGGTGGAGGTCGCACTTGATTACCTGCCCCACGTCATGTTGCTGGACATTGGTCTGCCGAAGTTGAACGGTTACGAGGTGGCCAAGCGGCTGCGCCAGCAACCGACCATGGCGAACCTTCTGCTTGTCGCTTTGAGCGGTTACGGAACGGAAGCCGATCGCATGCGCGCCATGGAAGCAGGATTCGACCACCACCTGGCCAAGCCGGCGGATTTCGATAAGCTGCAGGACATTCTGGCAGATGCCGGCGTCGGTCAAAAAACGTAGCTGACGGAGTGCGCTTGGCTGGAGTGGCAGGCCACCACGACCACCTCCGCACGGCGAGGCTCCCGATCCCCTTCGTTGCACGTGAGCTTCGGGAACGAAACCAGTACCACCCCCTGCCCATAGCGTCGGTTGCGCCGACGAAGGTAGGGACACATTGTTCCCTTGCGGCATCCCGGAAACGTTGCACTAGCGCACGATCCGTCGAGGAGCGATTGAATCGATGGGCCGGGTGTCAGAAAGTCCCGATCCAATGAGCGCTGCGTCGATGTCCAGCGACCCGGGCCTGGTTGACGAAGAGGATGCATTGCCCGCGTCTGGCCATCCGGGAACGGTGATTCAACGCGACCCGAGCCGATAGCTTCCAGAAATACTCCGGGTACGCGTGCTCGAGTTGGCACGACTGGAGGTCACGGTTCGTTCGCCTGATGTCGCGAACGAACGGGGCGCGCCACCGAATGGTGTCGCGAGTTCGCTCCGTTCCCATTGTACCTATTCCGTTGCAAGGCAAGTCCGGGCGTTAGGCGCCGGAAGGGAGAATGAGGTGGCCTCTATGATTTCGCTCGATCGCATCAGATTTCTCCTGAATCGGTTTCGCAGCCGGCTGTGGGTGAGGCCCTTGGCTGCATGCCTGCTATCGATCGGAGCGGCGTTCCTGGCAAAATTCGCCGATGGCACAACGTTGGCGGAGGTCGCGCCTGAAATTTCAGTGGACTCCATCGAGATGCTCCTGTCGGTCATGTCCAGCAGCATGTTGGTAATCGCGACCTTCTCGGTGGCGTCGATGGTGTCGGCGTACGCGTCGGCAGCCAATACTGCAACGCCGCGGTCATTCAGTTTGGTCGTTGCCGATGACGCGTCACAAAACGCCCTTTCGACGTTTGTGGGTGCATTCATTTTCGGCATCGTGGCTCTTACCGCGGTGAAGAACGCCTACTTCGCGACCGCAGGCCTCTTCGTCCTCTTCATCCAGACAGCGAGCGTGTTCGGCGTGGTTATCATCATGTTTGTCAGGTGGGTTGACCGTATCGCGCGCCTCGGCCGCCTGGAATCCACGATCGACAAGGTAGAAAAGGCCGCCACCCGGGCCATGAAGCGGCGGCGAGATGAACCAAGGCTTCGCGGTATGCCGGCGCTCTCCCAGGTGCGCGGACGCGCAGTATTCGCGGCGTCCGTGGGTTATGTGCAGCAAATCGACATCGCTGCACTCCAGAGTTGGGCCGAGGAGAACGAAGTCCACGTCGTGGTCGCGGCGCTGCCCGGTTCATTAACCGCCCCGGATCAGGCGATAGCGTACGTGAATATTCGAGAACACGATCCGACCGAGATTGATTGCACATGTGTGATCACGGCGTTCCAGATCGGAGGCAATCGCCTCTTCGACGACGACCCACGATTTGGTTTGGTGGTCCTGTCGGAGATCGCCGGCCGTGCGCTGTCGCCCGCCGTGAATGATCCCGGCACGGCGATCGATATCATCAGCACTCTGTTACGGCTCTTTACTTTGTGGAGCAAGCCCGAGACAGCTGACGGAAACGATGTGCCGAAGTTCGACCGCGTAGAAGTGCCGGAGATCTCGACGCGGGACATGTTCGATGACGCGTTCACGGCGATTGCTCGTGACGGCGCTGGTATGGTGGAGGTATCAGTGCGGCTGCAGGAAGCGCTGAGCGCGCTTGCGTCACTTGACAATGCAGAAATACGTGACGCCGCTGTGTATCACGGCCGACTGGCGCTGAAGCGGGCGCAGATTGCGCTGAATGTCGAAGAGGACGTGAATGCCGTTCGTGCCGCTGCGAGCTTCACCTCGGCCGCTGCGTCGTCAGGCGCTAAACAAACAACGTCCTGAACCGGGATCGTGCACTTCTCACCTCCCGCGCGGTGTGTCCCGACGCCTGATCACCCCTGCGTCGCCAGTTGCCCGCAGCCCGCTGCTATATCAATGCCGCGCCGCTGCCGCACCGTGCTCGGTATCTGAAATTCCGCGGCGAGCACTTCCTGAAACCGCCTCGCTGCACTGCCCTCCGTCGGCGCGCCGTTGTATCCGGCCGTCGGGTTCAACGGGATAAGATTCACCTGCGCGGGTAAACCCGTGAGCAAGCGACCGACCTTTCGTGCGTGCTCTGGCGAATCGTTCGTCCCCGCGATCAGCGTCCACTCGTAAAAGATGCGGCGTCCCGTTGTTTCGCTGTAGGTCTGACAGGCTGCCATCAATACGTCCAACGGCCATCGTTTGGCCACCGGGATCAGAGCCACACGCTCCTCCTGCGTCGCTGCGTGCAGAGACACAGCCAAGCGAACCTGCCGATCCTCGGCGGCCAGCCGAAGGATGCCTGGCACGACGCCCACAGTGCTCAATGAGATTCTGTCGCCAGCGATCGCCAACCCTGCGTCATCCCGCATGATATCGGTGGCATGCAACACCTGATCATAGTTGTGCAACGGTTCACCCATACCCATTAACACAACATTCCGCAGGCGAGGAGCTACGCGATCCCCCTCCCCACGCTCGGACGCCACAATGCGAGCGACGTGCACCACTTGCGCAACAATCTCGGCGGCCGTGAGATGTCGGGTATAACCCATCTGGCCCGTGGCGCAGAACACACATCCCATCGCGCAACCCACCTGCGAACTCACACACGCGGTCACGCGCCCGGTATACCGCATCAGCACCGTCTCAACACGCTCGGCGTCATTCAGCTGCAGTAGATATTTTCTCGTGTACCCGTCGGATGACTCGGTCTCGAGCGCGACCGGCAGAGATCCAACCTGCGTATCGTCAGCGAGCCGCGCGCGAAGCTTTGGCGGCAGGTCACCAAAGGCATCGACTGAGTACGCTTGCTGGAGATACAGGAAATTCCACAGTCGTCCCACATGGGTGGGATTAATCCCCCACGACACGAGCAGCTCCCTCAGCTGCTCGCGCGTGAATCCGTAGAGGTCTGCAGGGCTGCCAGTCACTATTGAATCGCCGTAGCGCTCCACGCCGGTCCAAGCCCGGCCATCAACTCGGCGATCAGCCCGATGCCGTCCCAGAGGTTCCCGATACGTAAGTTCTCGTTAGGCGCGTGCTGACTGTTATCTGCATTCACCGTCGGAACCGTGATCACCGTAGCACTCAACTGCTCAACAAAATGAAATAGCGGCAGCGAGCCACCCAGCATCGGCATCACAAACGGCTCGCGACCATAGGCCCGAGCCATCAACGATCTCACCGCGCGCACCGGCGGCAGCGTCGATGCAACACGGACGCTCGTGTAGCCTCCTTCACACTCCACGTACGCGAGATGCGACCGATCCACACTGGTCGCCGCTGCATTCGCGTCCGTAGTTACAGTGTAGCCGAGTGACGTCAGGTGCCGGTTGAGCACCTGGCAGATGCGAACAGGGTGCTGATCAGGCACAAGGCGGAAATCGAGCGACACGCTGGCACTCGACGGAACCGCATTGGCGGCGCCACCTCCAACTTCACCGGCGCGGATGCCACGAATGTTGAGCGCCGGCACCATGATGCGCTCGCCGATCGCGGCGTTGTTGGCTTCGGTCGCGCTGAGCCCCAGTGAGTTGCGAAGAGAGTCGTCCGTGACCGACAGTGCTCTGGCCAGTGCCTGATCGTCCGCCGTCATCGCCGGCACATCATCGTAGAAACCATCCATCGTTATGCGGCCGTCGAGCGAGCGCACGCCTGCAATAAAGTGTGCCGCGGCAACACCCGGGTTCGGTGCCCAGTTGCCATAGTGACCGCTGTGCAGCGCGCGATTGGCACCATAAAACGTTACGTCCACGCCCATCACACCGCGCACACCCAGCACCAACTGAGGTGTGCCACTGACATGCACCGGCCCGTCGAAGAACAACCAGGCGTCGGCGGACAGCAGGTCCTTGTGCGCTTTGAGCAAGTCACCGAGGTGTTGAGAGCCTGCCTCTTCTTCCCCTTCGAGGAAAAACTTCACGTTTACGGTGCGTGTTGTGTTCGTGGCCTTTAATGCATCGATCGCGGCGAGCATGGCAACGATCGGTCCTTTGTCGTCGCTCGCTGATCGCGCGCGGATGCGCACCTCGGGGTCGATCGTGTCACCCTTGGCTGGCAGCGGGACGGCATCCGTGGCGACGCTGTTCTGGTAGCGTCGCAGCTCCGGGGTGAACGGATCGCCAGCCCATCCCGCCCCCGCCACCGGCTGTCCATCGTAGTGTGCGTAGAACACCACCGTGCGTGTTGCGCCCGGTGCGTTGAGCTCGCCGTACATCGCCGGGCTGCCGCCGGTTGGGGCGCGCAGAGGACGCATCGCCACGCCCCGTTTAGCAAAGGCGGCTGTCAGGAACTCACCATTGCGCCGGATGTTCGCCGTGTCCGCGGCAACGTTTGGGATAGAGAGCAGTGCGATCGCTTCCTGGAGTATTTCGCGCTCGTGTGCGCGGCGCCAGTTGTCGATTTTGGGGCGGAGCGCTGGCTGCTGCTGCGTTCGTCGCGCCCCGGACTGCTGGGCGTGGCCGGGTGAAGCAGTGAAAGCGGTCAGGCAGAGGATGGCGACGGCGGCCGCACAGAGCTGCTTAACGGCGGCCTGTGTCATGCCATGGCTGCGATCAACTGTTGCGTACATATTCGAGTTCATATGGCGGTTCAATGCGGGATCAATGGTGCGCTGTCGCGAATGCGGCACTGGTAAACTGGCGCGTGAGGCGCCTTGCTTATCTGCGTTGAGACAGACGTTGTGACATGTGAAGACATTGTCAACTTAACCTCTTAGCAGCCACTATGCCTCGGCAGGGGTGAGTGGATGCCTGGTCACTTCCCCACTCAACGTCTCGCCTCCAATATCGATGTAGATCGTGCCATCGCTCACCGAGAGCTCGAATGTCATGCGCCGGTCAAGGCGTGCGACCAGAGCCTCAAGCAGCTCACGATCCACCGCACAGAGCGCGATCGACTCTCCCCGGTGGATCCGTTCGCCTGTGTATTGTCGCTGCAGCAGTCGTGGCTCACGGTTCGTGTACACCACCACCCTCGGCGACGCCTTGCTGGCCCGGTGCAATCGTGCGGCATCCGGCGCTCCGACCTCAATCCAGCCCTGCAGCGCTCCAGTGAGGTCGCGGATCACGACCGCCGGTTCGTCCGGGTCGGAGATTCCCTTGGAGAAGGTGATGCCCTCCTCGTACTCGAGGCAGTAGGCAAGCAGCCGCGTCCACAGGTACTCCTCGGACTCGGAGGGGTGGCGGGCTACGCGGAGCGACAGCGTCTCGTAGACGCCGCGGTCGACGTCGGCAAGCGTGATGTCGAACGTGTAGATGGTTGCGGTTTGGGCCATGCAGGGAGATTAGTGCCCGGCCGATGCTTCGTCGACGGCGGGACCGATGCGGCTATCCCGCATCGCGGACCGCTCGGTTTTGGTCAGCGCTCCAGGGGCCGGGTCGAGACTCGCTGACGATCAACTCCTTGCAGTGAATCGCTCGTGCCCGACTTCCCTCACATACGTTCCTTCGATGTTCGGCTATCTGGCCTCGCCAGACGGCGATGCCAGAACCGAGTACGGTCGTTAGGTGTCGACTGCGAGCCGCTCGCGTGTCGCGGCTAGAGATTCTCTCTGATCAGGCCCGGCTCCCCTGGTGAAACCAGCGGCGCACGACGAGCCGGATCCTTGCAGGAACCTGACGTTCCGCAGCTACCGTCGCGACCGGGCTGATTCGACCTTTCAAACAAGTCATTCACCCGACATCCTCAGGAGGGCACATGAAGATCCTCGCGACAGCCCTGTTCCTCGCCAGCGTTACGCTGGTTGCGCCCCCGCTGCAAGCGCAGCAGACCACCAAGCCTCTGCCACCCGCTGCCAAAGAATTTCTTGAATCTGATCAGCTGGCCAGATGGACGCGCATGGTGCAATTCGGCGACAGCCTGTTCAACAACGGCAGCTGCATGCGGTGCCACGGCGCGAGCGGCAAAGGCACCCCTCGCGCGCCGGATCTCAGCGACTCCTCATGGGTGCAGAGCGACGGCAGCTTCGACGGAATCTTCGAGTCAATCTTCTGGGGCGTTCGGCGCAAAGACTTCCACGACAAAACACGGCGTTTCGAGATGAACCCGGGCGGCGGCATGAACCTCCCATGGAACGACCTGCGCGCAATCACCGCTTACGTCTGGACGCTGAATAACGGCAACTTTCTGCCCGAAAGACGCTAAACTTCAGGCATGAACGTTCGCATCGGGTCGGTGACCGCGGCGATGACCGCGATCGCCGGCCTCACAGTATTGCTCGGCGTAGAAGCGGTGCGCGCCGCCCGTGCACAGCGAGCCACGGTTGAACGGGTCCTGACGGACTACGCCGGGCTCGGAGCAGAGGGGGTCGGCACACGACTGCAGCCCTACGTGGCTGGCACCCTGTTTCCAATACTGAACCAGGTCCGCGATCCGCTGCCGGCGACGGCAAAAGTACTCAGCAGGGATCTCAACGCAAATCAGGCTGCTCTCGCCGAGGAGGTGCTGTGGGTCGGACGGGTGACAAGCGTCGGACCCTCGCGCATGGTGCAATTCGATGCATCGCTTTCGGTAGACGCGCCACTCACCGATTCAGTATTCGCTGCAGCTTACCGCCTGAACGAGCAAGCGTACTTCGGCCTGCTTTCCTACCACGACCAGCTTATCGCCTTCACGCCCTTGCGCGGATCACCGGCTGTCACCACCGCGTTCGGGCTCCCCATCGACGTGGTTGCCCCATGGCTTAGCACGTTCCTCGCGCGCGATCGTCTGCTCCCCGCCGCGATTCTCCCCTCAGCACCGCTCGCCGACAGGATCGGCGTCGAGCTCTCGATCGGCGGCGTGGTGATCGCCCGGCGCGAGACGGGTGATTCCTCACGATTCAAGGGTGTCCATCAGATGGGCGCAGTGTACGGAGGCATGACCGTTGAGGTACAGCTGATGGAGGAACTCGCTGCCTCGCTCGTGATCGGAGGGCTCCCACCCTCCCGACTCCCCTTTCTCGCAGTCATGATGCTGCTGGCAGGCGCGCTCGCTATTGTGGCGATCTGGCAGGTGCGGCAGCGCGATCGCCTAACGCGTCTGCGCGAAGACTTCGTGACGAGCGCCTCACACGAATTACGTACGCCACTCGCTCAGATGCGGCTTTTTGCGGAAACGCTGCGGCTCGGCCGCGTCCGCTCGGACGACGAAAAGAATCATGCGGTTGGCGTAATAGAACGTGAGGTCAGGCGTCTGGAACACCTTGTGGACAATCTGCTCAACGCCTCGCGAGCGCAACACGACGCTTTGCCTGCCTCTATACAATCCGTCGACCTTGCGGCGCTTACCTGTGAAGCCGTCAGCGAGTATACCCCGTTGGCCGCGAAGTCAGGAGTCACCATCCACATCGACGCTCCGCAGTCAATTGCATCGCGCCTCGATCCTGCCGCCTGGCGCCACATTGTGATCAATCTCCTCGACAATGCCACCAAATACGGACCACGCGAAGGACGCGTTGATGTCAGCCTGACTTCGGATGGTCGGTTCAGCCGTCTGACGATTACTGATCAGGGACCTGGTGTTGCAACGGCCGATGCCGACAGAATCTGGGAACGCTTCTGGCGCGGCGCACAGGTACGCTCAGCTGGCGTAACCGGCACCGGCGTGGGATTGGCGACGGTCAAACATCTCGTCGAACTGATGGGCGGAAAGTGCTGGGTAGAGCAAGCGACGCCAACTGGCGCACGATTTGTTGTGCGGACACCGATCACAACATGACTATATTGCTCGTCGAAGACGATGTGGACCTGGCACTCGGCCTCCGCAACAACCTCGAGATAGAGGGCTACTCGGTTCGCGTTGCGACAAGTGGTACGGAGGCTCTCATAATGCTGCAGGAGTTTGCGTTTGGACTCACCATCCTCGACCTCATGATTCCCGGTGTCGATGGGTTGCGGGTACTCAGCACCATGCGCGAGCGTGGCGACGACACACCCGTGCTCATCCTGACGGCGCGCGGGCAGGAAGAAGACAAGGTCCGGGGTCTTAAGCTCGGCGCAGATGACTACGTCACCAAGCCCTTTGGAATACTGGAACTGCTCGCTCGAGTCGAGGCCCTGCTCCGACGTGCTGTGTCGGAGCCTGCAGCAGCTGCACCAATCACCTTTGGATCAATCGTTGTCGATTGTGCAATCAGAGAGGTCCGACGCCAGGGTGCGCTCGTGAACTTGAGCCCCAAGGAATTCGACCTGTTGTGTGCGTTGCTTAACGCCGATGGCGTCATTGTTTCCCGGCAGGACCTTATGCAGCAGGTGTGGGGTTACCCGTCGACAGTACTGAGCAGAACGGTGGACACACACCTTGCCGAGTTGCGCCGCAAACTGGAGGACGATCCCGCGGAACCTCGTCATTTTCTTACCGTTCGCAAGTCCGGATATCGACTGCTGCGATAGCGCGAAGAGGAGGCACTTTCCACGCGTTCCCCCGAGTTTGACCAAACTAGTGCGGGCAAGACATACTTGTCACGAACTAAACAACCGCGCCGAAAAATGCACATGGTCACACGACTGGCCCTTCCTGCTGCTACGCTCCCGCGCGACATCGCGCGGCCACATGAAAGGCACACACGTCGGCGCCGCCGCGAGCCGCGGCAGATCGCGGCCCGGACCTGCACCGTCTGCACATCGAGTGAATCGCGCACGGACACCAGAACCTCGTCACCGCGCACGCCCTCCAGCCGCACGCTTCGGGAGCGATTCGACAGCCACCTCGTCCTGGCGGACCAGCCTCCCTACTCCCATAGGCATACACCTGCGGCAGTAGTTCCGTTCCTCCCTGGCGGCAGTACTTCATTGTGCTGCTTTACACTGGCAGTGAGCCAACCGGCTCGTGTGTCGGCACACGGTTGACCCGCAGAGCGAGAGGCCATAGTCTCAGCGACAGCGCGAGACGCCGTGTGCCGTTCTGAAGGCTCTCCGGCGTCCGCTGCTCAGTTCACTGCCCTGTCACCGGAGCGCGTCGATGCATCCATATAGAAACTTCCTGATGATGATCCTCGTGTCATCCGTCCTCATGTTCTTCCTCATGTATCTGAACACCTACGAGTTCAGTCATGCGTGGTTCAGTCAAACGCGAATGTTCATGACGTTCATCATGGCCGGTTCCATGGCACTCGTCATGCTCTACTTCATGCGTCACATGTACAAGAACGCGGGCGCAAATCTGGCGATCGTCGTCGGCAGCCTCGCGCTGATGGCGCTGGGAGTCGCATTGGTTCGAAGTCAGGCCACTGTCGGCGACGTCGCCTGGATGAAGGCGATGATTCCGCATCACTCGATCGCCATCCTCACCAGCGGGCGTGCAAATATTTCGGACCCCCGAGTCAGGCAGTTGGCTGATCAGATCATTGAGGCGCAGCGGCGCGAGATCTCCGAGATGGAAATGCTCATCAATGATATAAAGCGATAGATCCACAGCACTTCCGGGGAGCATTAAAGCCGCTCAAGTATCTCGTTACCATGCCCGTCGGAGATCCGGGACACGTGGATGAGCTACGCGACCCGTCGCTGACCGGTGAACGCGCCCCCCCTTCGAGCAGGGGGAAACGCGCTAGCCGATCGCGCTGAACGCATCTACTTCACGATCGCCGAGTAGGTGAGGGTGGTGAAACGCGCACTCAGGTCGGCCGCTGGAGGATTCACCATGTTGGTGTAAATCTGCGCGACCAACTGCTCCCTGGGATCGGCCCAGTACGTGGTCGCAAATGCACCGCCCCACGAAAACGACCCGATGCTTTTTGGTGATTGGTAGTCATTGCTTAACGTCTCGAGCCCGAAACCGAGCCCGGCTTCGACCGGCAAGGTCGGCAACTGGTCCGTCAACATCATCTCAATCGTCTTGGGACTCAGCAGCCGTACGCCGTTCAACTCCCCGTCATTGAGGAACATCTGGAGAAAGCGGGCATAGTTCTCGACAGTGGACGAAAGCCCTGCCCCACCGGAGAAATACGTCCCCGCCAGTTTAGGATAATCCGGGGTCACACCATCGAATATGTTGGCGCTCATTGGCACCGCCCTGCCGCTCTTGCCATCGTGCAGTGTCACCAGACGCGCATGCTTGTCCCCCGGTAGATAGAACCAGGTATCGTTCATCTGCAGCGGATCAAAGATCCGCTTTCGCAGGAACTGATCGAACGGCATGCCCGACACTACTTCCACAAAATATCCGAGCACGTCGAATGACAGGCTGTAGATAAATGCTTCGCCCGGCTTGCCGCGCAGCGGAAGCGCCCCCAAAACGCGCATCTTGTCGCCGATGGTCGCTGTCGCGTTGCCGATGCCGCTCGGCACACCTGCCTTTGCGTAAATCGCCTGAAAGTCCCGGCTGCCGATGCCGGCGTAGTCCAAGCCAGACGAATGGGTCAGTAATTGCCGGATGGTGATCTCGCGGCCGGCTGGTTGCGCATCCCACGTGGTGTCGGCGGCGCGAAATGTTGTAAGGACCTTGGGTTTCGCAAACTCGGGGATATAGCGAGAGACCGGATCATCAAGCTGAAAGCGCCCTTCTTCCCACAACATCATCACGGCAAGCGCTGTAATGGCCTTGGACTGGGACGCGATCCGAAAAATGTCGTCTCGGCGCATCGGTGTCTTCGTCTCAAGGTCGCGCACACCGTACGACTTGTAGAGGACCACTTGCCCGCGCCGAGAGATGTACACGACGGCACCAGGAATATGGCCGTCAGCGATCGCGGTGTTCACCAGTGAATCAATGAGTGCCAGTCGCGTCTGTGAGAAGCCTGCGTCGGCGGCCCTGGCCTGGGCCCGCACAGCTGGAGCAGTTGCCGATGTGATGCAGAGAGCGAGCAGGGCCTGACGCACGGACCGGGTCATGAAGTCATCCTTGTAGTCGGGATTACGAGCAGATCGTGTCGGACAAGTATGCAGCGCAATCACGCTCGGCGCGATCCTGAGCTTCGGCAGGACGGGCAGGAGTCATTTCCGCGCGGTTTTGCTCCGCGGCACCCCATGGTTGCACAGCCTTTCAGAATGGCTCACACCTCCGCATCACACAGCTCACCATCCCATGAAATGACGCGTGAACTGCCTGCCGTGGGCGCGGTGCCCCGCGCGGACGCGCCGCGCCAGCCAATCGTCCAGCCAAAGCAAAGCGGCCCCTCGCCAGTACGATCGACGGGGAGCCGCACGCGCAATGCCTATGGAGACAGAACTACTGACGCAGCGAGAACTCCACGACCACCGCGTCAAAGTCAGGGCTGCTGATCGTTAGGCGATAGCGACCGGGAGTCAGATCTTGTCCTGCGGCGAATTGACTGCGTTTGGTCAACAGATTGAAGATGTACTGGCCATCACCGGCGTTGCGCATGATGACACCCAGATCGGCCGCGCTCGACGACACGAGTTCATTGACGTCCGCGTCGCTGCCGGAGAGGCAGTGACGTACCACACGTTTGCATACTCACCTGTGCAGCGCGGGGCACGATTCTCAGACTGCGTGACCGAGAACAGCAGTACCACGTTGGACACCGCCGGCTCTCGTGCGTCGGCGGATTGGGTGGATTAATGCTATACCCAACAGCATAGGCGCTGCAGTGCCGCGCCGAGCATCCGTCTGACGGAGACGATCGCCGTCATCCCAGGCACGGTTGCCCCCGGCGCAGTCGGTGTACAGCCGTTAGATTTCCGTTACGGGGACTGTTGCGCTGCCCGATCCGGACATCCCGTTATTCATCTGCGTGCGCAGAAGGGAATGGTGCACCCGAAGGCGCCTCGAACAGCGGCCATGAGCGCAACGGTGCTCACCGCCAGCTGAACGAATGCCGTCTTGCACCGTACTGGCCGCCATACTATCGATCCCGACACACATCGTATTCCCAGGAGAACACTATGCAAATACAGATTAACACCGGTCATAACATCGACATGCCTGAATCGCTCGCGACGCACTGCAGAGATATTGTGACAAACTCGCTCAGCCGATTCACCGACCAGGTTACGCGAGTTGAGGTGCACCTCAGCGACGAGAACGGCGACAAGAGCGGCCAGTTCGACAAACGCTGCATGATCGAGGCGCGTCTTGAGGGTCGTCAGCCCACCGCGGTGACCCATGATGCCGCCAGTCTTGACGATGCCATTGGGGGCGCAGCCGAAAAGCTGAAGCGATCCATCGAAAGCACGCTGGGGAGAATCCACGACGCGGCCAGAAAGTCGTAAACACAATCAATGGCGGGACACCATCGGTGCCCTGCCATTTGTGTGTTTCTGCTGCCCTTACAGAGACCTCAGGCCAGCGACACCGCGATACCGGTCAATTTGGCGTTCGCAGCTTTTTCCATGTCGAGTATCTGTGACAGGAGGTCGTGGGCGACATGATTGTCCAGCTCCTTGGCCCACTGTCGCAACGTGCCATAACGAGCGATCTCATAGTGCTCCACTGCCTGCGCTGCTCCGATGAGACATGCATGCAACGCGATGCCCTCGGCCGTTGCAATGATCGCTTCGGATTCCTTGATCAGCCCCTCGATCGCGTCGCACTTTTCGCCCTCGGCGGGTTTGTCGATAGTTGCGAAGACCTTCTTCAGAAGCTTGATATGCTCTTTCGTTTCCTTCAAGTGTTCAGTGAAGGCGGCCTTTACGTCGACGTGACCGGCGGCTTCGATCATCTGTGGAATCGCCTTGGTCAACGCGTTCTCTGCGTAGTAGATGTCCTGCAACGTATGATGAAATGCTTCTGCCTTGGTTTTCATAATTCCGGTGCTCCATGTGATGACGCATTCCGGGGCGCAACTGAGACCACCGTCTTACCGGTTCTGGTGGTGTCGGGATTCGTCGGTGTAACGCCCTAGTCGATATGTCGGCCGCAAACGCATGAGCGCCGCCTTACAACGAACCGCACCGCATCACCCCTCGGGACAGGCGCGGAATCCCAGTTCGCGAGGGTTCCGTCGGTGAGTCCATCACAAAACAGGCTGCAGGCGCGGCCAACCCAACTGACAACGTGAGCGACTGCTGAACGCAACGGCGAGTCTCTCGTGTCAGCGAACGGCATGCTGCGCAAGGACGGGCTCGGAGATCCGGCTTCTTACAGGATCGGACATCCGGCTTACAGGCTCGGACATCCAGCTTGGAGGATCGGACATCCGACTTAACTGTGGTTGAGCGTATTCAAAAAAGGCCGGCGCATCGCGCCTGGGCATGTCAACATCGGCCTCACGGGGCCCCTCAGCGGGAGGTGTCGGCGCCGTGGGCGAATATACGGCGGGCTTGCGTTCCGGCTTCGGCGGAAGTGGCTCGTAGGGTATCGGCATGGCGGTATAACGGGTAGGAAGTATCATGAAGACAATGTTGTCCGTTTCCCATGCCGCGAACATTCCTCCTGCGAGCACATCTTTTTCATACCGAAAGGGATAGGCCGGCCGCCGGCCTGCCAGACGAGTCTCCAGGACAGGATCCATCAACTACAGGCACCACAACAGAGCACGGCGCTGCTTAGTGACGGCGTTCGGTTCTGAAATCGTGTTTAATGAGACGCTGGAATCCTCCAGCCGACGGGTGGCGTGGTAGCGCGTCAATGCCTCGCGACGAGCGTCCCTGCCAGCGATCCGACTCTCAGAATGCAGCGCCCCTCGCCGCCGCTTGACCCGCGGTACGACCTGTCGCCCACGACCAAAGAAAATTGTAGCCGCCGATCGGCCCGAAAGCGTCGAGCAGCTCACCACAGAGGAAGAGATTCGGCCAACGCCGACTCTCAAGCGTGAGCGGGTGTACCTCGCTTAATGCCACACCGCCTCCAGTCACCTCTGCCTTCCTATAGCCCTGATCTCCACTCCAGGGCAGATCGCCACGCACCAGCGTGCCAATAAGCTGCAACCGCTCCTCGCGGCGCAGATCAGCCAGGGTGCGCGAGAGGTCAACGCCGGCGATCGTCATCAACACGGCGGCCAGTCGATCGGGCACCTCCTTTCGCACGACGTTCAACACGTTGCCACGACGTGATGCGAGTGCCTCAGCCCATCCCGCTTCACCGCGATCGGTCCACTGCACGCTCAGCTTTGCGGTGGAATCCCCTTCCTGCTGGGCGCGCACGAGTACATGCGACACATCCAGAACCGCGGGCCCACTGTAGCCAGCGTGGGTGAAGAGGAATCCACCAGTCGCACGCGCTGAACGCGCGGCGCTGCGCGCCGTCAGATGAACGGTCAATGACACACCAGCCAGCGACGAAAACGGAGTTTCCCCGGCCGTTATCGGCGTCAACGCAGCATATGTCGGATGCATCTCATGCCCCAGTTCACTCATCCACGACAGCCCCGCCCCATCACTGCCGGTGTTCGGCACGGAGAGTCCGCCGGTCGCGACCACTACGGCATCAGATTCGACGCGATCTCCTGACGCGGTGTCCAGCCGCCATGTGCCATCGATCGGGCTGATGTCGGTGACAACGGTGTTGAATCGCGTATCAACACCCAGCGACGCCGCGTGATTCAATAAGCCATTTCGCACATCACGCGCTCGGTGCGATGCAGGAAACAGCTTGGCGCTCTCCTCTTCTTCCACAAGTGGTATGCCAAGCGTGCCTTCAAAGAATGACCGCTGTTCAGCGAGCGGCCACGCCCTGATCAGTTTCCTGAGGAGGTTTGGAGATGAGTCCGTAACAAAGCGCGATTCATCAAGCCTGGCAGGCAGCACGTTGCATCGGCCTCCACCGCTGATGAGAATCTTGCGCCCGCCATCCCGCGTTCCCTCCAGCAGGATGGTCTCGGCGCCGACCGAGGCAGCCGATATCGCGGCCATGGTGCCTGCCGCCCCTGCGCCAACAACAACAACTCGCCGCATGCACCCTGTCTCGAGAGAGTATGCGACGTCTTCCGCCCCGTCGCGTCAGTTCAAAGCGCCATCAGGGCGCGGCCTGCAAGATACTCGCGCGGCACGCTCGGGCACTTGAGGCGAGGTGAGCGTTGGGGCCGGCGGGAACGCCGGTGCCACGGTGTCAGGCGGCACCGGGGCCATCCAGAGAACTCAGCTCAACGCCTCATCACAGCTCGTGTCGCGGGGTATAGCCGGCCTCGCGCAGTTCAGCGATTCCTGCGGGGATCTGCGATATGGCAGCGAGCACACATCGCCATCGCTTTGCGACCCAGACGATCAGCGTTGAAGTCCTCTCCATGAGGGTTTACCCCCCAACCAGTTGTGGCATGGCATTTCAGGCACGAGCGCTGCGTGTGGCAGCTGGCACAGGTCGCAAGCTCAAGCCGGGCGGCCCGCCCGTGCTGCAAGAGCCACTGCGGCTGCGCGTTGTGATACACGGCCGCACTCTGGCCAGTCTGGCCGAGTCCGCTCGCCACGTGACAACTGCGACAGAACACCTCCGCGTTGTGGCAGGAGGCGCAATTGTTGTCGCGCGCGTAGGTAGAGGCCGCGTGGCCGGCAACAAAGTTTCCCGGATGAAAGTTGCGGCGGGATTCACCAGCATGACAATCGGCGCAGAACCGGGTCGCATGGCAGCCGGCACATGTTTGCGCACCAGATGCTGCGACCGTCCGATGCACATCGAGAAAGTTGACCGGATGGGGCCGCACAATCACGACGCCCGTGTCACGTTGCTGCTTAATTTTCACCGTGTCAGTCGCGACCGAGGGCCCGGCAGCCCGTATCATTCTGACAGCACGCACCCCGCGGCTGATAAGCGCTTCAGCATGTGGTACTCGACGCAGGTCCACCCGTTGCAGCTGAACACCCTGAGCGCCGGAGCGTGGATCGGGCAGCGTGCGAATGACTCTCGCGCCGCCCTGCCCAGTATGACAGGTCTCGCAACTCGGTCGCGTATGGCAGTTGGCGCACGATGCCACACCCGCCTTCGCCTCCGCACCATGTGAATCGGAGAATCCATCCCGTGAATGAGTGTCCGGCGTCGGGTACTTCGGAAGAAGCGTACTGACAACTTCCTTGACACGTGCGTCCTCACCTAACGAGGCGATCTGTGGTACCGACGCCGCGTTGGGATGACAGCGCATACAGCTCTCTCGTGTGTGGCATGTCGCACACTGTGCTCGTTGCGCGGACGTGCCTGAGGAGTGAGCCTCCACAAAGTTGGCCGCATCATGGGACCGGGGCCTGGGCAATGAACGCACGGCCGCGATGGTGAGTGTAGTCGCCTGAACCAACTCCACATGGCACGTAGTGCAGGTGTTCGCGTTGTCGTAATGACTCGATGCACTCTGCGTGTGGCAGCTCAGGCAGGGAGCCGCTTGTGCCGGCACCACATCCATAAAGCCCGGGTTTTGCAGCGAACTCCCATGGCAACTGGTACACTGTGATGACGCCGAATCTCTGACGAAGTGGCTACGATGTGAAAACTTGAGAAGGCTTTGGCCTGCGGGCGTCGGAGGTTGTTTCCATACAACGGACTTAGCATCCGTCCCGTTGTGACAGTTGCTGCAGACCGCTTCAGTCGGAAATATCGAATCACGTGCCGGGTTCGCAACATTGGCGTGACACCCTTCGCAGCTTGTAAACATCCGAGCATGTCTGGCATGGGGGAATGCCTCACCCGTCGACACTCTCCGATCAGATCGTGACTGTGCCTGCGCCCACAGCACCGGAAGCGCACACGCGGTTACGAGCATTGCAAGTCGCAGGGTCCCGACGCTCAAGCGCAGCTGCTGTGGTACGGCCTTGGCGCGCCACAGTGCCTTCATTTTGTTTCGCGCGTACACTCTCAGTCGCCGCATCATCTGGCCCGCCCCGGATCTGCACCGGCCATCCACTCAAGACGAACAGAGGCCCGCCGCTGACTCCAGTCTCGCCCCGGTGCGTCGTTCGTCAGGCGATGACGATATTGCCCGGCATCAACGCGCAGTTGCACTTCGCTGCGCAGCTGAACGGATGCAAAGGCGGACGCTCCCAACACGCGGCCGGTACCCACGCGGTATTCGTAGATGGTCTGCAGAGCGCTCAGCGTTCCTCCGAACGATGCCCGGTCACCGACATAACGCGTCACGCTGGCGGTGGCGTCACTCTGCGAGCTGCCGACGCCGATGTCTACGCCATATCCGCCGTTGACTGTCCAGGCATCAGACGGCGCGAAAATGACATCCGACGATGCGCGCCAACCATCGGTACGAAGCGGAACTCCGGAGAGTCCAGTCTCCGTCTCCTCATACGTGCGCCATGCGCCGGATGCGGCGAGGGTAAGTGCTCCGGCCGCTGTGGTCAACGATGCACCCGTGCGCACTTCATCGAACCCAACCGGCGAGAAAGCCCCCCACACGGTCCACAGTTCAAAGAAGGGACGATGCCGTCGGACATCGACGAGCACATCCACTCCGCGTATGAGTTGGCGACTTGCGCGCAACCGTGCTTCATTAAATAAAGCTCCGGCCACGTCGTACGTGAGGTTTGCTCCGAGACGCACGCCAAGGATTCGGTGCGACGCGTCGACAGCTGCCCGCTCGGCGTACAGTCCCGACCGGTCGGTCTGAATCACTCGGAGATACGTCGCCGTCACTGCGGACAGTGGCCCACGCCACCTGACACGCCCTCCGTACAACCATGCGGGATTCTCCGGTGGCAAGTCATCGACAGCTCCGATTTCTGCGGACAGGAATGATTCGTTGATGCCCTGAACGAGCGCCCGACCGCCAAGCACCTCGCCTTCCCATGCGCCGAATCGAGCAATCGCGGATCCCCCGTCATAGCTATATGCACCGAGTCCGCCAAGACTCCATTGCCGGCCCAGTCTCAATCGCCCCGCGGGACGATCCACTTCGAGATAGGCGTCCAACAGATCACCACGATCATCGATGCGCGGCCAGCCTGCAGTCGATCCGCTGCTGCCCCCCCCCACAGCGGCGCGAATGCGCCCATGCGCGTGGAACGACACCCCCTCGCCCAGACCCCACGCAGCAACGCTGAGGTCGTGAATGAGCGGTCGCGTTGTGACGCGGCTGGACGGTCCCAGGTACGTACACCATTCCGTAACGGCGGAGCAGCTCACGAGCTGCCCGTCCTGTGTGCGTCGCGTCCCGTCCACTTCGACGGTTGTGTTCAGTTGCACCGAATCTCGCTGCAACGGGAACAGATCAATGCTCTGTAGCCATGACGATCCATTGATACGGACGCCCTGCCCCTGAATCGCCGAGCTTCCGAACGATCCCACGATCACGCACAACAACTTCCAGCTCCCCTTCACGACGCTTTCTCCGACGCCCAGCTGGTAAGATGGCACGTCGCGCAATTGCCCTGCGGCTTATGGCTCGCCTGGGCCGCGTGACACGCCAGGCACACGGCGCGAGAAGGTGGGAAGTCGGCGGTTCCCTCCTTACGATGGCAGCTTGCGCACGGCACATGCGCGTTCATGTCATGCACCGCCTTGGCGTCCCCATGGCAGCTGCTGCACGTGGCGTCCGCACGATGATGGTTTGTGTGGCACGAAGCACACGTTGCAGTCACCCGCTGATCGATTCCTTCGGTATGACATCCCGCGCAGGCAAGACCGGCGTGCCTCGGGTGATCAAAGGGCAGCTCGCGCTGTGTGATACGCTCGCTCCCCGTTATCTGAAACTGCACCGGGACGGTCATCGTACCGGCGAGTTCTCCGGAGGTATGACAGGCGGCACAAGCACCAGCCCGTTTATCTGCAGCATGGTGGCATGACTGACAGTCACTCGCGCTCGTGACGCTCACCGCTCCATGCGAACGCGTGGTACTATGGCATGCCGTGCACTGCACTGCTTTATGTCGATTGTGATCGAAGAGTGTGTCGCCACGTAGACGGCGGGGTTGCAGCAGGTCCGCGAGCCGATCGG
This sequence comes from Gemmatimonadaceae bacterium, assembly GCA_041749115.1. Classification (GTDB taxonomy): domain Bacteria; phylum Gemmatimonadota; class Gemmatimonadetes; order Gemmatimonadales; family Gemmatimonadaceae; genus JBGTBX01. The sequence goes on from JBGTBX010000494.1 coordinate 34,001, forward strand.
AATACCACGGGTCCTCGTCACTCGGGCCACCGATGCGCCGCGCGTCTGGAGGTTCGCGGCTCTGCGCCGTGGGGGCGCCCGGAACACGTCGGATCGGAATAGGACCGCGACGAAAGATGTTTGCGTGGCAGTCGATGCAGTTCGTGCTTTCGGTCTTCCAACTGTGCGGTTTGTGGCACGCACCGCATTGATCCAACTTGTGATTCTGAAGCCCTCGATGGAACGCCGTCAACGTGTCGGGTGATGAATGGCAGCCAGCGGTAGTACATGACCCATACGCCCCTGCCGACACTTCCTGTGTATGCGGATTATGGCACGTGCCGCACGTTGCTTTATGCGGGTCTTTGTCCAGATCCAGCTCCGAGAGCATGGAGGCCATCGTGTGACACGACAGGCATTCCTGCCGCGCGGGAACAAGTGCTGTGCGCGATGAGTCGATCGCGACGAGCTCAGACACCGGACGGCCGAAGTCGTGACACGTGATACAATGCAATCCGGTCTGGTTGGCCATCCCGCCGAGTTGCACTTTCGTTTCGGAATGGCACCCGCTAGTGGTGCAGGAGAGATCGACTGCCTTGAAGGCGTGAATCTCCTTTGCGTGGCAAGACAGGCACGACAGGTCCTTGAGTGCAGATGAATCGCTCTCGAAGTGGACTCTGTGTCCCGCGGTGGCGCTGATACGCTTCCACGCCGAGTCTGCTGGTTGTTGTGCGTGGCACTCGCCGCAGATCTTATCCGGAACGGGAGCGTGAGGTGGAATCTTCTCGGGGCGGTCCAGGACCCAGTAGTAGAGTTCCTTGGAACTGGCAAAGATCGATTGGCGATGACACGAGTGGCACTCCAGCTTCTGGTGCTCTGAAACGCCAAAACGCGAGAACGCCCCCTTCATTACATGGCAGCTCGAACAAAAATCGTTGTCATGCATCATGTAATCCCAACTCCAGGCGCCTGCCGCCGCAGATGCCGTAACGACAGCTACCAGACCAGCCACCAGCGCAATCTGGAAGCCGGCGGATCGCGAAACGAGCCAGCTCCATGCTTCGCGGCGCTTGCGCCATGTGAACCAGAACGCCAGGAGTGCAGCGATGATTCCAACGATGAATCCACTGATCTGGATCCATTGCGGGACGCCGCTGAACAGAAAGCGGAAGACATCCGCCGCGCCCCCTGGAAGCGGGGCTTCATCGAAGCGAATGGAATCGACGGACAGCGAATCGTGAACCAGCGGCGCCTGCGCCGCCGCAGAGGACAATACGAGGAGATGACCCACCAAAAGCATAACGGCGGTTGGCAAGAATCTGCCCAACCGCCGATTGCTGCCGGAAGGCGACTTCACCCTAACGATCGCTTCCCTGTACCGCCGTTGAGGGCTGCGCATTCCGGGACGGTGCCGCGCCGAGGATCAGCGCATCATACGGCGCCAGTCGTGAAGTCGGGACCGGCGACGGCACACCGTACTCTTTCTGTACCTGGGCCAGACTGGCTCGCAACAGAGCTTTTACCAGGAAGGGATTGTGCACCTCGGCACCATGTGATTTCGCCAGCGCCGCGTTGAACGTCGCTCCGCGCGCCGTCGACACTTTACCTGACGCGAACTCGGAAGCCGGAATCCGGCCGTCACCGCGACCGGTGGCGATCTGCTGCTCCAGCGCGGAATACAGCACGCGAATATCGAGCTCCGCAGTGGTGATTGCAGTCCGCGCGGTTGCTTCCGAGTGGCAGCCAGCCGCTGCACAGCTCTTGAACGATCGCCCGGAGATCTGACAATTCTGATCTATGGTGGGCGCGCCGTTCGCATCCACACAGGGAATCGCAGTGAAGCGGTGACCCGTGACTGTCACTACGAAGTTACCAGTTGCCTTATCGGTCACGTTGTATTTGCCCAGATGACAGCCTGCACAGAGCTTCGGATTTCTGTCCGAGCTGTGGGAACTCTGCGTGTCATCAAACTGCAATCCCGGCGGCCACCATCCTGCCGAGCCGAAGAGGAGCGGACCGTGCGACGCATGAGGGGTATTGCGCGTGCCTGCAAAATCCGGTGAGCCACGTCGGTTATGGCATTTCACGCACAGATTATTGTCCGGGTCCCGCGAGTCGACCGGAAAACGCAACTGCTTGGGATTGCTGGAGCCGTGCGGATCGTGGCAGACGACGCAGGTCACGCCCTGGCCGGTAGCGCTTGTGGCAAAATTCTTGTCCTTGTAGTTCGTGTTGACGCCCCAGTTCGCGAGCACCGCCTGGCCGATGTGGCATCCCTGACAGGCTGCCCTCGGTCCTCCCGGTATCTCGGGCGCCGTCGCCGTGCTACCGTTATATGCACGGGTAAACGACGTGGCGTGTCGTGACCGTCTCCAGTCTTCAACGAAGGGATGGTGCGAACCGCTGTGGCACTCCGCGCAGCCATCCGTGACCGAGCGACCCGTGTCGGCCTTGATCGACGGGAGCATCTGACCACGCGTCGGCAGATTAATGTGCTCGAGCCCTGGTCCATGGCAGCTTTCACACTGCACGTCGTGGTAGCGAGCATCCTTCGTCGAGCGCCACGCGACGGACGTGTCCGTCACGGCATTGCCCAGATTATTGACCGTGTGGCATGCCTGGCAGAACGGCTGCTTGCCAGGGTTCGTATCCAATGTATTCCACGCGGATGCGTGTCCGGTGTTCTTCCACTTCGCTTGTTGACCTACGTGACAGGCACCGCACACGGTGGCCTTCTTGGACTCATCGCTGTATCCAACGAAGCTGGCGGAGGCTGTCGGCGGCGCCGCGAAGTTCGGGCCGTCGCGATACACCACCCTCTCATCGACGCAGGCCGTGGTGGAAATCACCACAACGGTGAGCATCATCGCCACAAAACGCGACTCTGACATCATGCGTATCCACGCCTCCACGAATTCAAACGTTGCGCACAGCGTGCGCTCTAACCACAGAGCGGAGTGCTTACCTGCATTCGTACGTTGACCCAATATAACCACAGTTCATTATTCGGACAGCCCCCATTGGGCCGGTCCGGTTTACTCCTCTTGGCCTATCGCGAACGCGTTGTCATCGCCCCGAGAGTGGCACAGCGTCTCTGAACAACTTCGCTGTGTGGGGCGTTTCCCTACATTGTATGACGTAGTGCCCGACAGCGCGTGCGCTACGGTCAGCTACATCGTACGGGCAGTTCACTGCCACACGTCAACGTCTGCGGTCAGAGGACCCCATGCGCTCCACGCTACAACGACTTCATTACGCGGCGACCGTCTTGGCACTCGCTGCATGTTCACCAGCGCTTACCATCGGAACGAGCGTCGCCACCGACCTGCAGCCTGCGGCGTATCGCACCTACAGCTGGGAGTCGTCGGATCAGTTCCCGACGGGTGATCCGCGCCTCGACAACAACGCACTGTTTATTGCTCAGGTCCAACGCACCACCGACGAGCAGATGAATACTCTCGGACTTCGTCGGGTCGACAGTAGTACCGATCTCGTTGTGCATTTCCACACCACGGTGCGCGAACGGGTCAACGTGTATGAGGTCGACCGAAACCTCGGCTACGACCAGCGTGGATACAGTGCCGGTACGCAGGTGCAGCAATGCGAAGAAGGCACCATTGTGATCGACATCGCCGACTCAGAAGGAAAACGCCTATTTGGAGGGGATGGATGCAGACAGATCTCGGAGACGCCATCGGGAATGACGCTGAACTCACCCGACGCGTGCGTAGTGCGTGGCGAAAATGTTCGCTGAGTCTCCCGCGAGTTGTATCGTTCGCTGAACGCTCGCGATGGATCCACATAGCCACACGGCTCTGTGGGACAGTACCAGCGTACTCCGTAAGGCGTATTGCGTGAGCATAGTGGTACCGACGAAGTTCCACTGTAACGCTGTAACCTTACCGTAAAATGGAGCTACGAGCCGTGCTTATTACTCGATCGATACAGGCCGCGAGCCTGTTGATGGCGCTCACCGCCATCGCCCCACTTGGAGCCCAAAAGACCGCGAGGGTTGATCAGGACACGAAGGCGAGCGTCACGTCCCGCGTAGACGCGCCGGCTGCGTTAGGTGCCCCATCGAGGGCAGCCGCAACGGTGGGCGTTCGCGTTTCCGAATCTGCCGGCGCTGTGCCGAACAACCTTCTTCAAGACGACGTGAATGTCGGCCAGAACGTCGCATTGATGATTGTGGGCGGTGCTGGAATCATCGTCGGATCAATCGTAGGCGGTGATGCCGGTGTCCTCATCATGGCTACAAGCGCTGTCATCGGCCTGGTAGGGCTTTTCCGATATCTGCAGTAACCGCGTCACCATCACAGGCGAACGGAGACACACATGAACGGAATTAGAGGGTTGGCCATGGCGCTTCTGGTGGGCGGCACGCTCGCGCTCATCTATGGAGGATTCACTTACACCAAGAGCACAACGAAAGCCGAACTCGGACCCATCTCGATCGACGTAAAAGAGCAGGAGCGGGTGAACATTCCGCTATGGCTCGGCGTTGGCGGCATCGCGGCCGGAGCTGTGCTTCTCCTCGCCGGGGCCAAAAAGAAGTGAGCC
>JBGTBX010000495.1:0-3957 GCA_041749115.1 Gemmatimonadaceae bacterium
CCGAGGATTCACCCGCCTGTCCACCATCAAAACCGTCATCTTCCTGATCGCCGGCAAGCTCGACTTCCACGCGATCAACCCGCATGCCTCGCAACCCACTTGAAATTCAACAGAGCCTCTTTTCAGAATCGTCAGTGCGGGACTTTTGCGGGACTTCTCCTCGCACACACGATTCGACGCTTCCAACAGATTTTGCAACTCCGCGCTGGAGTAGTGCGTGGTGATGCGCCCCGAGCGATGACCGAGTAGATCCTGTCGGTCCTCGAACGAGACACCCGCGGCTCGCAGGCGTCGACCGAACGTATGCTTGAGATCATGAACGCGCACTTGCGGTAGACCGGCTCGCACGCGAGCCTTCTGCCACGCGTTGTTGTTCATCGTCGCGATCGGCTTCCCTCGGTACGTGAACACGTAGTCGGGATGCTGCCCACGCAGACTCTCAATCACCGCCCGCGCCACACGGTTCAGCACCACCAAGCGCTCGTCGCCGTTCTTGACGTGATCGCTTGGGATGAGGAACACCGTTGCCTCGAGCTCCGGTACCTCCACCTCCCACTCCCAGCGAAGCCCACACACTTCCTGGTCACGACATCCGGTGTTGACCTTGAACAATGCCATCCTAGCCAAGTGCGCCGGCAGCTGCTGAAAGAACCGCGTCTGCTCATCCCACGACAGCGGGTAAGGCTGTCGCGCGTCGGTCACCTTCAGTAGCAAGCGCCATCCCGGCGACAAGATCTACCCGTACCTGCTGCGGCATCTAGCCATCGAACGCGCCGACCACGTCTGGGCAATGGACATCACCTATTTGCCGATGGAACGAGGCTTGATCTACCTGGCGGCGGTCATGGATTGGGCGACGCGGCGGGTGCTGGCGTGGCGGGTGTCGAACACGCTGACGGCCGACTTCTGTGTCGAGGCTGTCGAGGAAGCCTTTGCGCGTTACGGCAAACCGGAAATCTTCAACACCGACCAGGGCACGCAATTCACCAGCGACGCCTTCACGACGATGCTGCACGGTCACGGAGTGGCAATCAGCATGGACGGTCGCGGCTGCTGGCGTGACAACGTGTTCGTGGAACGACTGTGACGCTCGATCAAGTACGAAGAGGTCGTGTGCTGCGAACGCGATCGCCGCGGTACTGGCGAAAGCGATGCTTCACCAAAGATGAGGGTGGGCCCCTCGAAGCCGGTTTGCAAGAGCAGGCTTCAAACCGCCTCAAGCTGCGTGGGTTAAGAGCCCTCGTGGTGAGCGTTGATGGAAAAGGCGGGGCAAGACTCCGTCAGGTGCGGATCGAGGAGACGAACGCAAGTGAATCGCTGATGAAGTGTCGAAAGGTATCGAAGCGATGTCAAAACCGGGAATGAACTTCGAGCTCGGGATAAGGTTGGGGGGAGCTTGCAGACTGCCCAATCGGCATCCGGCATGAAGGCGGCGTGACCTTGATCCAGGCTTTGGTGAGGAACGCAGGAACCTGTCGTCCCGATGCAAAGGGAGAAGCTCAAACGGACAGCATCCGTGAGAGCGAGAGTACCGACGCGGGGCAAAGGGGCGGAGTCGCTCGTAGTAGGGCTGAAGGTTCCGTAATGGGATTGGACCGAAGGGGCGACGTCGTCTGGCTTGGTTGCGCGGGCAACCCGCAAGGGGAGGACTCGCGTGGCTAAAGCGAAACCGTTTGGTATTGCCAAGCGCGAGGTGTGGGAGGCATATAAGCAGGTGAAGGCGAATCAGGGTGCGGCGGGCGTCGATGGCCAGTCGATCGAGGAATTCGGAGAGGATCTGAGCAACAACCTCTACCGGATCTGGAATCGGATGTCATCGGGCAGCTACTTCCCGCCACCGGTGCGCCGGGTGGACATACCGAAGGGTGAGGGAAGAACGAGGCCGCTGGGTCCCGACGGTTTCCGACCGAATCGCCCAGATGGTGGTCAAGCGATATCTGGAGCCGATTCTGGAACCGGTGTTCCATGAAGACTCCTATGGCTATCGACCCGGGCGGTCGGCGCATCAGGCACTCTCAGTGGCGCGACAGCGATGCTGGCGCCATGACTGGGTGCTCGACCTCGACATCAAGAGCTTCTTCGATGAAATCGATTGGAGACTCTTGTTGCGGGCGGTGCGACGGCACACCGACTGCCAATGGGTGCTCCTGTATATCGAAAGATGGCTGAAGGCACCCGTGAGCATGGCGGACGGCACGCTGGTGAACCGTGAGAAAGGGACGGCTCAGGGGGCAGTGGTTAGCCCCGTCTTGGCGAATCTCTTCTTGCACTACGCGTTCGATCGCTGGATGAAGGAGCACCACCCCGACGTCCCGTTTGAGCGCTATGCCGATGATGTCATCTGTCACTGTCGCAGCGAAGCGCAGGCGCACTCGCTGCGAGGAGCGCTTGAGGCGTGGCTGGCGGAATGCAAGCTTGAGTTGCATCCCGAAAAGACGCAGATCGTGTATTGCAAGGACGCTAACCGGCGAAGCGACTATCCGGCGCAGCGCTTCGACTTCCTGGGCTATACGTTCCGCCCTCGTCGGTCGATGAATCGCTACGGCAAGTTGTTCGTCAGTTTCGCTCCGGCAGTAAGCGCGAAAGCGGCCAAAGCGATGCGGCAACGCATACGTCGCTGGAAGTTGCATTTGCGTAACGACCTGGGCTTGCAAGAGCTTGCCCGATGGACGCAGCCGGTGTTGCTTGGCTGGGTCCGATACTACGGGCGCTTCTTTCCCTCCGCGCTGCATCGCGCGTTGCGTACACTGAATCGTTTTCTGGTGCGGTGGGCGCGACGCAAGTACCAACGACTCAGAGGCCACGAGTTGCGTGCTTGGGAATGGCTCAACGAGCTTCGTGCCCGGGAGCCCTCCCTGTTCGCACACTGGAGCCTCGCGTCCACGGTTGGACGATAGGAGCCGGATGAATCGAGAGGTTCACGTCCGGTTCTGGGAGGGCCTGGGGGTGCGACTCCCCCAGGCTACTCGACTACCTGCACGCCTACCCCAGCGTCAGCGCGGCCAAAGCCGGCGTCGGGCGATACCTCGAGTTCTACAACAGCCGACGCCCGCATACCGCCCTCGGCGATCGAACCCCGGACGAGGCATACTTCAACTTCAACCAACCCACCTTAAAGATCGCAGCCTGAAGAGATTCGAGCATCCGTAGGCTACCAGCCCGCGGATTCCCGCCACCGCAGGGAATTCACTTACGAAACGCGGAAATCTGTCTCAACAAACCGAGCCACCTCTCCTCGCACACGCGCGCAGGAAGTTCAACGATCTGTGGGTCAACCACCAGAGTCCCCTGGCCGAGGAAGCGCTGCAGCTGTTCGCAAAGCTCTACGACGTCGAGCGCGAGGCGCGAGAACTGAGCGCTGAGCAGCGAGAGAAGATACGACAGCTGCAATCCAAGCCCATCGCCGACAAGTTGCGCGAATGGCTGCTGCTGCAGCGGCAGAGGGCGACCGACGGAACGGCAATCGCCAAGGCAATCGCCTATAGCCTCGGGCGGTGGAAGGCGCTGACCCGGTTCCTTGACGATGGCGCATTGCCCATTGACAACAACTGGGTCGAGAATCGGATTCGCCCGATCGCGCTGGGGCGCTCGAACTGGTTGTTTGCCGGATCGTTGCGGGCAGGCAAGCGCGCCGCCGCGGTCATGAGCTTGATTCAATCGGCGCGGCTCAACGGCCACGATCCCTATCGGTACCTCAAAGACGTGCTCGAGCGGCTGCCCACCCAGCCCGCGAGCCGCATCAGCGAATTACTGCCGCATAGTTGGATGCCGGCAACGACCCCGAGCTGATACCACGCATCAGGGCGAGATGTGTTGCCCACACGCTTAGGAGTCACGTGAAAATAACTTGATCATTTATTGTCGTCGTTGCGGGCGGATCGCGTAGTTCCAGTCACCGTGGAATTCCGCCAGTTTGAGATTCAGGGCATTGAGTTGGGCGTCGGTGACCTTGAGTCC
>JBGTBX010000496.1:0-7046 GCA_041749115.1 Gemmatimonadaceae bacterium
TCCCAGATGCGGCGGCGCCAGAACAGTGTCTCCTGGGGAATGAGGTCGTGCATCCGCAGATCGGTACAGGCCGGACGCGGCGTGAACCATCGGCCGATCTCGTCACCGCTCTCGTTCACGAGCACTCGATGCCCATAGATCACATCAACATCGGGGTGCGCGGCGAAGTACTCCGCGACGAACCGCACCGTGCCGGGCATCAGCAGGTCATCGGAGTTCAAGTACATCATCAGGTCGTCGGAACCGATGCCGGCGCGGGAGAACCCGCGCGCGATGGCAGCGGCCTGGCCCTCATCAGGACCGCTTTCCCAGTAAGTAAGGCGTTCCGCATGGCGGCGTATGATGTCGACGCTGTCGTCTGTCGAACCGCCGTCTTGGAGAACGTAACTGATGCTCACCCCCTCCTGGTCGAGAACACTACGCATGGCGTGATCAAGAAATGTCCCCTGTTGGTAGGAGGGAGTCACGACGCAGACGTGCGGGAGTGGCGCGTCACTCAGCGCCAACGGGAACGTTTCAATGGCGAACGGACGCGGCGCATAGTGCGCCGCCGTCGACAGATTGAGCCAGCCGTGACGGCGAACGCGAGCTACGGCGAAGTCACGTTCCGCCTCCGTGAGCCCCGTCCAGACGTGGGCATCGCCTCGCCACGCTCCAGACCAGAATCGACGCCATTTGCGAGTCTCCGCCCGAAGTCGAGTTGGGTAGCTGGCCACTGGCAGCCACCGCACATGATTCCAGCTGCCGCCGGGAAGCTGCGCTTGCAACTCGCACCAGCGGATCGGGCAGCCAAGCGTGACGGGAATTTCAAATCCGCACTGCTCGGGAACGACATCGGACGGAAACGCGGGCTGAATATCTGGCCTCGGGTCTCCATACGCACCCTCAAAGATCTGCGTGCCGGCGCGGGCGCGCAGAGCGGTGATCGGGACGCCGTAGCGCTGGTAACACCAGCCCCGAATGACGAGATGAGACGAGTGGACGCGGCTCAGGCGCGGCGCATCGACGTGGCTGCGGAACGCCGCCGCGCTGACGGAGCCGCGGCCTTCGGATTCGCTGGGCATGATCTAGGTCTGGCTAGCATACGGCTTCGCTGGCCTGGCCTGCCGCTGTCACCAGGCACGGCGCAGCGCTGTACGGTTCCGGACGCGCCGGCAAGATTCACGTGACGTCTGACGATGACGAATATTAGTGCGCTCTTCTGCGCCGTCCCGGTGGGGGATGCCATAGACTCGTGCGACCCGACACGCGGAAACAGTGCTGTGACATCCGCCACACCGGTGTCCGCCATCCCGAGGGGTGTAAGGCATGAGGCGTGCGCAAGGCTCCTGCGCCTGAACCATCAGAGTGGCTGATGCTGAACATCGCCGGCGCACTGCCCGTCGCATGCTTTGTGCTCCTGGTCGTGAGCTTGCACGGGCGCCAGCGTTTCCCCCCGGAGGGTGACTGGCGCTGCTCCTGGATGGCTGCATGCGTGGCCTGGGGCGTGGCGGTTGTGTTCATCACGGAAATTCTGAGTCTCTGGGAAGCCCTCGATCGCACGCGTGTTCTCATCGCGTGGACTGGATTCGCAAGTCTGCTGATGTGGTCGACACGTTTCCAAGCCGTTCGTCGGCGGGAGCGGCGGGCCGCCCTGATGCGAAAACGCTGGTCGGCGTCGGAAGGCGTCTCGCTGTTCGATCGTTTGCTGCTAGCGGGCGTTGTCGTAATCGTCGGGTGTGTCGGCCTCGTCGCAATACTCGCACCGCCAAACAACTGGGATTCCATGACGTATCACATGGCCCGGGTGGCGCACTGGATCACGAACGAGAGCGTCAGATTCTACCCGACGGCGATCGATCGACAGTTATATCTGGGCCCCCTGGCGGAGTTCGTAATCCTCCAATTTCAGATTCTAACGATGGACGACCGCTGGGCCAATCTAATTCAGTGGTTCAGCATGGTCAGCAGCCTTGTTGGTGTGTCGCTCATATCCGCACGGCTCGGCGGGGGGACAAGTGCTCAGATCGTCGCCACGGTTATTGCCGCTACGATTCCGATGGGAATCCTCCAAGCGTCGAGTACGCAGAACGATTATGTGCTGACCTTTTGGCTGGTGGCCGCAGTGTTCTACGCCCTTCGAATGTTCCAGGCCACCAGACCGAAGACCCAGCTTCGGCTGGCTATACCGTTGGGCGCTTCGGTTGGGCTCGCACTTGTCACGAAGAGCACGGCGTACATTTACGCGCTTCCGCTTCTGGTCGCGTGCGTGGGCTGGAGCGTCTTCGGGCGCGGCAGACGCGTCCGCGCAGCCACGCTGGCCACTGCTGGCTTGATGGCCGCAGCTCTGAATCTTGGCTTCTGGGCGAGGAACACAGCGGCCTTTGGCAGCCCGATCGGGTCGCGCGCACACACCGCGTTCTATGCGAACGACGTTCTTGCGCCTGCGGTGACGGCCTCGAATGTGATCAGAAATGCCGGGCTGCATGTGCGTATTCCACTCCCCGCCGTTCGACGCGTTCACGAACTGTTGCGGCTGGATATGAACGATCCTGGCACCTCCTTCAACGCCGAGCGATTCGATAAGATGCAACGCAGGTTACTGCACGAGGATTACGCCGGGAACGAGGTGCACGCGGTGCTTCTCATTCTGTCGATACTAGCTGCTCTTGTGGCTGTGCGTCGGCGTCCGCGTGTGTCTGCGTATGCCATGGCGCTTGTGGTGGGATTCATCGTCTTTTGCGCGTACCTCAAGTGGCAGCCATGGGCCAGCCGGCTGCACCTCCCCCTATTTGTACTGGGAGCGCCGCTGATCGGGCGCGTCGTCGAGGGAGCAGCCGGCGTGAGTCTAGCGCGAGCGGCCGCTGCGGTGCCGCTCATCGGAGCGCTCTGTTGGGTCTTGTTCAACGAGTCGCGCCCCCTGTTCAAGCCGATACTGCCTGTAAACCTCACAGGCGCTATCCCGCGTGAGAATGACCCGACTCTGTTGGACACGTCCCGGTTGGACGGCTATTTCTGGAATCGCCCTGACATAAGGGGTCCGTACGCGGCCGCTGCCGCCCGGGTTAAAGCTGCCGGCTGCCGAGATGTCGGTGTCGCGCTGGGTGGAGACGATTATGAGTACCCGTTATGGGTCCTGTTCGGAAGTCATGCCAGACAGGGCACAGCCTTGATCCACGTCACTCTGTCCGAGGACCTCACTCGCAGTGATCCAAGGCTATGTGCTGTCATCGCGGTGGACGGCGCCGGCGTGTCAGCGGATGTCGTCCGACGCTTGTTTCAGGATGAATGGCGGTCGACACCGGTATCCGTGTTCACGAATCGACGACGGGATTCGGTCGGTGCTCAGTGAGTCGGACGGAGGCTCAGGTCGCCGCCTTTAGTCTGCCCAGCGAGACATTCGTGAATGCTTGGGTGAGGGTCTGGAGTTCAGGGAGAAATTCTCACCAGCGCTTGAGTTCGCGGCGTCCCGGGTCGTGGTGTGCGTTGCAACAGTCAGTCCGCCCGTGCCTTTGGCCGGACTCCGGGGGCCATCTGCAGCTATCAACCAAACCCTTCCGAGCCGCAGCCTGGCACACAATACGCTGCAGACTCATGTCGGTTGTCTGCGGTTCTCGACTGACGTCACAAGGGCGATCCTCCCGACGCCATCGATGCGACCCTCCGGACTCGATATGACTGCCAGCTGGCACGTCCGGCATGTTGGGAGCTGATCCGCCGATGCGCGTACTCATCGTGGATACGTACTATCCAGCCTTTATCGACGCCACCTATGCCGCTGATCCAGATCTTGAGAAGGAGCCCTATCTGGAGCAGTTGAGCGCTCTGATGTCACGGGCCTTCGGGACGGCCGACTTCTACTCCCAAAACCTGCGGCGTCTCGGACACTCAGCGGAGGATGTTGTCGCGAACTGTACGCCGCTCCAGCGGCAGTGGGCACGCGAGAACGGTCGGGGCAGCCTGCCAGTCGGGGCGTACGATGACTTCGAGGCTATTCTTCTTGCTCAGATTCAGAAATTCGAACCGGATGTTATCCACTTCCAGGATTGCATCAACACCAGTGTTCGCGTGGTCGCCTCGGCGAGACGTCATTCGCGGTGTGTGACGACACAGGTAGCGTGTCCTTTTCCGCCGAGCGTCGATTTTTCGCACTACGACCTTGTGTTGTCGTCGATACCCCACTTCGTACAAACATTCAGGAGCCGTGGCATCGCGAGCGAATACTTCCGCATAGGCTTCGAGGCTTCGCTTATCGAGCGCGTGAGCGAAGGCCCGCGGAAGGGCGCCGTCTTTGTAGGCGGGCTTTCAAACGCGCACCGCGAGCGCTTCGGTCTTCTCGCGAAGCTGGCGGAAAGAGACTTGATCGACTGGTGGGGCTACGGCGTCGAGCAACTAGACGACCAGTCGCCTCTACGGCGTTGTTACCGTGGAGCAGCTTGGGGACTTGACATGTACGGGGTGCTGGCAAACTGCGCCGTGTCGATTAATTCGCACATTGACGTGGCCGGTCCGCACGCTAATAACTGTCGGCTCTACGAGTCTACAGGCATGGGCGCGCTGCTGCTGACGGACTGGAAGTCGAATCTGTCGGACCTATTCGAACCCGGCGTTGAGGTGGTCGCCTATAGAACTCCGGACGAATGCGCCGAGTTGATCGTGCACTTCGCGGGGGTTCACGACGAGGCGCGTCGCATTGCGGAGGCCGGACAGCGTAGAACGCTCGAGCAGCACACGTACGCGGCCAGGATGGCCGAATTTGTCGAGATCACCGGGCGATACCGGCGTCGGTGAGGACGGGGGCGCGCATGCGACGGAGGACGGGAGGGTTCGTGTGAGGGTATCAGTTCGTCATAGCGTCGAGAATGCAGATCGGACTTCCGAACGGGCTAGCAGCTTAGCGGTCAGCCAGGCGAGCGCGGCGCCGGTGACGTCGGCAGGCTCACAGGCTGACCCGTTGGTGAGCGTCCTGTTGAGGACCTACAATCACGAGCCGTTCATTCGGGAGGCCGTTGCCGGAATTCTCTCCCAGCAAGTCGACTTCACTTACGACATTCTGATCTGTGAGGACTGCTCCACAGACCGTACTCGTGAGATCGTGGTGGAGATGGCACGGCAGTATCCTGATCGGATTCGGCTCTTCCTCTCCGCGACCAATCAGAACGATACTGATGTCTACACTAGGGCCTGGAGAGTGGCTAAAGGCCGGTACATCGCGTACCTCGACGGGGACGACTACTGGACCGACCGCCTGAAGCTCCATAAACAGGTGAGGTTCCTGGAGGAGAATCCGGACGTCTTTGTCTGCGGACACGCCGTGCGCCAGATCGATCACGCCGGTCGGCTTCTCAAGGAAAGCAAGTTTGACATCTGCACCGACGTCCATCTGAGCGAAGAGGACATGGCCTCCGGCCTTGGCTTCCCTCTGCCGCATCTCTCCGTGCTCTTCCGGAACAACGGCCACATTCCTGACTCCAAAGCGTTCAGAAAACGCGGCGTGCAATGCGACGACACTTTCACCTTTGCGTTTTTCTCTAACTTCGGCCGTGGATTCATTTCGGCTGAAATCATGGGGGTGCACCGTGTCCATCCCGGAAGTGTCTGGGCGTCACTGGGGGACGAGGCGTGCGCTGATCTTCGCAACACGACCCTCCGAGCTATTCCGGCCGTAATCAATCCCACCTTGCGATCTATTGCGTACTACGGTCTTCTCCAGCACTCGCTCCACGAGGATTACCGTCTGTCCCGTAAACTGCGGGACATCCCTCTGTCATTAGTTATGATCGTCTTCTGGTTGCGCTCGCGGTCTGCGGCATATCTCGCTCCCCGCCGCGTGAAGGATACACTGCAGGCAACGCGGCGGTTGTTTGGGTGGACTAGGGAGTCACGGCAGGTGGCCCATTCTTGGGGAAGCCAGGACGTGTCGCTCGACATGCGCATAAAGTTTTCCGCGATGGCAATGCCAGCCTGGGTGCGTCATGTCACCGGGTTATCGGGGCCAGAAGTATGGGGCAGGTGGTCGGACGCCACGCTTGCTCCAAGCGTACGAATCTGTGCCTTTCGCCCGTTTCCAGACCGTTACGTGCTGCGATTGCGACTCGCCGTGGCGAGCCACGAGTGCAATCCGGTGCTTGTCACCGTCGGCGCACGGACCTACGAGGTGACGGCGACCAGCGAACCCGCCGACTTCGTCCTTGACGGGGAGTCGAGCTCACAGGCGGACATAATCGACATCCGCCCTTCGATGTGGCGTGCTCCAAACGAACAAGGATGGAGCGACGATACCCGTCGACTTGGTGTGGCGCTGCACAGCTTGGAGATCGTGTCTAGGCAGCCGGATATTGCCACGACAGCCTGAGCGACCGATCCCTGTCCCGCCCGTCCCTTCGGGAAGACATTGATGAGTCACAATTCCAGTAAGGGTGCGCGAGTGCTTCTCTTGATAGGACTGTTGATCGTGTCGGGGCTTGCCCTTTGTGACATTCACATCTTCTTTATTCAGCCACGCCCGGACAATGGACACTGGACCTTCCAATACGGCCGAGTCGCCACGTTTTACCTGATGCCGGTTGCTAGCCTTGCGATTCTCGGCTGCTGCGCGTGGCTGATGTGCCGTATCCGGCCGGGCGGCAGGCTCATGGCGTGGTCGGTTATCGTCTCCTTCTACGCCGCTTCAATGCTCGAGTTCGTCTCCAGAATTGGGGGACCCGCCGGGGACGCGCGTCAGGCAGTCGGCGACTGGGCCTATTTCCTCTCTCACTCCTACTTCGCACCGCAGGCCTTCCTCCTGCCTTTTAGTCTCTTTTGGCTGGCAGCACTCGTTACGGGCTCCAGCGTGACGGCCACACTGTTTGTTGGAGCGGTGTATACGAGTGCGGCTCTCGGAGACTACGCCAAGATGGGCTTCTTCCACCGCCACCTATACCCCGCAGACCTGACCCTAGCGTGGTATGAGCTTCACGAGGTCGCCGTCGATTTCCTTCAGGCCGACCTTTTCTATCCGGCTGTCGTTCTGTTCGGGCTGCTTGTGCTGGCCGTATTCGTCTCACGTCTGATCCCTCGTGCTAGCC
>JBGTBX010000497.1:0-14202 GCA_041749115.1 Gemmatimonadaceae bacterium
GACCAGGGCCGCGCGGTGGGCGAGCTGGCCCGCTCCCGATTCCCCGGCGGCGCACTCATTCCCGCAGACCTCGCGCGCAGTGAACGCGTGCAGGCCACCAACGCTGCGCTCACATCGGAGAACTCCATTGTCTTTGAGGCGGCCTTTGCCACCGAGGAACTATTCGTCGCCGTTGATGTGATTCAACGCAGTGACGCGGGCTGGCACTTCCTGGAAGTGAAGTCGGCATCATCAGTTAAGCCGGAGCATATCCTCGATGTTGCCACGCAGGTACACGTGATGTCGCACGCACTGGAGACGCCGTCTCGGATCTCCGTCATGCACCTCAGCAAGGAGTTCCGTCACCCGGATCTGGGAGATCTCTTCGAACAGTCCGACATCACCGATCAGGTGCTGGAAGCCGTGGGCACAATCGCCGACGCCGCCCGGCGACAGCTTCAGGTCCTTGATGGTCCCCTGCCCGACATCGTGATCGGCGCCCATTGCAACGATCCCCGCCCCTGCGTGTTTTACGATCGCTGCTGGCCAGACGACGCCCGCCACATCTCGCGCCTGTACAACGTCGGGCCCAAAAAGACCGCACAGTTCATGCAACAGGGTGTGCATCGCATCGACGACCTTCCGGCGGGCACCAAGCTGCCGCCGGCCGCGCAGCGACAGGTCCGGTCGTTGAATGGCGCAGGACTCATTGTTGAACCAACTCTCGCAGCGGCGCTCGAACCCTTTTCCGTACCACGGCTCGGCTTTCTCGATTTTGAAACCGTCGCTCGCGCCATTCCCGTGTGGCCCGCCATGGCGCCGTGGGGTCAGGCGGCTGCACAGTTCAGCTACCATGAACGCGCGGCCGACGGCTCCTATCGGCACGCCGCACATCTTGCAGAGGGGCCTCACGATGCCAGACCACTCGTCGCAGAGCGATTGATCGATGCGACGCGCGACGCCGATGCGGTGGTCACCTACTCGTCCTTCGAAAAGACGCAGATCGGGGCACTGCAACTCGTGGTGCCGGAGCTCGCCGATGAGCTGGAGGTACTAAAAGGCAAGTTGGTTGATCTGCTGCCCGTCGTGCGCAACAACGTGTATCACCCCGATTTTCACGGCAGTTTCAGTATCAAGGCGGTGCTGACTCCCCTGGTCCCCGGGCTTTCGTACAATGACCTCATCATCGTCAATGGCCTGCGTGCGAGTGTGGAAATCGCTCGTCTGCTCTTCGTCGCCGACCGCATCCCGCAGGACGAACGCGATCGTGTGAGGCAGGATCTCCTCGACTATTGCGAACGCGACACATGGGCTACAGTTAAGCTTCTCGAATCCCTCCAACACCTCGCGCGCACCACCCGCGAGCATTAAAGCCATGTCCACTCAAAGCGCTTCAAGCCACGCACGTATTATCCCTGTTTTCCATCGGTTCGTGTTGCCCGTGCTGATGGCGCACATTGTTGTCACCGTCGTCGCTGCGGCGCGCGCACCGTCTGTCGCATCGGTGTGGGCAGTGGTGGTCGCAGTGGCCATCGGGCTCGGCGTTGCATGGGGCCGCGTGATGGCACTCACCGCGCAGGACCGCGTAATCCGACTGGAAGAAACCCTGCGCATGCAGCGTGTGCTGCCCACAGACATGCACGCCGAAATTGGTCACCTCAAACGCAGCGACTTTATTGCCCTGCGTTTCGCCTCCGACGGTGAACTTAGTACACTCGTCCCTCGTGTACTCGCCGGGGAGTACAAAAAGCCGATCGACATCAAGCGTGCAATTCAGCAGTGGCGCCAGGACGACTTACGGGTCTGATCAGGCTGCTGCAGCTGAACTCGCGGTCGCGCTGAGCGACGAAGGCACCGGGCAACCGATCGCGCCGCGATCGAGCGCTCTGAGCCACAAATCCAGCATGAGCACGCGCCAGAGTTGACCGGAATGGCTTCGCCTGCCGGACAGGTGTTCTCTGACCAATCGGCGCACAGCCGTCGCATCGGCGAACTGGAACGCTGGAGAATCGCGGTCGACCAATCCGTCCATTCGATGTTTGAGTGAACCACGGAACCAATCGGTGACGGGCAACGCAAAGCCCTGCTTTTTCTTCTCCAGCACACGAGGCGGCACGATGCCTTCAATGGCACGACGCAGGATCCATTTCCCTGTTCCGTCGCGGAGCTTCATGGACCCGGGCAGGCCGATCGCAAACTCAACCAGCGGATGATCAAGCAGTGGAGGCCGCGCCTCAAGCGACACGGCCATGCTCGCACGATCCACTTTCGTCAGGATGTCGCCGGGCAGATATGTGGCGAGATCCACCAGCGACAATTGTGTTAACGCGTCGCGCTGGCCCGCCGCATCAAACAGCGGCCGCAATACCGCGTCGAGATCGAGACCCTCTGCGATCACGTCGTGCCGCAGGAGCCCGCCATCGTCCACATGCGGCGCGGACAGGACGGTCGAGGCGTAACGCCCCTCTCGTGATCGACTGAGATCAAGCAGCCGCTGCCGACCGAGCGTTCCGTGCGGAAGCATCCGTGCCGCAGCACGAACCAGCGGTCTCACCATGCGCGGCAAGGCACCGCGCCGCGCGAGCTCCGCGTATCGGGTGTATCCGCCAAACAGCTCATCGCCGCCGTCGCCCGACAGCGCAACGGTGACATGTTGCCGAGCCAGGTGGCACACCAGGTAGGTGGGAAGCGCTGACGAATCCCCGAACGGTTCATCAAACGCCGCAGCCAGGTCGTCGATCAGCTCGTCCGCGTTCGGATCAACGATGAGTTCCATGTGCTCGGTTCCCAGCGCCTTCGCCACCTCCGCCGCGTCACCCGCTTCGTTGTACTGCGCTTCCCTGAAGCCGATCGAGAATGTGCGCACCCGTCGAACCGAGTGACGCGCCATCAAGGCAACCACTGCAGATGAATCAATCCCGCCGGACAACATGGCACCAAGTGGTACCTCAGATTCCAGATGTGACGCTACGGCGTCGTCGAGCAGAACCCGCAATTGATCGATCGCGTCCGCTTCCGAGATCTGCAGCTCGGGTATTGTCGCCGCATCCCAGTACTTCTTCTCCTCGATGCGCCCGGTGTTGGCGTCCCAGGTGAGCAGCGTCCCCGGTGGCAACTTGCGCACTCCCACCAACGCCGCCTCCGGATCGGGGACATACCCGTATGACAAGTACGACGCCATCGCGCGCGGATTGACTCGTGGCTCAATGCCCAGTGCCAGCAGGGAGCGCAGTTCAGACGCGAAGGCCAGCCCATCGCCGCGCTCCGCGATGTAGAGCGGCTTAATGCCCAGCCGATCGCGGGCCAGCACCAGGCGGTTCTTCTCGCCGTCCCAGATGGCAATCGAGAACATGCCCCGAAGGCGCTGCACGACGTCCAGCCCCCACGATTCATATCCGTGCAGAATGGATTCCGTGTCGCTGCTTGTCCTGTACGCATGGCCAGCACTCTGCAACTGATTGCGCAGGGCGCGGTGGTTGTAAATCTCACCGTTAAAGACGATCTGCATCGTCTCTCGCTCGTTCGGAATCGGCTGGTGACCGCCCCCCACATCAATAATGCTCAGCCGACGCATGCCGAGCCCAATCTCACCGTTGTGGTACACGCCCTGATCGTCCGGCCCCCGTTGTCGAATGGCACCACACATGGCGTCCAGACGCTCCGGGGTACCGCCCGCCCACCGGGCAAAACCCGCAATCCCACACATCGTTATGACCTCATGAAGTATCTGTTTCCGTATTCAACGTTTGGTTGCCGACCATCAACCTAAGGCTGGCGACCGACAAAATGACCGATCATTCCACCGGGAACCGCCTGCGGTCGCGGACTCCTCCGTCTTCGCCAGCGACCAATCGGTCTTTTATGCCTGGGACGACGCCAGCAACGCCGCAACATCAAGCGGATCCGAGACCATCGTCAGCGTGCCATCTGCCGAGCGAGGCCATGCATCCTTCGGGCGGTCCCAGTACAGCTCAATGCCGTTCTGATCAGGATCCTGCAAATAGAGTGCCTCGCTCACTCCGTGATCACTGGCGCCGTCGAGCGGCACACCAGCGTCCACTAATCTGCGCAGCGCACGAGCGAGCGCCGCCCGCGTTGGATACCTGATCGCAACGTGGAAAAGCCCGGTCGATCCGCGCGGGGGAGGCGCCGCGCCCTTGCTCTGCCAGGTGTTCAGGCCGATGTGATGGTGGTATCCACCGGCAGAGACGAAGGCGGCCGCGTTCCCGTACCGCTGCTGCAGCTCGAAGCCCAGCACGCCGCAATAAAAACCGAGCGCGCGTTCGAGGTCGGCGACTTTGAGGTGCACATGCCCGATATCGGCGCCGGGATCAATGGGATCGTTCGTCGCGCTACTCATTTGTTGAATCGCCGTCATGGTTTCGCGGCTCCGTTTTCGAGTTCCGATATATGTAGACATCCTGTTGCGACCTGCGGGGCGGCGTTCGTTCACGAATCGCTCACATCGTTCACTGTGCCTATTGTCAAACAATCAATGCACGCCGACACCACAACGTACGATCGTTCCATCAGGCGTGAGTGGATCGCATGCCTTTTCTGTTTCCTTCTTCGTGTGCCACCCTACGCTGGCACCCTGCCACTAAGTATAACCGCGAGCCGATCCGGATCGATGTTGCCGCCTGACACTATGGCGACCGTTCGGCCAACGCCGTCCGCTGCCTTGGGTCCGCCACGAAATGCTGCCGCCACAGCGAGCGCCCCCGCCCCTTCTGCCACAACGTGCGCCCGCGCCGCGAGCGCTCGCACCGCGCCCGCGCACTCGTCCAGACTCACTGTGACTGAGTCGGCGAGCACCTCACAGGCCAGCGGCCACATCTCCGAAAGCACCGTCTTGCCTCCCGCACCATCCACAAACGATGCCTGATAGTCGAAGTCCGTTGGTTGATCTGCAGCCCGCGATGCATTAAACGGTGCAGCAGTGTCGGGCTCCACGGCGATCACACGCGCGTCAGGCGAGGAATAGCTCAGGGCCGTCGCAATGCCGCATGCCAACCCCCCACCACCGTACGGAACGAATACAGTATCAATGTCCGACAACTCCTCGGCTAGTTCCATCCCGATTGTTGCATTCCCCGCGATCACATCCGCGTCGCTCACCGGATGAATAAAATGCCCCCCCCCGTCGAGCCCGTCGTAGGTCCGCTCCTGCAACACCCGCCACCATCGATCGAATGGCACCTTGATGATCGAAGCGCCAAGTCGCGTGATCGCGTCCAGCTTGATCGGCGGCGCATGGTCCGGCACGATCACCGTGCACGCGATGCCCCTCAGTCTGGCACACCAGGCAACACCCTGCGCCATGTTGCCCGCGCTCGCCGTGAACACCCCTCGGCTGAGCTGATCCGCCGTCGCGTTGGCAAGCGCGTTGGCCGCCCCCCGAATCTTGAACGATCCAATGGGCTGCAGACACTCCAGCTTGAGCCAGATGTCGCGTGAGTCATCGGGCCAGCGGATAAGCGGAGTCCTCAGGGCGATGCCCGAGAGGTTCGCTCTGGCGCGCGTGATGGCCGCGAGGGTCGGGCGCTCCATCGGAGCGGCATCAGGCACAGGCAGACTTCGGCGTCACAATGTTTGACATCATTGGATTAGAATGACACGAACGCAGCTGGTTGGCGACTCCGCAGAGCCCTTCCAGCCCCCGTGGGGCGCCCGCACTCAGCGCTTGAGGGCGAACGTGCGTTCTGCTGGTTGCACCTCCCGGTCCATCGGTGCCTTTTTCATGAATTCCGCCCACGTGCTCCCCCGCCGTCCTGCCCCTCCTGCCCCCTCCGCCATGCGATCCACGTCGCGTTCCCTCATTCGCTGGAACACAGTACCAGTCATCCTCTCTCTGGCGATCAGCGCACTCGTCGCGCGCGACGCGTCGGCGCAAACGTCCACGCGCACCATCAGTATGCGCGACGTCCTCGCCGAACCCACGTACGGAAACTACACCGTCTCGCCCGACGGCAAGCAGCTGCTGTTTACCCGGTCCACGCGTGATCCCAAGGATTGGGCAAGCACGAGCCACATCTGGATGCACGACATCGCAGCGGCACGCACCTTCCAGCTTACCAATTCAGCGAAAGGTGAGAGTGGCGCCCGGTTCCTGCCCGACGGACGCGTTGCATTCAGCAGCAGCCGGGACGGCAAATCCGCGTGGTACGCCATCTCACCGATGGGCGGTGAAGCGGTAAGGCTTGTCGAGGACGACAGTCTGCCAACGAATGGTTCGTTCTCCGAGAGCGGCACACAGTTCATTTTCTCGAAAGCCACGGATCGGGCCGACAAGAAGGAGTGGGAAGAGCGAGTCAAGAAAAAAGACGATGGTTACTACTTCGAGAAGAAGCTGACCAACACGCACATCTGGGTGTACGACATCGCCGGAAAGTCAAAGAAGCAGATTACCGACGGGGCGACTGACAATCAGAGCGCCGAGCTTTCGCCGAATGGCGGAATGATCGCCTTCGCGTCAAACCGGTCGAATACCACCGTTCGTGACGCCAACTGGAGCAACAACAGCGATCTCTTCGTCATCCCCGCCGCAGGTGGCCAGGCTCGCCAGATTACCGACAACAAGGGTCCCGACAACGCACCTGCGTTCTCGCCGGATGGCCAGTGGATCGCCTACGCCTCCAGCGACCGCGTCAACAGCAGTGCGGACCAGACCGACGTCAAGATTGTCAGCGTCAACGGCGGTGCGCCGCGTAACCTCACCACCACACTGGACTACTCTGTATCAAACATTCAGTGGGCTCACGATGGCGCATCGGTCTATTTTATCGCCGCCGAAGGATTGACGTCCAAGCTGTACAAAGCCGCCGTGAGCGGTGGAGATCCCGTCGAGATCTCCTTCGGCAAAGATTTTGTCATCAGCAGCCTTTCGATGAACAAGGACGGTTCGGTGTGGATCGTCTCCGGCGCGACGTTAATGGACGACAACGTCGTATTCCTCACCGGACGTGACGGTGCGAACCCACGCCGCGTGTTTCCCGATCACGGCAACCTGAACTCGTACCGCGTCGCACGCGCCGAGCCGATCACGTGGAAAGGAGCGGACAACTGGGAGATCGAAGGGATCCTGACATACCCGCTCGACTACCAGGCCGGCACGAGATACCCGATGATCCTGCAGGTGCATGGTGGCCCCCACGGTCGCTTCAGCTCCACATTCAATGCAAGTGCGCAGATCTGGGCCGCGCGTGGTTATGCCGTGCTGCAGGGGAATCCGCGGGGGAGCTCAGGGCGCACCTTTGCATTCAGCAACGCCAACACCAACGACTGGGGCGGCAAGGATTTTGTTGACCTGATGAAGGGTGTCGATCACGTGGTCGCGCAGGGCGTCGCCGACGCCGAACAGCTGGCGGTGATGGGTGGTAGTTACGGCGGCTTTATGACATTCTGGACCGTCACGCAGACGCAGCGCTTCAAGGCAGCCATCGGACACGCCGGCATCAGTGACTGGTATTCGTTCTTTGGGCAAACCGACATTCCGAATCTGCTGGAATTCGGTTTCGGCGGTCTTCCCTCGCAATCCAAGACGACGTACGAACGCTGGTCGCCGATTGAGCATGCGGCCAAGGTGACAACACCGCTGCTTATCACGCACGGTGAGGAAGACGCGCGTGTTCCCATTCCGCAGGCGGACCAGTACTACCGTTTACTGAAGAAGCTTGGGAAGACCGTGGAGTTCCTGCGGTATCCCCGTGAAGGTCATGGTATTGCTGAACCCATGCATCGTTTGCATCTCGACGAGGAGCAGGCGAAGTGGATGGACCAGCACGTCCGCAAGCGTGTGGCGCGCGCGGTAAGCGAGCAGTAGGAGATCAGTTCGGCCAACCGTCGCTCGTCGGCGGCGGTTGGCCTTATCACCCGGCTGAGCGGGTTGGCAGCGGCACCGGTCATGCTCGGCGCCATCGTGATGGTGCATGCACCGCAGTGGTCGTTCGCACCGACAGAAGCGAAGCCAATGGGTGGGATGGAGTTTCAGGTAGCCATGTTTTCTCTCGCCATCTATTTCCTGGTGACGGGCGTCGCAGGGGCGAAGGAGAGGTAGCGTGAGGCGCGACCAATCTTCGCGATCACGATCTCGCCAGACCCGACAGATCCGAACCGGACTCACTCAGTTGAGACCCAGCTTCATCTGAAAAGGGGCCGTCGCCGGAGGCGTGCTCCCAGCCGCAACGTTCTACGGGCGCCCCGGACATACCACTCCAATTTGCTTAGCAGCGCCGTTCTCAGTCAGGAATGCAGCAGGAACCCCTCCGTAGGCCCGCGCCGATTGTATCCTTCCGACGGATAGGCGATGCTCTCAACGTGTGCTATCGTTACCGATAGCGCTGGTTGAACGTAGTCGCATTCAGTCCACACGTGTCGGAGGATCAGACGTGATGAGTCGATTCAATGTGGGACGTTTTTCGTGCATGGGTAGGGGACGTTCCCAACGTCTGTCCTTTCGCGACCTTACACGTCGCTTCGCACCATGCGGCGTTGTCGTTCGTAGTCTATGCGCGCTGATGAGCACTGCCGCGTTTACCGTCCCGGCCCACTCGCAGGGCTGGAGTACCCTGCCTAACGGCAATCTGGCATACGTCATTGACTATACCACGACGGGTATGTTTACCTGCAATCAGTTTCCTCCCCCAAACGGTTGCTTCGCGTCCGGCAACTCCGTTACGCTCGTCAACGGCACCGCCGCGCTGACATACACCTTCATGGGCGTCACAGGGGCCCCGCTCGTCGTCGAGACAGGCACGGGCCGCACGACGCCGTTTAAGCTGGGAACGCTGGTCGCTACGCGCAGTGGAACGGGGGTATTCTCGTTTCCCCTTCCGCAGTCACTTAACGCCTGGTACATGCAGTTTCACGTGGGACTAACGACAACAATGCCGGTCGCAGGGAGTACTGCCGTTGGCAGTGACTTCGTGTACCGGAATGGCAAATTGGAACGTGCATCGGTGTTCCATTACGGTGACGGTCGGCTACCGCTGGTTCCTCCTCCTCTGCCGACCGTGTACTCCGAGTTCAACATTCTGCGACCGCGACCGCTGCCGCTAGAGCCGCTCAACGCCACATCAACTGCCTCGATAGACATTTTCGCTGAGGCGCAAATCATACCGGAGCCGGCCACGATCATTTTGGTCGCCACCGGCCTCGTGGGCGTGGCAGGAGCCGTGCGTCATCGTCGGCGACGGCGTCAGAATTAGCAGGGGCGTCCCCAGATCCCAGGCACATCGTGCGAGCGGCCACATGAACAGAGCTTCTGTTCGATCGTCGCGACAACAAACCGGCGGAACTCACGCGTCAACTTCGCGAATAAGGGCCCGATCGACGCCGATCGAGCCCTTGTTCTTATACCCACAAAACAATCACTTCGGACCGGTACTGAAAGGGCCCCCCCTGGTAGCGCCGGGCCCTTTCATTCAGCAGCCGTACCAGTTCAGCTCTTGCCAACGCTGAGATATGCCGTCAGCCGAGTGAGCCGCTCCTTCCAGTACGCCCGACGCGTCTCACGGTCGTCCTGCGCCGGCAGCTTCACGTGCTGCACAGACACCGTCGATTTCGCAGGACCCTTGGCAGTAAAATACACCTCCACGGAGGTCCGGTCCGACCACGTCATGCGAACCGACTTGTTCTCCACCGTTGTGCGTACACGGAGCCCGGTCTCCTTGAGCCAACGCACGCGCTGCGCGGGTTCATGGAACGCTCTGTACAACTCGCCGACGGACACGGGCACGGTTTTGCTCACGCTCACCTCGTACAACCCGTCGCGCCGCTGACCCTTTTCCCGCAATCCGGTGATTCGCTCGTAACCGACGGTTACCGCCTGCGCCCACCAGCTGCTCAGCTTGTGCGCGTCCCTGAGATGTTTAGCGATCGCCCCGTGGGTCATCTCGCGCCCACCGGCATAATCAAGCGCGCCGACCCAACTCTTCCAGGTGCAGCCGGTGCGCGCTTTGATCACTGCGTCGCTGTAGCCGCTCAGTGCTGCATATTCCTTCGCGGACACCTTCGTTGATTCAGCTGCGGCCGACCCGACGCCGCGGGCTGCAGTGGCGGCCGTAGTCCGATCCGTCTTTCCCTTCCTGAGTATGACAGAGCGTGCGGCCGTGTACGACTCGCCGGTCTTCTTCATGCGCGTGCGAATGACGCGCTTCACATCCTTATTGGTCGTCATCAAATCCCCCTGCGTATAGCTGCGGCCTCGCCTCCCCAGCAAACGTGGTGCAGCGGCACACAAGGAATTGATGCCGATCCGGGAGTATGCCCCCCTTTGCCTCGCACGGACCCCTGCTGGGGAGAGATCTATGAGGTTGGGCGCGGACGGTCGCCACTGACGACAATATTCCCTCAGCCTGCTCCAACCGCAAGACGCTCAGCCGACCTGCGTGCCCGCAACCTGGGCCAGTCGGTCTTAAATCGCCGCGAGATCAAACGGCTTGGGAAGCACGACACAGCCAGCACCAAGGAGGAAATCGGCAGCGGCCAGGCTCGTCGTCTATGGCGAGTACACGTCCACCTTCGGCAAACTGTTGTGACGCAAAGGCAATCATCGAGGCGGCTTCCGGCCGAGGACTGAACCCTCCGGAGTTCGGCAGGATCACCGCCAATCTTGAGCGGACGCCATTCCCCCCGGGAGCACCGCGCCGGCTCGCCGCCCGAACCATGCATGTTGTACCTTGCCCCCGCACTCACGCAGCGCACGATTCCCTCGTCCCCGTCCGCTCGACCATGCCGCTCGCACTGCACACCGACTTTCGTACTCGCTGAACATCACGACCGTGATTCTTACAAGCACTCGCGACACCGCATGCTCCGTATCGTTCGTTGAGGCCGTCCATGCCACCGTACCGCCTAACGGTGGATTGTTCGTACCGCGATCGCTCCCACAGATCAACAACCTCAGTGCGGTGCTGGAACGACCGTGGCAGGAAAGGAACGCGCTGCTACTGAATGTACTGATCGGCGATGAATATTCCCGCGCGCAGCTCGACGCGGTGGCTGCAGAGGCGTTCGATTTCCCGGTGCACCTTGTGCCGGTCGATGATGGTACGTACGCCCTCGAGCTCTGGCACGGCCCAACGCTCGCCTTCAAGGATTTTGGCGTCCGGTTTCTGGCCGGGATACTTGCGCTGGAACATGCCCGTGCCAACGCAAAGCAGCAGACGACGATTCTCTGCGCCACGAGCGGTGACACAGGAGCCGCTGTCGCCCGGGCGTTCTGGCGACGCGAACACTTTCGTGTCGTCGTGTTGTATCCGTCCGGCAGAGTGACACCGCTGCAGGAGCGACAGTTTGCCGCTCTCGGTGACAACGTGCTGGCCCTGCGAATCGAGGGAAGTTTCGACGATTGCCAGCGCATCGCGAAAGAGTGCTTTGCTGATACCACGCTTCGCGAGACAACGCACCTGACCTCGGCCAACTCACTGAACATTGCCCGCGTCATCGCGCAGACGCTCTACTACTTCGAGGCCGTCGCCCAATTGCGGGCGCTCAGTGATAAGCGAGCGCCCCTCGTATCAGTTCCCAGTGGCAACTTCGGCAACCTGCTCTCCGGACTAATGGCACGAGCGATGGGACTCGACATACCACAGTTTGTCATCGCGACGAACATCAACGACACCATTCCACACTTCCTTGAGACGGGCGACTATGTCGAGCGACCGAGTGAGCGTACACTCTCGAACGCCATGGACGTCGGCGCGCCGAGTAACTGGGAGCGCATCTCGGACATGTTCGACGGGGACCTGCACGCGATGCGCCGCGTGCTGAAATGGGGAGTTGCAACCGATGAGGAGACGCGGCAGGCTATTAAACAGCTCCGGGCATCCGGCTACGTGGCAGACCCCCATACAGCGGTCGGCTACACGGTCCTGCAACGCCACCTGGCGCAGGACCAGATCGGCATTGTACTGTCCACGGCCCACCGGGCCAAGTTCTCCGAGGTCATGGAAGAGGTGACTGGTGATCCCTTGCCGCTCCCCGAATCTCTTCGCGAAATCGCGTCGCGCCCGCTCCGTGCCGAGTCGATCGGCAACGACACGTCACTGGTGAAAGCACGCATTAAATCGCACGCGACCTCCGCTCAGAGATAACGGCCGGCCGCCTGAGCCGTACGCAAGTAGAGCCGACAGCGAACGCCGTCGGCTCTGCCATCCTACCCACCTGCGGGCCGCCAGCAGCAGCCGACGGTTCCCTCCCCGTCTCTCACAGATCGTGAACCTCGACAAACTTCTCCACCCCTCCGCTCACCGAGAGCATTACCACTGCGGCCGATCCTTGGCCGGCCTGATCCGTCAGGACAAACTCTGCATGCGTGAGTGCAGGTGCTCACGATACGTGCGACTTAACTTGAGCTGCCTCCCATCGCGCAGAATGACCACGTAGTCCCCGGCAAACCACGGTTGGAGTTCCCGGATCCGATCCAGGTTCACGATCACGGCACGATGAATCCTGACGAACAACGACGGATCAAGCTGCGACTCCACCCGTTGCATCGTTTCCCGAATCAGATGGGAGGACTTCCCGGCGTGAATGCGAACGTAGTTCCCCGCTGCCTCGAACCAATCAACGTCGGTGGCCTTGACGAAAAACACACGTCCATCGTGCTTTACTGTCAGTCGGTCAACATACCGATGCCGAACTGGCGGGGCATGGATCGCCGCACCACGACTCCCGTTGCGCTCAATGGATGACGCCGCCTCCTCACCGAGAACCTGCTCGAGAAGGGCTTTGATCTTTCGTCCCTGTTCCGCAGAGGATACCTGTTCAATGTACGAGCGCGCGCGCTGAAAGGCGGCACGAAACCGCTCCGCGTCAAACGGCTTAAGCAAGTAGTCGATGGCATGGACGTCGAAGGCGCGCACCGCGTATTCATTGTACGCCGTCACGAAGATCGTTGGCGGCATCTGATCGGTGCCGACGCCTTCAACCACGCCGAAGCCATCCACGTCTGGCATCTGTACGTCGAGGAACACCAGATCGGGCTTGTGCTCCGCAATCGCTTCCACGGCTTCGCGACCGCTCCCCACGTCATCGAGCACCTCGACGTCGTTCTCGAGTCGCAGCAGACGTCGCATGCGGCGCCTGGCGATGGGCTCGTCATCAACAATTAACACTCGAACGGACATAGGCTGCTCCTGAGAGGTGTGTGGTCCTGCGACTACGACGCGCTCAACGCTGCGAGTTCGGGTTCAGTCCCTGCGCCACTGACATGCACGTCCGCGACCCGTCCGATCATCAGCAATACGCTGTTCGCATCAGGGGTCAGAACCGATATCATGGGCCCGGCGTTCCGAATGGCACGCCCTGCGACCCCGCCTTCTTTCCACCACCAGTGCGCACCATTCAGCCGCTTGTGATCAAGATGCGCGTCGGCACGCACCGCGATTTGTGTCGCCCCCGAAATGCGGCGACTGTCGATGTGCACGATCAACGGCGCGTCGGCTGCCACGGGGAGCGACGCGAGCAACTCGTCCACAAGCGCGCATACCAGTCGCGATGGAATCAAGTCGGTCAGCGTCTCCGTTGATAAATCGTCGTGCAGCTGCAAGGCCGGCCGTGCAGCGAGGCGGTGCGTCTCAATAGCTGAACGCACCAGCGACAACTCTCTCGCCAGCATCGTCTCGGGCTGCCGCCCCACATCCAGCGTCAGGCGCAGCGTGTCGGCGAGCCGCGTGATGAGAGTCTCCGCACGTGGCACGTCTGTACGTACCAGAGCCACCAGGCGGTCCAGAGTGTCCAGCAGAAACTCAGGGCGCAGCTGAATGCGCAACGCATGAAAACGCGACTTGGCAATCTGCGCCGTAAGGCGTGCGGCATCCAGCTCCTTCGCCCGGTACCAGGCAACGAAATCGCGCGAATGAGACCAGGCCAACAGACCGAGATAGATGAAAAAATCCCCCGTGATGGGATTCAGGTTGTTACTCGAGAACACCGGAGACGGCGAAACCCCCAGCAACCGCATGCCACCCACGTGAATGAAGCCGCAGGCCCAGGCAGCGGCGATATGAATCGGCAACCGTGTCACCCACTGCGACGACGACAGTCGGAATCGCCGGGCGAGCCACAGCACGGGGAGCGACAGCACCAGCCAGATGCACGAGGTGACAACCTGCAGCTTCGCCAGACTCCATATTGAATCGTCGCGTGGAAGACCCGCGGAGTTAAAAAGCAGCACCATCTGATTCGTCCAGAGAATCGACAGGAGGAGCCACACCCCCG
>JBGTBX010000498.1:0-4461 GCA_041749115.1 Gemmatimonadaceae bacterium
CGCGCGCCCGCCGTCGTGACGCCGCGCTGAACTCCGCCGAGGCGGGCTCCTCCGGTACGGGCGAGAAGAGCGTGGCCCGCCCGCCCGGGCGAGACCAGCGACCCGTTGCCTCTAAACCGGAGCGGCCCGCCCTGCACCCTGACCAGCTCAAGCAGCCGCCGGTGAACGACGAGAACGGTCAGACACCGCTGATCAAGGTCGAGTCGCCGGGCGTCGACGAAGCGAAGATTGCCGGCAAACTCGCCGAGGAGAACGCCGGTTACATTATTATGTCGCTACCCGGTCTTGACGGGGTGAACGCCGACAACGTCAATGACATCGTCCGGAACCTCAGGGCCAGTCGGGACATGCACGACGCAGCGAAGGACCCGAACCCCCTGATCCGCTGAGCCGGTCGTGGCGTCCGTCGTCTTCGCCGTGCGGAGCAACCACGGACGCCGCATCAAAGCATTCCACGCCCTTTACTGACGCCGACCGTGGTGATTTCGTGCGCAGCTCCGAGCGGGCGAACCCGGCTCGGGATCAGCTCGACCACCGCATCCAACAACACCACCCAGCAAGATCCAATAAACGGTGAGCATCGCTGCCAGACAGGCGTCAGCATCCCACGACACGCCACACCGCCGTTGCAGCATTAGCCCGCCCGGCCGCGCGTGACGCGAACCAGAGATAAGGGGCATGGCAGCGCGCGGTACTGCGCAGCCTTCAGCACACGATCGCCAAATTCTGGTGGGGCGGGTGGGATTTGAACCCACGACCTGACGGATCTGACGTCCGCTGATCCGGCATGGTTCGAGGCGGTCAACGATGATTGTGTGGCGGCTGGTCAGTCCGGCACACCACGCTCGGTGGCGCTTCGCCCTGGTACATGGCGATTAGTCATAAGCGTGGGGGAAAACATGGCGTGATCATGCACGTTGATGACGTCGGCCTGGCGCGGCGGCCGCTTCGCGAGGTGGGGGTTCTTCCTCGCAGCGCACTCCGGAAGGCGGCGGCGATGAGCAGAGCGGCGGTGCGGACGCGTCCCCGGTGGGTCAGTCCCCGGTGGGTCAGCGCGAGCGCGGCGCCGCCGAGCCCCCCAGGCAGAGCTACCGGTGTTGTAGTCGTCGGTGCTGAAGTCGGCGTGGTGGTCGTCGGTCATGGCGTGCTCCTGTCCCGGTCTCGGGTGGTGGGTTCCAACGACCGGCCGGACACTGTTGCACCTACCGCGCAGCGCCCTTGCCGCCGTATAGTGGCACAGCATGGGGGGCATCAGGCGGTACTGGGGTTTCGCTCTACTCGCTGTTGTGATCTTCGCTGTCGTAAATAACACGCTCGGTCCGGCACCATTGATCCTTCTATCGAGTCTTGTGACATTCTATTTCCTATTTCAGGTGCCAAATTGGTGTAGCGTCATCAACCGAAATGGGACGCTGTGTCGCGAAAATTCGCATGGCCTACTCATGGGCTGCCATCGACGGCAGCACAAATGGCAGAAAATCAAGCTGGCATTCATCGGTCATTACTGGCGGAAGCTCGGTAAGGAGATAAAAGCGGAACCACTGGAAGGAGTCAAGACTGCCACAGTGATTCTCGGCCTGCTTGGCGGGTTAGTCACACTCGCCGTCGCCCTGGTGAAGACGTCAATCGGGGCTTAGCCCACCACACCGACCCGAACCAGAGTAGAACAACCGGATCACCACAGGAGCCAGCGAGAAGAGGGCACCCTGGCGCGGTCTGCGCCGTTCTGGGCCGGGCTCCAGCAGTGACACCGTCATCTGCCAGCCCCCATCCGGCCGCGACCACCAGCCCCACCACACCCGCGACGGGATGGTGGCGCGCGCGGGCCACGGGGGGTGGCGGAGGATCTTGGGAGCAACGTGTCACGGGCTCCCGGGATCTACCGGCCAACGATCCTTCTGAACCATCCACGCTCGGCCTGGGCCGGCGCACCGACAGGCGCCGCCGTCGGCGCGTCGTTCTCGTCTGTGCGCTGTGCGGGGATGTCGTCCTGCTGTCGGACTTCGCGCAGTGCGCGTTCAGCTGCGACCGGCCGGTTAGGGGTAGCCGCCCGGCGGGCGTGGCGCAGTTTTTCTCGGGCGGTTGGTACATGCGCGGGCGGCGATTCAATCGGCAATTCGTCCAACCGCAATGCCTGCCCGGCGTCATTCCCGCCATCCATTGTGAACCTGTAATCGCCCCGCTCGTCGACCACGGCATCAACCGGTGCACCCAGCACATTCAACAACGCATTAACTCGACGATAATTGGCTTGTCGGATGTTGTCGACCACCTCCGGCAATCGCAGAAAAGTCAGCGCGTGGGACGCGAGATTTATTCCGGCCCTCCGGTATCTCTCAGCCGCGTCCCGCACGGTATCCGAGCTGGTTACGACTTGGTCGAACTGGTGATCAGTCGCGGTGTATAGGAGCAGTAGATCCTGACGCTCGACTGCAATATGCGACCCTGGGGGGAGTTCCCCCTGAGATATCGCCGCTTGCTGCTCGGGCGAGCCGTAACTCGCCGCGAGCCGGCCACAGATGGGGCCGAGCCGATGCCTACTTACTTCGGGGTACTGCTCGACTGTCGCATCGATGAGCCGGCCCGATCGCGGTAGCCACAATACACAGTGCCCGTGAAAGGTGGTGCCGTCCCAGAAGGGATCAGGTCGGCCATAATAGACGGATTTGTCAGTCTGACGATTGGACACAACGAGGTCCACGGCACGCGGTTGTGCCAAGATTCCAAGCTGCGCGTAGGCGAAGTACAGGATCATGCTGCCGTCAACACAATGATTCGCAGGCTTACCGTGCATGTGACTGAGCCACAGCAGCGGCGGCAGCAGCTCGATCATAAGATCGGGCGCGGCGCGCCCGGAAAGCAGCAGCCCTCCGATCGCATCATCAGAGCCGCGCAGTCGACCAACTTGGTATTGCATCGACCCCGCCGAAGTGGGAATGGGTGCGCCCCTCCGGGATGTCGAACGAGTCTGCTTCTTCGGCTTCCGCCCCTTGGACTTCGGCATGACGTCTCGCACTCCTACATAATTCCCAATATCGACTAGCGGACAGGTTCAAGTTACACAAAAATCGCGAGCGGTAGCACCTGAATCCATGGCGACGAAATAGTCACCTCAGGGATGCGCAAGTTAAGATCATCGTTTCGCGTGGCACTGATCAGCTGCTCAAGTCTTTCCTGGCCGATTAGCCCGATAACGCCCCGCCGCACGATGGTCAGCGACTCTTCCGGTGACACGTCAACGCCTGTCACTTTGCCCAGGACCTTGAACTGACCTCCTAACAACATTGCCTCGACGGCGGCAGTGAAGTAGTCTCGATCAGCGGCCAGAACTGCGGAAACGGCTTGCTGCCCAGTGGTCCTTAGTCGCATCGGCAGATCAATTACTTGCGACTTCCTGACATCCTCGGCTACGACATGGAACATTTCATCCATATCGCGCATCCGTCGAGTCGCTTCGTTGCGTATTTCTTCGTCGCTCGGCTCAGCTGAATCGTCGCTGTCGTCATCGCTATCGTCGTCAGACGTCCACTCTGAGCGCACCTCACGAACATTCTGCAAAACCAATATGGGCGCGCATCTTCATAGAGCACCGATATTGCCTCCAATGGATTCCTGTCGATCGTCCCCACGCACTCAACTATCGATCCCGGAACGACCTTGCCCACATGCGCGAACGTCTCAATCCGGACAATCTTCTCCGAAGCCCTGAGCAAATGGCGGAGCCGGTTGAAAAGCGACGCTGCCGTGTGCTCCCTGACAAACTTCCTGTCGACAGTTTCTTGGTCCGTATTGTCACGCACTAGCTTTCCGCTGGCGGATAACGTTAATCCGAGGAGGGAAGCGAGATTGGGAAGCCCAATCGATGCTCCAACTTCGTCGGCGCGCCTGCGCGTCTGGTCGACTCTCTCTGCGACGTCGCTCGTGAAGGAAACACCGTCATCAAGCGTGGCGAGGAAGTCCACGAGCATCGGTGTGTTTAGGTACGTGGGGTAGACGAGGTCAACCGAACTGAGGTTGGCCGGGTTTGGGGGCATCGGCGTCGTCTCCGATCAGCGGCGAGTGTTCCGGATTGGCAGCAGCGCGCTCTGAAGAGTGCCACGGACCACCGACAAAGCTGGGCTGCCCCGTTGGGGCTCCACCGTCGATCGGACGTGCGTAGCAAGGCCGCGCCGTCGTCGGGGGTGCAAGGCGCGCTGGTGGCGGCGGGTGCGAGCATGGGTTCGCCTCGTTCGTTGGCGCCGGCGCACGCTGTGCCTTGCGCCCCCGATGGCGGCGGTGTGGCATCCCTTCAGGTTGACCGATGACCAGCGGATGGCGCACAGCTCGCTGCGCCTCGCGCCGGTGGTCATCGCGACCCACAGCAGCGTTCCTCAATCCGGATCACGCCACGCCTCGTTGACGATCCGCGCGGCCGCCTCCGCTGTCGGCGGCTGCGGGTTCGACCTCGGAGCCGCCGGCGGC
>JBGTBX010000499.1:0-17117 GCA_041749115.1 Gemmatimonadaceae bacterium
CGTGTCATTCCGGAGTTGACGCGCCGGCGCACCCTGGTGCTGGAGTATGTGGAAGGCGTGCGCGTCGATCAACTCGCTGGCACAAACGGCGATTCGGCGCCGGATCCGCGGGGTGTGATAAGCGGGGTGATGGAACTGTACCTCCGCATGATGCTGGTGGACGGCTTTTTCCATGCGGATCCACACCCGGGCAATGTGCTGGTGCATCCCGACGGTCGCATCGTCATTCTGGATTTCGGTATGGTGATCCGGGTCCCCAAACCCATGCGTGCGGATCTGGTGCGTACCGTATTCGCCGCGATTCGCAGGGACACGCGGGGAATTGTTGAAGGATTCCGGTCGCTCGGCCTGCTCGAACCAGGGGTGACAAACGAACAGCTGATGCCATTGGCGGACCGCTTAATGTCCATCGCATATGATCCCGCCACGCTTCAGGAACGCATTCAGCTGTTGGCGCAGGAGATCATCTCATTGCTTTATGACTGGCCGGTTCGGCTGACCAGTGAGATGGTGTACTTTGCGCGGACGGCAGCCTTGATCGAGGGGTTGGGTGTGCGCTACGACGCACACTTCAACCCGATCACGTTCGCGACGCCGATCGCGATACGCATGCGTCACGATATTCTGCGGTCGCTCGATATGGAGGACGGCTCGTCCGTGATTGACTATCCGACCATGGTTGGTGCAGCGCTGGGGACGGCGGCCCGCAAAGTGGCGGAGTGGTGGGGTGGTCTGGGCAGAAGGGGAGGAGGGGGTGTTCCATCACAAAATGGGAGCACGTCAATCCGTCAGAGAGCGCCGCGCGCGCTCATTGCGAGCTCCGACTCCACGCACACGTGACCTTCGCTGCCGCGCGGCGTATCATGAGGCACCCTCAACAACGGCGCATGCGAAGATCCTCTCGAGTCCTTTCCTGCCTGGCGACTGTCCTGATGTGTTGTGTGGGCAGCGTGCCTCCGGCGTCCGCGCAATCAAGAGTGCGGACCGGGATCGAGGTGCTCCTTTCGGATTCCATACATCTGATCACAGGGAAGCGCGTCGGGCTGATCACCAACCATACAGGGATCAGCGGTCCGCTGTCGCGCAGCACGGCGGACCTTCTGCACGCAGCACCAAATGTTCGGTTGACGGCGCTGTTCGGTCCTGAACACGGTATACGCGGCGCGGCGAGGGCGGGGGATCACGTGGCGTCGTCCATTGATTCAGCTACGGGCGTTCCGGTCCATTCCCTCTACGGAGCCACCCGCGTACCCACGGAGGAGATGCTTCGCGATGTGGACGTGTTGATCTATGACATTCAGGACGTGGGGGCGCGGGTGTACACCTATCCATGGACGATGGCGCTCTCTGCTGCCGCGGCAAAGCGTAAAGTCCTCGTGCTCGATCGACCCAACCTTATCAGGAATGACAAGGTAGAGGGGGGTGTTCTGGATCCGGATTTTCGCTCGTTTGTGGGTCAATATCCGGTGGCCATGCGTTATGGAATGACGATCGGTGAATTGGCGCGGTTTCTGGTGGGTACCGGGCAGCTGAATGCAGATATTACCGTGATCCCCATGCAGGGTTACGAGCCGTCCATGTGGTGGAACGAGACCGGTATGGCGTGGGTGAATCCATCACCCAACATCCGATCGGGAGACGCCGCCGTGCTGTATCCCGGGACGGTCTTCTTCGAGGGAACCAATGTGACCGAAGGGCGTGGCACGATCATGCCGTTCCAGATGATCGGCGCCTCGTGGCTCGACGATGCGGGCGCCATCGCTCGGGCGCTCAATTTGAAACGCATTCCCGGCGTGGTCTTCGATTCCACGTCGCAGCTGATCGACAAGGGTTACAAGTTCGGCGGCGAAACAATTCCTGTCATTCTTGTTGTGGTTGCGGACAGGGAGCTGGTTCGACCGCACGTCGTTGGTCTCGAGCTCCTCCGTGAAATTTACCGTCGTCATGCCAAGTCATTTACGTGGCGTGAATCCCACGTCGATGCACTGTCAGGCTCCAAGCGGCTCCGGGCCGCAGTGGAACGGGAAGGAGGCATTGAGGACCTGATCACACAGTGGGACCGGGAAGCGGCGGAATTCGCCCTCAAACGGGCGCCATTTCAGCTGTATCGCTGACGTCTGCCTCGCGTCGTGCCTGTCGCTACCATCCCCAGGTGCCCCATGAAACTACCCCCGAGACAAGAGCGTAGGTCTCGCATATGTCATTCATGGAAGCGGTACGACTCGCGGTTGCCCAGATCCGCGTTCAGAAGCTTAAGAGCTTCTTCACGCTGCTCGGCGTCAGCATTGGAGTCACATTTCTGATCGCTATCGTCTCGATCGTGAACGGAATGGGGCAGTACATGGAAGACGATCTGATCGGCAAGCTGATCCCCAAGAACAGCTTCGAGGTTCGTCAGCGTCCAAATATCCAGATGGGGGACATCGACGAATCTGAGTGGCGGGAATGGCGGTCACGTCCACGGCTTAGAGAAGAGGAGATGGTTCGGGTGGCGTCGGCACTGCCTGATGGCGCAAAGTGGTCGGTCTACTCTGATCGTAGCGTGACCTTTGAATCAAAGTACGCACGACCGCGGCAAGTGGAGCTCACGGCGGCGACCGGGGCGTGGTTTGAGCAAAAAGGGTTCGTCGTCGAGAATGGTCGACTGCCCACCGAGCAGGAGTTTGCGCTCGGCTCGACGGTGGTGGTAATCGGGAAAGACGTCGCTGATCATTTTTTCCCTGCCGTCGACCCCGTGGGACGCGAAGTCCGCATCGGGTCACTGCCCTACGAAGTGATAGGTGTCATCGAGGACCAGGGCAGTGCCTTCGGGATTTCGATGAACAAATTTGCCGTCACGGCTTTCAACTCGCAATCGCGCCGATTGCTTAACGCAACCGGAATCATCGATGGGATGATCGTGTCGTTTCCGGATGAACTGCAGCTGCAGGCGGGGCTGGAAGATGTTCGTATGCAGATGCGCGTGATCCGCGGCCTGCGTCCGTCGCAGAAGGACAACTTCTCGCTTCAGACGGCAGATAGCGCGCTGGAGTTCTGGAAGAAGATCGAAGGGTTTTTGGTTATTGCGGGCGTAGCATTGCCTGCGATCGGATTGATCGTCGGCTCGATCGTGATCATGAACATCATGCTCGTGGCTGTCGCCGAGCGCACGCGGGAAATCGGTGTGCGCAAAGCTTTGGGAGCCAAGCGGCGCGACATCCTGTCCCAATTTATTGTTGAATCAACGACGCTCGCTCTCGTGGGTGCCGCAATTGGCATTTTGATAGGGATCGGCATCGCCGAGGCGATCAAGGCATTTTCGCCGTTACCAGCCGCGGTCGAACTCTGGTCGATCATTCTCGGCGTGGTGGTTGGTGGTGGTGTCGGAATTATTTCAGGCGTGTATCCCGCGAGCCGTGCGGCTCTGCTGGACCCCGTCGAAGCATTGAGGCAGGAGTAGGTCAATGAGCTTCATGGCCCGTGTGGAAAGTTTGTTTCAAGGCGTGACAATTGCGATCGATTCGCTTCGCGCGAATCGTGTCCGTGCGGCACTGACCATACTCGGTATTGCGATCGGTGTGCTTGTTGTTGTGTTGATGTCGTCTGCGATCAACGGGATTAATCGGGGGGTTGCCTCGGAATTTGAGAAAGCCGGACCGACGACATTTACTCTCAATCGCTTCCCCATCTCCTTTGAGGCGTGTGACGGCACTGAGGACACGTGCAAGTGGCGCAGCAATCCGCCGTTGCTTATATCCGAAGCAGAGGCGATCAGGCGGTTGCCGTCAATCGAGGGAGTGATCGTCGAAGGCGGTTCATCTGTCCCGGTGAAATTTTATGACAGACAGCTGTCCAGTGTTCGCGTCCGTGCCACGAACGCCCGGTGGCTTGAGATCAGCGGTGGTGACATTACAGAAGGTCGCACCTTTACCGAGGCGGAAGATCGCAACGGTGCCCGCGTGCTGGTTATCAACGGTGAAATGCAGAAGCGCCTCATCGGCGAAGGTATTGATCCGATCGGCAAGGTTGTCACGGTAAAAGGGATGCCCTTTGAGGTGATCGGGATCTTTGATGGTGGAGCTGAGTTCCTCGGCTCACCTTCTCCAGCCGGTTTTGTGCCGTTCAACACCGGTCGTCGACACCTGAACGTCTGGCTCGATTGGATCGACATGACCGTGAAACCACGGGAGGGTGTGCCCCGTGATGTCGCGATGGACGATGTCGTAGCGACGTTGCGTGCTTCGCGCGGCCTGCGCCCGGCTCAGGAGAATACCTTTGCGATCGTGACGCAGGAAAAGCTCTTCGAGACGTGGGGAAAAATGACGTCGGTGTTTTTCCTCGTCATGATTACACTAAGTGGTATTGGTCTGATCGTCGGTGGCGTGGGTGTTGTGGCCATCATGATGATCAGTGTCACTGAGCGCACACGGGAAATCGGCGTTCGAAAGGCGCTGGGTGCGACACGCCGTGTCATTTTGTGGCAATTTCTGGTGGAAGCCGCCACGTTGACAT
Source organism: Gemmatimonadaceae bacterium (assembly GCA_041749115.1). Lineage (GTDB taxonomy): Bacteria > Gemmatimonadota > Gemmatimonadetes > Gemmatimonadales > Gemmatimonadaceae > JBGTBX01. The sequence continues at coordinate 4,492 of JBGTBX010000499.1, forward strand.
CAATCGGAGCCGTCACAGGCCTCGTGATCGGGTGGTTGCTCGCGGTCGTGGTACGCACCTACACGCCGTTGCCCGCAACCGTACCGCCGGGCGCCATCGTTGCAGCGCTGCTCGCGAGTGGTTTTACTGGTGTGCTGTTTGGGCTTCTGCCAGCGTCCCGCGCGGCCAAACTTGATCCCATCGAAGCGCTGCGCTACGAGTAACACCGCGTGCCGGGGTCCGTCCGGCCACTTGTCTTTGATAAGCTGTACTACCCGACGCATACTGCGTCAGCCGTCGCGGCAAACCCGCTCGTCGGCAGTCTGACGTGCGTTAGGTGTTGACCGCGGTTTGTACGTGCTACGAAGCGCGTGCGACGGCGGGGCTGGTTTTTGTCGGCATCTGCTCCGCCGCCCACTGCACGGACTCTGCGTAAATCTGTGGCAGCACCGCAGGATCGAGTCCGATCTGCGCGGTCGTTTCGGCGGCAGCTTCCCACAGTCCAAGCTCGTAAGGATTCCACCAGCATAAGGGGTTCTGCGTATTTGCCCGTTCGGTCGAGGAGGGCCGTTTTGACCTCGTCATCGATGTTGACCCGCTCGAGGACTTCCTGAAGCGGCATCCGAAAAACGGCGTCCAGCATGGAAAACAAGCCCATGAGAAAGAGCGTGCCTTTGTCCAGTCCAGCGGTGGGGAGAGCCATCGACTCACAGAACCGCGCGTGCTGAACCGTCTGGCGAATCAGCTCATCGTCAACACCGCGTTTGCCGCCATGTGCAGTGGCCGAGGCCAGCGCGAGCCAGCGAATTACGTTGTTTCGTTCGACCAGCCGCAGCGCGTGAGAGATGGACGTGATCCCGCGGCCGCCTAACGCGGCGGAATTGACGATCCGAAGCAGTTGATACGTAATTCCCGGATCGGCGCTGATAACCCGCTCCAGCTCGCGTTCCGGAGTGTTGGCGTCACGTGCGAGGGCCAACAATCGCAGTGCGGCCGCGGTCGACGTAGGAATCTCTGCAGCGGGGAGGGGCTCGGGGCGACTGAAATGCGGACCCTGAAAGACATCAAATCCCAGTGCCGCACACGCCTTGTACAGCGTGGCATCCAGCACGTGATCCGCGACGACTTTCTTTACCTGTCGCTTGAGTGCCGACACGAGGGGCGCCAGCTGTGAGGGATCCTGGCAGCGAAGATCGATGCGGACCATCTGCACTGCCTGCAGAAGGTTCAGCACTGGAGCACCCAGCTCCTTAGGAAGCTCGAATTCGTCGAGTGCCACCCGGATGCCGCGCTTCGCGAGGGCCGTCACAGTAGACACTATTTCGTCATCAGCACCGACGCTTGGGGGGACAAGCAACACGAGGGCGCCGGGCTCAAGGGTATCAAAGATCCCGCCGAGGAGCTGCTCTCTGGAAGCGCGCACCCACGCGGGGAGTCCGGCGCGGAGGAATTCGAAAGCGCCGCTCATGTAACTCCGCGCGAACGGGTCACTTCCGTCTTCCGCCTCCCTGAAACGCAATTCGTACCCGAGCGCAGTGTCACTGCGGTCGAACACGGGTTGGCGTACGAGGTAGATGTCAGACATGCGAGTTGGTCAGAGTCAGCTTCGGGTAGTATCGGCAGCAGACATCTGTCAGAACAGCGATGTGTCCTCGGCGCCGCGATATCCGTCCAAACCAGGTCGTTGCCCTGCTGCGAAATGGCCACGCGCACCGCGCTTTGCGCCCGCGCTATCTTGCTCTGCGACCACTAAGACTTGAACTGTTTTCCACATGGCATTGATGTCCGCGATCGACTTGAAAGACGCGACTTGGGAGGATTTGGCGCACGTGTACGAAGCCTTGGCGACCGATCCTATCGCCGACGGGGCCGAGGCGGAGTGGCTGGCCGATTGGTCGCACTGGCAGGAGCGCGTTGAGGAGGCGGCGACACGCGCGATGATCGAGTACACCTGCGACACGAAAGATCCGGAAAAGGAAGCCGCGAACCACCGTTGGTCATCGGAGATTTATCCGCTGGTGGTTGAACAAAATGTGCGACTCGCCAAACGCCTCGTAAGCCTGAGTCCTCGTATTGAGGGCATGGGCATCGCGATGCGTGAGTTTCGCAGCGACATAGAAAATTTCCGCGAAGAGAACGTGCCACTGATGTCGCAGATTGAAGATTGCGTGTCACACTATCAACGGGTGACGGGCAGCTTAGCGATAGAATGGCAGGGGAAAACACTCACCGTGCCACAGGTGCAGGGGTTCCTCAAGGAGCCCGATCGTGCAACGCGGGAGGCAGCATTTCGCGCGACGTCGGAAGCCTATCAGGCTGTTCGTAACGAACTGGCTACGCTGTTCACAACCATGCACGGGCTGAGGCAGCGCGCGGCGCTTAATGCGGGCCACGCCAACCACATGCACTTCGCCTTTGCAGCAAAACATCGATTCGATTATACGCCGGACGATTGTCTCCGCTTTCATGACGCGGTCGAATCCACAGTGGTTCCGGCGATTAGCCGTCTCATGGAGCGTCGCCGTAGTGTCCTTGGCGTGGACACTCTGCGTCCCTGGGATACACAGGTCTCTTTACTAAGCAACGAGCGCCTGCGTCCGTTCGAGGACGTGGACGGACTGCTGGAGCCGGCGCAACGGATGTTTACGGCGCTTGATGCCGAGCTCGGTTCCATCTTCGGGCGCCTCCGTTCGGAAGGGATGCTGGACCTGGACTCGCGTACAGGAAAGGCCCCGGGTGGATACTGCACTGCGCTCCCGCATCGCAAACTACCGTTCATCTTCATGAACGCCGTGGGTGTCCCGGATGATGTGAACACCTTGATTCACGAGTCGGGGCATGCCTTTCACGATATGCTGGCGAGCCGCCAACCATTTATCTGGCAGCGAAGCACGGGTCACGAGGCAGCGGAACTGGCCTCCATGGGAATGGAGCTGTTGGTCGGGCCGTTGCTCGCTGCACCCGTGGGGTACTACGACGGAGCGGATGCACGGGCCGCGGAGGTTGAGCATCTGGAGGACGTCCTGCTCACTCTGGGTCACATCGCGAGTGTCGATGCCTTTCAACGATGGATTTATACCTCGGACGATGGAGCCGACGCAGCTGCCAGGGACGCCGCATGGATTAATGTTCGTAATCGGTTTGAGCGGGGAATCGATTGGAGCGGGCTGGAAAACGAACGAGTCAGTCGCTGGTACAGACAATTGCACATCTTTGAACTGCCGTTCTACTACATCGAATACGGCATCGCGCAGATGGGGGCCTTGCAACTCTGGCGCGCGGCCCAGACGGATCATGCCGCGACACTGGCCCGCTATAAACGTTTCTTGTCGTTAGGCGGAACCGCCACGTTGCCGGAATTGTACCATGCGGCCGGAGTGACGCTGGTATTTGACGCCGACGGAATGAAACCGCTGGTCGACGCCGTTGAGGAACGTCTCGCCGCGCTGCGCTGAGGCGTTGGGCGCTGCTTTCCCTTCTCGCAAATCGTTAGGCGGTGAGGGAGTTCCGGCTGTCGGACAGCGGGGCGAACGCCGAGCACGCAACAGCATCTCCGGTCAGTTCCCGGGCCTGCTAAATACCTGTAAGGCACGATGACTCAGGCAATCGCCGCGCCCTCGACACCTGTAGGCGACGCTACTCCTTCGTTTCCACGGACGTACCCGTGTCACGCTCCACTGTGATCGAGAAGTCGCTGGCAAGCGCGGCGATGGTGCCGATGGCGGCCAGAAACGGAAGCAGTGCAACTCCCACAACGCCAGCAGTAACCGGCATGTCGAGCACGGTGCGACCCTCTGAATTGCGAATCACTATGCGCCGGACGTTGCCCTCGCGGAGAAGTTCCTTCACTTTCTCCTTGAGCTTCGAACCGGACACTTTGATCTCTTCCATGTGCGACTCCGTTGAAGGGGGAGCGAAGGTGAGCGGAATTCGTTGATTCATACTACGGAGGACGGGACCACAGCGGTTTCAGGGAAGGGGAGACAGTCGTCTTTGGCCTGGGCCGAGGAGGGCGCGTGGAAACTTTCGATCGATCACAGGCCGCAAATTCAGCTATGGCTAACGCGATTGTAGCGCGATTCGTCGATGGACGCGTCGTCAAAGGAATGAGTCTGGACGTGGATCCGGCCCGCCCGACGTGCCACGTCCGTACGCTCACCGGCGAGATGGTAAAGGTCGAGCTCAGAGAGCTGAAAGCCCTATTCTTCGTCCATGGTCTGGATGGGGACCGCGCGCGACGGGACTCCGCCGAAATCGAACCTAACGATGCACGCGTGACCGGCTCCAGGGTGGTCAAAGTGTGCTTCGCGGACGGCGAAGAGATCGTCGGCATTGCACTGCGATACCCGCCCAACCGGCCGATGTACTTTCTCACGCCGGTGGACAAAAAAGGGAATAACGTGCGGATCCTGGTGAACAGTGCGCAGGTGAAGGAGATCACACTGGTTGATCCTGCCGGTGGCTAAGTGGCTTGCAGGCGCCGCGTGTGCTGCGGCCCTCTGTATTCCTGCCGCGGCGAGGGCGCAGCGCGCCGACGTCGAGGCGGGGCGATTTGTCGCTCAAGTGGGGACAGCGGCGGTGTTGACGCCCGTGGCGTTTGTTGGTGGTGGCTGGGCCACGAAGCGCTTGATGGAAAAGTGGGGAGGAAGCGAGGAACGCGCGTCGCAGTCCGCCTATGCTGCCGCGTATGCGGCGGTAGTGCTCGTCGCCGCAACCCCGCCCGCGGTGATTGGCCGCGGAGGTAGGTACACCGATGCTTTACTGGGCTCAGCCGCCGGGTTGGGCGCCTCCTATGCCGTCGTGAAGCTCGGCAACGCCCTGTACGACGCCGACCGAAGGGAATGCGGCGTGATATGCTGGACCCTCGGCGGTCTCGTCGTTGCGCTTCCCGGCATTGGGGCGACACTCGTGTACAACGCGAATCGACGCTGATTCAGGGTTTCCCTCTTGCTGGAGCGGTCTGGACCCGCTAGCTGTTCAGATCCTGATTCGGCACGAGGAATTTGATGAATAACACAGCGAAACTTCTCTCAGTTTTTGTCGTCGCTACCGTGGTTGCCGCTGCGTCGTCCAATTCGCGCACCACGCGGGCCGTTGACGTCGCCGGTGTCGAGGCCGCCCCTGTCCTGCAGGTCTATAAATCGGCGACCTGCGGATGTTGCAAGGAGTGGGTGAAGCACATGCGCGAGGCCGGGTTCGACGCGAGGGTGACGGATCTTGATGAACGCGCCCTTCAGATGAAGAAGACGTCACTCGGAGTGAAGGAGTCTCTGCGATCATGTCATACTGCCGTGGTGGACGGTTATGTCCTCGAGGGACACGTACCCGCCGCTGATGTGAAGCGACTGCTGCGTGATAAACCGAAAGTGGCAGGACTCGCCGTACCTGGGATGCCAATGGGAAGCCCCGGGATGGAAGGACCAGGTGGGCGGACCGATCGATACGATGTACTGTCGTTCACCACGGCCGGCCGCACCGGGGTCTATGCATCGCACGATTGATTAATACGTGTGGCTCGGGCGTGTAGTATCACTGAGGCGCTGATTCAGGAGAGTCCGATGCGCAGACTGACGGCGATGTTGTTGGCGATGTTCGCGGGAGGGTGTGCAGCGTCGTCGGGCGGGGGCACGCGGGTGGTCACGGAATCGGCACCAACGGTGACAGACGTAGCCGGGCCGCGGGGTGGGTTCGAGATTACCCGCAATCGTGCGGCACGCAGCGACACGATCGATTTCGCCCCTGACCGAGTGTGGGGTGCCGTGGCTCCCGTTCTTGCTCAGCTAAATTTTGGTGTTGAGCGCGCCGATCCCACGGGGATGGTGCTGGTCTCACGCAATACACTGTTCCGGCGGTCGCTCGGCGGCATGCGTATGTCGACCTATGTGGAGTGCGGTCAGAGTGCGATGGGTAAAACCGCAGATCGTTATCCCGTGTTCATCCGGGTGACAACGACGGTGGTGGAGGGACCCCCGGGGGGCTCGATTGTGCACACGTCAGTGCAAGCCGTGGCGCGCCCGGAGGACAACGGGGCGTCACCGGTCAGCTGCGAGTCGAGCGGCAAGCTCGAGCGGCGAATCAGCGACCAGCTCGCGTCGCGTCTGAGTGGCGGATGACGCACCGAACGCGATGCCGCTAGAGCGGCGCGGGCTTCGGTGAATCGACCGGAAGTACCGCGCAAGGGCCACGCCGCGCTGCACACGCCCAGCGAGGACTCGCAGTGGCGCATCGCATTACCGGTTCACCAGCACTCATACTCGTTGATCCTTCAAGATCAAGGGGTGTGGGTCCCGCGTTTTGATTCATCTGTCGCCGTCAAGGTGTTCCAATGTGATGTGCATCCGGGCTGCTGCACGCGACTCGTAAAGCTCGACGCGAATGAACTGCTCCCGCTGCACACGCGGAAGGGCCAGCGCACGTTGGTGGTGTGGAGTGGCCGTATCCAGCGCGGAGCCCAGATGATCGATCATGGTGTATGCGTCGACGAGCCGTTGTCGGATATGTTGTGGCGCGCGGTCGTCCCGTCGCTGGTGCTTGAACTGCTTAACCCCTTTGATGCGCGAACATCGAGCGTCGTTGATACTTCGACAGCTTCGTGGGAGCAGCGTGGTACGGGAAGTGCGACGCTGGAGCTTATCGAACGCACCATCAGGCGGGCGATCACGTTGATTGATCTGCAACCCGGCGCAGTATTCGATGCTACGGAGCATGCGGCGCGGGTGGAGCGTTTTGTGCTGACGGGAAACTGCCACGTGGGCGATGTGCGCTTGTCACGCGGGGACTATCTGCGCGGCGAGGGCGACAGTGGAATAGAGCGGATCACAGCGGGGCCGGATGGCTGCGTGCTGTTACGTGCGCTGCGCGACATGGCAGCACGGTCCTTATGAGAATGGGAACAACGCCAACGTTTCCTGGAAGCCGGGGTGAGGTGCTCTTCGCGGTGGTGACCGCGCCCGGAGCGAGGGTCTGTTCGTGTCACCGAAGAAGGCAGGCAGTTCGGTTCGGCCAACCTGACTGAACTAGAAAAATCACTCGCGCTCATCTTTTTCTCTTCCCGCCCCCCTCTCTTGCGTGGAGTCCAGAATGCTCGCTTCAATGGTTACGATGTCACAACAGCTTGATGGTTACACGATCCAGGAAACACTTGGCGTGGTACGCGGCATTACGGTCAGGTCGCGGTCTGTCCTTGGAACGATGGGCGCCGCCCTCCAGACCCTGGTTGGCGGCAACATTTCCCTGCTCACGTCACTTTGTGAGCGCACGCGGTCGGATGCTTTCGCGCAGATGGTGGCGCATGCGGAGGAGCTGGGAGCGAACGCGATCATATGCGTCCGCTATGATGCGACGGAGCTGATGTCGGGGGTGTCCGAAGTGCTCTGTTACGGCACGGCCGTGCACGTGACGCGATAGCGCACGCTGTTGATGCGGGCTCGCGAGGCCTGCCCGGACGGGATAGATTCGAGGTCCGAGGACGTCAGGAGAATCGTTAGGCATGGTTGGTCGCCAGTTGGGAAAAGCGCGCGGTCGCGGTGCACCTATCAGTGCAACGCGCTTTCTCAGTGCCGCACGGCAGTGGAATGCGGAACTTGTGAAAACCGCATTGCAGTCCGATCCGCATCTCACGCTTGCGCACGATGCCTCGGGGCGCACGGCCTTGCACCTCTGTGCCGGCTCGCCAGTGAACAAATCGCGTCGCCCTGCGTCGTCATCGGTTGCTACCGCGCGGGCACTCGTTGCCGCGGGGTGCGATGTGAATCACATCCACCACATTCCCGATGCTGCTGAGCGGTTTCCGGCGACGGCACTCTGGCACGCAATCGCGCGGGGACACAATCGCGCACTGGCTCGTTTTCTTCTCAATGCAGGATCACATCCGGACTACTGTCTCTGGGCGGTCGTGTGGGACGACGATCTCGTGACTGCCAGGCTCCTGCATCAACACAACGCCGACCTGAATCTGACGTTTCATGGCGAGACGCCGCTGTTGTACGCGACCCGGCTGCGCAGGACACGCATGATTAAATGGTTGCTGCGCAACGGCGCTGATCCTAATGTCGCAGACGAGGAAGGTCGAACGCCGCTCCTGTACGCAGTGCGTCGCCGACATTCGCTTGCGGAAGTGTCGGTGTTGCTGAAGGCCGGAGCCGACGTGACCGCCGAGGCGCGAGACGGATCAACTCCGCTGAGTCGGTCGGCCACAGCCCGCGACCGCCGGCTCTCCGCGCTGCTTAACGAATTTGTGCGCAGCTGATCACGGGTCGATCCGGCGACCGCGTGTGGAAAACGGCCGCTTGCTTGCTTTCGCGATGCGCGCTCCCTCGTGCACGGGCACCCGGGCGTCGGCATAACGAGTCCATCCCTCGTCAGGCACCTAACAACTGGAACGGGTCTTGCCACCGTTCGCAAAAGTGACGAACTTGGCCTAACGGCGGTCCTGCCTTACGAGTGCAGAACGCCGGAGTGTGGAACCGGGCTGGGGAATGTGTGGACAGAAGCGATGCTGCCGCAGTCAGCAAATCGGAACCGGACGGAAACACCACTCAACAGAATCTCACGTCGCCCGTGCGTGGCGACCCAGCCCTCACGACCATGGCAGCGAAAAAGAAGTCTGCAGCAAAAGCGAAGAAGCCGGCAAAAAAGGCAGCCAAGCGAAAGGCTGGTGCCAGCAGCGTTCCCGGAGTGAGTCGCATTGATCAGGACTCCACACGAACCCACGGCTACTTCGTGCGTGTTGGCTACCACCGCAACAAAGAGGGTGCGTGGCGCCCGAAGCATCGCGCTTTCTTCGGCGATGCGTCACACGGCGGAAAAGAAAAGGCTTTCAAGGCCGCAGTGAAATGGCTCAAGTCAAAGAGCAAATAGGTGCGGATCCTGCGCCGGACCGAGTGATCCTGACACGGACGAAACGACGAGACCGGTTCGGGCAAGCATGCAAAAGAGGAGTGACCTAGATTTCCAAGGGTCACTCTTTTTTTCTGCACCTTCTCGCTCTCGCCCATTCAGCCATGCCGGGTCGCATCGAACGAATCTGGATCAAGCGGGTCAGGAATGGCCCGATGGATGAAGTCTCCCACGCTCGACTGGTAGAAGGCCACGGTCTCGAGGGGAACGCGGACGTCGGCGGGAAGCGGCAAGTCACGCTCATCGCGCAGGAAGCCTGGGAGGCTCAGGCCGCCGCAACGGGCGGAGCGCTGGACCCGGCAGCGAGGCGCGCCAACCTTCTCGTGAGCGGTCTTGCGCTCGAGAACTCACGCGGGCGAGTGCTCTGCGTCGGAGAGGCGCGCCTGCGCGTCTACGGGGAAACGAAACCCTGCCATCGCATGGACGAGATACGGCCAGGGCTGCAGTCAGCCATGCGCGAAAACTGGGGCGGAGGAGCCTTCGCCGAGGTGACGTCGGGCGGAGACCTGACGCTCGGCGATTCCGTCTCCTGGGAAGGGGACGAAGGGCAGTAGCGCCATGCCGTTTTTTACGCCCTCAATCTTTCGCACTGAGTGTGACGAGTGCGATCGTCGCTTTCCAATTAACGGGGGAGGCGTGTGTGAGTCGTGTCGACGCATCCTGTGCAACGAACACCTGCACGGCTCTCTCGTCCGCCGGATTGCCATGGGGCTGGGCTTTCGTATTACGTGCGTGGCCTGCCGTACAGATATACAAACCGGGACCACACGCGAGTGACCGAACGCCTCTACTATCGTGACGCATACCTGGGTCGTTTTACTGCCCGGGTCACGTCTGCAAGCGACGACGGTAGGCGCGTGATTCTGGACCGATCGGCGTTTTATCCCACATCGGGTGGCCAGCCACACGATACGGGATCCATTCAGGGCGTCACCGTGCGCGACGTTGAGGATGACGGCAACAACGTCGTGCACATCGTTGCCAACCCGATTGCGGCTGGTGCGGACGTCGAATGTATCATCGATTGGGATCGGCGTTACGATTTAATGCAACAGCACACGGGACAGCACCTGCTCTCGGCGCTTTTTGCTGATGAGTGCGGCTTTGACACGATGAGCGTCCATTTCGGCATGGACGCGGCAACGCTGGATCTGTCCACGGAAGAGCTGCCTGCAGACATGCTGCGCGCCGTGGAACGTCGCGCCAATGAATGCGTGTGGGAGAATCGTCCGGTGACCATCTCGTTCGAAGACGCGGCGAGCGCGCAGGGCTTGCGCAAGGTCACCGAGCGCGAGGGTGAGATCCGCGTGGTACAGATTGACGCTCTCGATCGCAGCGCCTGTGGTGGCACTCACGTCCGCAGCACGGGCGAAATAGGTCCCGTGGTGCTGCGTCGTTGTGAAAAAATGAAACGCAACACACGGGTTGAGTTTCTTTGTGGCGCCAGAGCATTACAACGGTGTCGCCGCGACTATGAAACCCTGAGCCAGGTCGCCACGCGTCTGTCGGCGGCCGTCGATGATGTGCCGACTCTGATCGAAGCACAGCTGGAGTTGTTGCGTGGCGCCGAGTCCGAGCGTAAGCACATGCTCGCGGAACTCAATACCTTTCGGGCGAAGGCGCGCTATGATGAAACACCTGCCAACGAGCGGGGCCTCCGGGTGAGCGTAGAAGTAGCACCTCAGGGCGGCGCGCGCGCCGATACGTTCAGGGGGTTCGCTCTGGCGTTTACGGCATTGCCGCACACGGTCTACATGGTAGCGTCCGCATCGCCGCCGTCGGTTCTCCTCGCCTCCTCGGCGGATTCGGCGTTTGACGCAGGGCAACACCTCAAGCAGGTGCTATCGGAGGTTGGCGGACGTGGTGGAGGCTCACCGCGTCTGGCGCAGGGCAGCGTTCCCGACGCCTCTGCATTAAGCCGAGTAGTTCAACTCTTGCAGGATCTCACATGAGACTGACCAAGGTACCTCGTCACATGGTGGTCGCGGACGAGTATGTGCGCGCCAACGCGGGTGCTCTCGCCTTCCTGAGCGGGCAGTCGCGTAAAGGCGACTGGAACATGCCTCGACACTTCCGCGCCGTTGCTGTGATGGGTAGCGTTGCACTGGATCTGCGGGAGGCGCGGATTCCTGAGGGGGAATCGGAAATTGAGGTGTTCACCTTCTGGGGATCGGTGGAAATCATCATTCCCCCTGGTGTGGCATTGGAATGTGAAGGTGACGGATTTATGGGAGAGTTTTCGTTTGATGGCCACTATCCCGAACCACTTGGTCCCGGCGCCCCGGTGATCCGCTTGAAGGGTGGATCGTACATGGCATCAGTCGAAGCGACCGTGCGTTATCCGGGCGAATCCGAGGGAGAAGCGAAGAAGCGGCTCAAGGCGGCGAGGCGTTAGGCGCGACGCAGCACGCGTCGTCAGGCGACCCGGTTCACGTGCGACCGCCGCTGTGCGCGGCAGGGGTTTCGCGTTCGGCTGCGAAGTCGCTGTTCGCGTCCGCTGCGCGGCAGAGCGTATGCGGCCCCTCGTGTGAGAGGAGCGCTACGATCGTCGAGCGACCAGTTCGATTTCAACCTGCGCCCCGAGTGGAAGCCCAACGACTGCGACCGTCGTTCGTGCGGGGAACGGACGCGTAAAGCGTTCGCCATATGCGGAATTCATGGCCGAAAAATTCGCCATGTCTGTAAGATAGACGTTGCATTTTATCACATCGTCCATGCTCAGACCCGCATCTCCCAGAACGGCCTCCAGATTATCGAACGCGCGATGGGTCTGCGCGGCAACGTCGCCGCTGATGAGCTTGCCGGTGGCCGGGTCAACGGGGGTTTGACCTGACAGATAGAGCAGTTCACCGGCCCACACGGCTGCGGAATAGGGGCCGAGTGCTGCCGGACCGCGGGGGCTTTCGACGTGGGAACGAGGCATTGGAGAGACGATGGGTGGGTGCTGACGGTAGCCGACTACATCCGACGGCGTGTATCCGGTGCAAATGTAGTGGGCCGTCGCACTCGAACAACGCGTGTCGCGCTGCCATATTCACCAATCACACTCGACCACCACCTATGTCAACTCCACGCCGCCGCTTTCTCAGCTGGCTGGGCAGTGCGTCTGTCCTCACGCTCGGCACCCGAAACCTCAAGGCTCTGGGCTCGGCGGAAGCCGGTCAGCCCTATCCCACACCGATCACCGATGAGTTCGATCTCAGTTGGGTGAGCCGTGTCGCCGGAAAACATAAAGCTGTGTTCGATTCACCGGAGATCTCCGAGGGAGCGGGTCTGGTGCGAGCAGTGGCCTGGTGCGATCACTACAAAGAGGTGTTTGGCACGGAGCGCGGAGACATGTCGCCCGTGCTCGTGCTCAGGCACTCTGCGATTCCGCTTGTGATGAAGGATGCGTACTGGAGCCGGTTTGAGATCGGGAAGCGCAGCAAAATGAAGGGCGAGGGAAAGAAGTGGCTGACCGTAAACCCGATCAGCGCGGCGTCGTTGCCGACCACGGCCTCAGCAGGTCGGCGCAAGTACATGCTGGAGCCGTTTATTGAAGCGGGGGGAATCGTACTCGCATGTGGCTGGGCGTTTAGTCAGGTGGTGAGCGACTATCGCAAGGAAGACAAGAGTGATCAGGCTACCGCGCGCGCGGCGGCACTCTCAGACCTGATTCCAGGTGTCATCATTCAGCCGAATGGAATATTTGCGGTCATCCGTGCTCAGGAGGCGGGCTGCAGTTTTGTTGCGGCCAGCTAGCTGTTGCG
>JBGTBX010000500.1:0-3386 GCA_041749115.1 Gemmatimonadaceae bacterium
TATGAGCGTGTCGCGGTAAGCCCGGGAGACGTAAGCCGCTCCCCTTTCGAACCACGTCGTGACTATACCTACGTTCATTCGGCCCAATGTCTGCGCGGAAGCGACGATCGCGGGGCATGGAACGCCCACGCACGATCATTCACTGATTGACTGGCGCGGTTGTTACGCGGTCGGTTTCGCACGGTCCGGGGAGTGGACCGACGGCAGAACCGCGGCGCCGGACTTCAGAAGGGCTTCGGCCACCAGCCAATCGACCGGCTGGTTCAGGTCGAAACCTTCCACTCCATCCGTGATGAATGGCAGGACGATCGATCCCGCAATAGTCCTGTCCTCAAGGACGCTTCGCGTCCATGCGATCTCGAGACTAGCGTTCTGAACATGAACCGTCGGCAGAGCCTGATACGGAGAGCTGTGCCACGGGTCCTCGCCATGCATGAAAGGAAGCAATGGACTCATGCGCTTCCCGCGCACGACCCACATCTTTCCGGGATGCTGTTTACACAGCTCTACTGCACGAAGCGAATCCACGCGGTCCTCGTTCGAGAATGCGCGCCACGCCCTTCGAATTGTCTCGGCGCCACGGAACGGATTGGTCGGCCGCAGAATACTGAAGCAGTCGAAAGAGCGTCCTTCGTCAGCCAGGCGCCGCAATGTGTAGTCCACCCACCCAACATCGGGTGAATGATCTTCTGCGAGCTCTGCCGGCCTGAGGAAAGGAACTTCTGCGCCGTACCGAGCGGCGATGGCGGCATATTCCTCGGAGTCCGTCGAGACGACGACCGCGGGGAACACCTCGCTTTCCAATGCAGCGGCGATGGTGTACGCCAAAAGAGGGTGGCCCGCCAGCAAACGAACATTCTTTGATGGAAGCCGCTTGGATCCGGAGCGCGCGGGGATGAGAGCGATGGCGCTTCGTGGAGCCATTATCACACCCACCGTGGGTCGGTTGTGATATAGACGTTTTTGAGCTCCGAATAGACGTCTAGTGCTTCTGTACCAGGCTCGCGCGAGCCGTTACCGGATTGTTTCCGCCCTCCAAAGGGCAGATGAGCTTCGCTCCCGAAGGTTCCGGCATTGACTACGGCCACGCCGGCCTGGATCCGACTGGTGAACTCGAAGGCGCGATGAATGCTGCTGGTGTGGATGCAGGCAGTGAGCCCGAATGGAGAGTCATTCGCAAGCGACAAGGCCGCCTCGAAATCGGAAGCGCGATAAAGCGACGCGACGGGACCAAAAAGCTCCGTCCTCGAAAGGTCGTTATCAGCAGAAACCATCTCTACGACTGTGGGTGCCATGAAGTAGCCCGACCGGTGGGCAGAGCTCTCGAGCCGTTGGCCACCTGTCAGTATCACCGCCCCTTCGGCTCGCGCCTGCTCCACGGCTGCCAGGATGTTGGTCAGCTGCCGCTCATTGATCACGGGTCCGAAGTCGTCGTCATCTTCGACTCCGATTTTCAACCGCTCCGTTGCGGCAACCAGCTCGTCACGGAACCGCTCATACACCGCGTCCATCACAATTATTCTACTTCCGGATGCGCACCGCTGGCCTGCGTTACTGAAAGCCGAGAGAGACGCCCATTTGACCGCGTTAGCGAGATCCGCGTCCGCGCATACTACAAAGGGATTCTTCCCGCCGAGCTCTAGAGAGACGCGCGCGAGGCGTGAAGCTGCAACTGTAGCTATCTCGCGGCCGACCGCCGTAGAGCCGGTAAAACTGATGACTCCGATGCGATTGTCTTCTACCAACGACCGTCCCGCCTCTTTGCCGTACCCGTTTATTACACTGAGCACACCGGGAGGAAGGCCAGCGGCATGCGCTATTTCGGCGAAGGCGATTGCGGTGAGTGGAGTGTCTTCAGCAGCTTTCAACACCGCCGCGTTGCCGCATATTAGTGCGGGGAAGACTTTCCATGCCACGTTGGCAATTGGGGTGTTGGCCGCAACGATCAGGCCTGCCACACCTATGGGTTGCCGGATCGTGAACACATGTCGATCGAGTATGCCGCTGGTAGTCGTACGGCCGTACATCCGCTGGCCTTCGCCAGCCATGAACGTTCCCAATGCAATCGCGGCGTCCGTTTCCCCCAAAGCTGCCTTGAGAGACTTTCCGGTTTCAGCGGCAACGATGCGTGCTATGCGCTCTCTTTCCCCGCGCAAAGCGATCGCGATGTCCAGCAGGATTTCCCCGCGGCGGACGCCGGGCAGATCGGACCAATCCGGTTGTGCCCTGACCGCCGAATCGACAGCTCGATCCACATCCGCTCTCTGCGAACGCGCCGCTCGGCAAAGCGGCTCGCCCGTCGCCGGATTCATCTTGGTGAGCCATTGCCCTTCAAGCGCGTCAACTTCGCGCCCCCCGATCCAGTTGCCCGCCGAAATGGGTATTCCGGGGCTGGCGGTACTCACCAGGCGCTCCACCCACCGTCGACTATCAGGTTCGAGCCCGTCATATATGAAGAGGCGTCAGACAACAAAAAAATGACGGCGCCGTTGTACTCGTCTTCCCGCGCCATTCGGCCCAGCGGTACACGCTCCGTGTACCCATTCAGGAACTCCTGATCCTGCCCGTTATACACGCCCCCAGGAGTGAGCGAATTCACCCGGACCCCCTTGGCGGCCCAATAGGTTGCGAGGTAGCGAGTCAGATTCAGCACGCCCGCTTTCGATACTGAATAGGCGACCGGCTTGCAAAATGGGTCGCCTGCTTCCGCTCTATAGGAATAGATACGCTGATCCGGTGACAACATTCCATAGATAGAGGCGATGTTGACCACCGACCCGCGGCCGGCACTTGCCATAGCGCCGCCGAACACCTGACAGCAGAGGAAGGCGCCTTTTGCGTTCACGCCCATGACTTGGTCCCACGAATCCTCGGGATAGGTCTCGAAGCTCCTGGTTTCTGTGGCGGGAGCATTGGGGGGGGAATCGAGTGCCGCGTTGTTGATGAGTCCGTACGGTGTTTCCCATGCCTCGGCGATAGTCTCCAGCGCCGCGGTCAGCGATTTTCGACTCGTCACGTCAGCCGGAATCTTCATGACGTCGTCGCTCTCGCCGGCGCCGTGTTCGACCGCGCGATCGAGTACGGCGACACGTGCGCCTCTTCGCCGCAGGGCTTGAGTAAACTGGCGACCCAGCTGACCAAGGCCCCCTGTCACGACAACAACCCTGCCATTGAGGTCGAATAGATCTTTCATGGTCGACTGGTGCCCGCGGGAGGGGGACCGCCGACAGCGACTGTGACCAGATCGCATATCTCGCGCACGGCTCCAAAGCCACCACGAGCAACTGTGCGATACGCGGCGAGCGCCAAGACGTCCGGATGTGCATCCGCTACGACTATCGGCACTCCGACGCGGCTAAGGCAGGGGGCGTCGTTTATATCATTAC
>JBGTBX010000501.1:0-1867 GCA_041749115.1 Gemmatimonadaceae bacterium
CAGGACTTGCCAACGAAGCCGAAGAAGAAGCCGAAGGTCAAGGCGAAGAAGAAGAAGTGACAGGGGCACGCGACGATGGATGAGATGTTCGACCGATACGCGTTGTTCGCCAGCGCCGATTTCTTCGTTGGCTACTGGCCAGTACTAGCCGGTAGCCAACATTCAGACGCCGCGGTATCAGTCATACAGTCAGCGGCCCGGGCGACGATGGCCGACTTCATGGCTGGCGAGAGCACGTACTGGCACGTCGATTTTTCACTGGAGCGACAGGCGCGCAGCTTCGCGATATTCTCGGCGTCCGTACGGATATTGTCCACGGCAGACCGTGTCCGCGAAGAGATCTTGCGGCGTAACTTCTGTGAAGACAAGCGGGAGCAAGCCAACGTTGTGTTTGCGCTCGACTTCTTGTATCGCGTGGCCCACGACCGTGAGTTTTGTGTCGGCGTGGGCGTCAGTGCAGAGGACGCGGAAGTCGTTGCTGCAAGCTTCTCTTCGTCGCGAGTTGATTCGTTGGATACCTATCAACTTGAACGCGACTGGCTCGCGTCAACGTCGACGTGGGATGAGACCGTCCGAAATGTGACCCCGGATCTGCCGGCGTATACGGTGACAAACTTCGCCGACGCGTACAGAAAGACAGTCGCCCTCCCCACCTTCGTTGCGAACCTGTCTACGGCCGTGATGCCTCAGACCAGGAAAGACATACTGACGCGACTCACTGCCAGCTTGGAGAATCAGTTTCCACCTAGATCGAGCCTTACCGTGCCTCTCGTTCTGCGGGCACCAGAGTAGAGTGGCAGCACGTGGAAGTGCTTTTGTTACAGTCCAAATGGTGAACGGGAACGGGTATGGTGAGCCAAGAACCGATTGCCCGCATGATCGGGCGATCAGCCGTGACAGCCACATATCGAGGCTGCGCGTCGCCCAATCGTGAAGTGTCCTTCGGAAAGTGCAGTCCAGAGATACAGGAGAGTAACCAGTGCGGGAGCATGGGCCCAAACGACCCGCCGCCGCGGCCCTGCCCATAGACTGGGTGGTGGAGATCCACGCGACCGAAGCGGCAGCTCTCGGCGATGCGAGACCGTCGCTGCTCAGCGCGCCACAGGTGAATATATTTCACCTCCGCCGACTGGATGACCGTCTGGCCGCTCACTTCGACGGCCTGGCAGTGGCCGGTGAGCATGGGTGGCCGTTCTGCGAGGCAGCACTTGAGACGCCCTCGACTGGCGCCGCGTTTGTCGCTGCGGCGAGAGCGATTGGGGAGAAGCAGGAGCGCCGCCTCGAGCGGCTCTTCGAGCTGGCGGACGGCGCGCTCGCGGCTCGCAAGGGAGTGATGTCCGCATTCGGGTGGCTCGAACGAGCCCAACTGCGCGGGGTCGTTGCGGACTTGATGAGGTCGGACGACGCTATCAAGCGAATGATTGCCATCGGCGCTTGCGGGATGCACCGGGTCGTCCCTGATGCAGTCGTTGCGGATTGGATTGTGGATCCACAGCCGATAGTCCGGACCCGCGCGCTGAGAGCGACTGGCGAGATCGGACGCACGGATCTGCTGTACACCTGCATCGAGTCGAACAACGACGATGACCCAGACTGCCAGTTCTGGGCCACATGGTCGGCCGTTCTTCTCGGCAACCGTACGCAGGCGCTTCAACACTTGAGCGGAGTTGGTCAGACGCCCGGCCCTTACCGCGATCGCGCATTCAGACTCACTCTGCAAGTCATGCCCGAATCCTCGGCGGCCAACTTGCTGCGAGAACTTGCGCGGAACCCGATAGAGCGCCGCTGGCTGATTCAGGGTACCGGGATCGTCGGTGATCCAACCTACGTTCCTTGGTTGGTTGCGCAGATGGAGAGTCCCGCGACC
>JBGTBX010000502.1:0-3804 GCA_041749115.1 Gemmatimonadaceae bacterium
ATGCTGCGCAAGGCGAGCGAGCGGACCGTCAGCGGACTGTGGGACCTGATCGGCAGGCTCGTCGACATCTTCCAGCCAGACGAATGTGCCAACTACTTCAGCTCATGCGGCTATCAACCAGAGTGGTAGGAAAACGCTCTATCCGCCGAATCCCGCGAGCGCGCCGGTCGCGGGGTCATGCTGCCCCGATGGGTTTATGCTTACTTCAGCTCCGACATCGAAAACCTGCTTACCGCAGGCAACGACAATGCGATGCTCGAGGATTTTGCCTGCAAGGTTGGTAAACTCGGTCTCGAGCAGGCGGAAAAGACGGCGCTCCAGTCACGTGCGCAGTCGGCCTGGAACCAGTCCGGTCGGCCGGCATACGAGCGGCTGCTTGCCGAAATGAAGCGCCAGCAGGCCATGGCGGGTACGCTCGACGGCGTCTGGCGCTTCCCCGAAGGGCGCGTCTATTACGAAGCCCTGCTTTCGAATTACACCACCACCGATCTCACTGCCAACCAGATCCACGATATCGGGCTGCGCGAGGTCACGCGGATTCACGGCGAGATGCGCGGGATCATGCGGCAGGTCGGGTTCGAGGGCACGCTGCAGGAATTCTTGGAACACGCCCGGAACGCTCCGAAATTCTATTTTCAGTCGCGCGAGGATTATCTCGCCGCAGTGCAGGAAGTGCAGGACAAGATCGAGCCCGTGCTGCCGCGTTACTTCGCCACTTTGCCCAAGGCGCCGCTGGTGGTGAAGCCGGTCGAGGCGTTCCGCGAACAAAGCGCGGGCAAGGCGTTTTACCAGAGCCCGGCACCCGATGGCTCGCGGCCAGGTACTTACTACGTCAACCTCTACCGGCTCGAAGATATGAGCCGGAACGAGCTCGAGGCCCTCTATTACCACGAGGGGTTGCCAGGGCATCACCTTCAGCGTGCGGTCCAGACCGAGCTCGGCGACGATATGCCCGCTTTCCGCCGCTTCGGCGGGGCAACCGCCTATACCGAGGGTTGGGGGCTCTATGCCGAAGAACTGGGCAAAGACATGGGGTTCTATACCGATCCCTACTCGGATTTCGGCTGGCTGGGCATGGAGCTGTGGCGCGCCGCGCGGCTGGTGGTCGACACCGGCATACATTCGAAGCGCTGGAGCCGCGAGCAGGCAATCGAGTATCTGAAGCAGAACACACCGAACCCCGACGGCGACATCCGCAAGGCGATCGAGCGCTATGTCGTCTATCCGGGGCAGGCGACTGCCTACATGATCGGCGCGAAGCGAGCTGGGCGCGGGTTTCGACATACGCGAATTCCACGATGTCGTGTTGAGCAGCGGTCCGGTTCCGTTGTCGATCCTGGAGGAGAACGTCAACGCGTGGATTGCGGCAGAGCGTAACACCTGAGCGGCTCGACCTCTTTCAAGTACCGGATGGACAGATCGCCAATCACTGTTCGACTTTGCCTTCGTGCGGGAGCAGCCCCTTATGCTGGGAGGTGGTTTGGCGGCTGAAACAGAGCCTCCTGCGTGCCTGAGACGCTGTACCCGAATTGTCACAGAATGGCAAAATTACTATATCGTGTAGCACTATATGCTTTTCGAAAATGCAAATGTGCGCGATTCTGCAAGCCTCGTCTCATTACAAGGACCATTTTCATGCGTCGTTCTCTTCTGCTGGCAGCCGGTACGTCTACGCTCGCCATTTGTGCGCCAACTCTCGTCCATGCCCAGACCGCCGAAGCTGGCAGCGGAGATACTTCCGCGCAGGAACCAGCCGGTACCATCATTGTTACCGGTTCACGCATCCGCCGCGATCCGCTCGATAGTCCTTCGCCGGTGATCAGTCTCGACGAGAGCGCGCTTCAGCAGACTGGCCTGTCGTCGGTCGCCGACATACTCCAGCGCCTGCCGAGCGCTTCGGGCGGCCTCAACACCAAGGTCAACAATTCGGGCAATATCGGGAATCCCCAGGATGGTGGCGGCGTCGGTGCCGGCACGGCCGAGATCGACCTGCGCTATCTGCTGGCCAAGAGGACGCTCGTGCTGGTTGACGGATTGCGTTATGTCCCGGCTACTGCGGCGAGCGGTATACCTTCGACGATCGACCTCAACTCGATCCCGCAGAGCATGATCCAGCGGATCGAGGTTCTGCAATCAGGCCAATCCCCGCTCTACGGCTCCGATGCTATCGCTGGCGTCGTCAATATCATCACCAAGACCCAGCAGGACGGTTTCAGCGGATCTGCCAAATACGGGCAGTACCTGTCCGAAGGGGATGGCGAAACGACCGAATTCAGCTTGAGCTATGGCACCAGCGGCCCAGGCATTACGGTCGCACTGGGTTTCGATTACGTCGACCAGAAGAAGGTGCTGACGGCCGATCGCGACCAGACCCAGTTTCCCAACCCGGGGCAGACGAGCTGTACGGACCCGATCGGCGGTTGTTCGTCGGGTACGCTTGGCGGGCGCATTGCGTTCAACTCGGGCAATCCCTCCTTGCCAGCCGGCGGAAGCGTGACCGTACGCAACTTCCCGCTCAACACACGGGGCGTTTTCGATCCGACGCTGGCGGGCGGAGATTTCAAGGCCTTCACCAGTGCCGACCGGTTCAATTTTGCGCCATTCAACCTGCTACTTACGCCTTCGGAGCGTTACGGAGCGTGGCTTAGCGCCAAGGTCGAGGTGAGCGAGAATGTGAACCTGCGCACTCGCCTGGTTTACAATCACCGCAGTTCGCAGAACCAGGCCGCATTCATCCCCCTGTTCCTCGGCCCGGATGCGGGCAACGGGAATCTGCTCGACACCGTTTCGGTGGATGTGACCAACCCGTTCAACCCCTTTGGCATCACGCTCAATTCGGGGGCCAACGGGCAGCCGGCGACCTACAGCTTCATCGGACGCCGCCTGGTCGAGGCTGGCCAACGCACGTTTAACCAGTCGGTTGACACCTGGACCATGGCGGCGACGCTCGATGGCCAGTTCGAACTTGGTGGGAGAAATTTCTACTGGGATGTCAATGGGGTAATAGGCCTCAATGACGCAAGCCAGCTGTTCACGGGCAACGTCAACGCAGCCAAGGTCGCGCAGGCGCTCGGCCCCCTCGCCAATTGTACTGGCTCCTGCGTTCCGCTGAACATCTTCGGCGGCGCCGGATCGATCACACCGGAAATGCTGAACTTCATTGGTTTCGACGAGCGGGCCAAAAGCGACCAGCGGCTGCAGGATTATACTGCAAACCTGACGGGCGAACTGTTCGACCTGCCAGGAGGCGCAGTCGCCATCGCAGTGGGTTATGAGCACCGTTACCAGAAGGGCTCGTTCACGCCCGATCCCATCGTTCAGGCAGGTCTGAGTGCCGACATTCCGGCGCAAGCCGCGTCGGGCAAGTTCAACACCGACGAATTTTACGGCGAAGTGCGCGTACCACTGCTTGCCGACACGCCTTTCTTCGAGCAGCTCGAGTTTGACGGTGCGGTTCGCCACGCCCGCTATTCGACGGGCTTTTCCAACACCAGCCTGACAGGAACGGTATTGTGGAAGCCGGTGACGGATCTGTTGCTGCGCGGATCCTATGCAGAGGGCTTCCGGGCCCCGGCGCTCGGCGAACTATTCGGGGCGCAGTCGCGCGCCGACGCGCCAATTGACGATCCTTGCACCAATGTCGCCGGTTCGCCGTGGCAGACCAGCGCAACGGTACGGACGAACTGTATCGCCAATGGCGTCCCGGCCGACGGCAGCTTTCAGGAGCCGATCGGCGGCCAACTGCCGACGCTGACTGGCGGCAATTCCGCGCTTGTCCCCGAAACCTCCGAAACCTGGCTGTTC
>JBGTBX010000503.1:0-1659 GCA_041749115.1 Gemmatimonadaceae bacterium
CAAGATCGCAGGTATCTAAGATCGAGGTTTTGCGCCTGAACCTCCGCGATAGTGACAATGTCATTCCATTGTTTGTCGCTCACGCGATTTCCTAGTTGGTACCATAGTAATTTCCGGAGAACAATATCTTCCGCAGTGGAGCAGAACGAGTTGATACCTGGCAAGATACCCACCAGGGACCTCCGAGTAAATGCGGACTGTGCGAACGGATCATCAGTTAGGACAAACAAGTCAGCCTTAAACAATTCCTCGGTATGCAAGAGTTGGAAGGCATCGTTTTCCTGCCGGCGTAGAATCGCCGCATCCATTTCTTCAACAGAAAGATAAAACTCAGGCGCCGCTTCTCGGACCAACAGTCTCGCCTGATCAATGCCATTAATGTCAACCGTAATGTCTATGTCATTAGTATGGCGGGGCTCGCCCCACGCGCCGCTTGCAAACGATCCTCCGACCATGTAGTCGATTTCGCATCTGCGGAGCAGATCAAACATGCTCTGTAGGACGGCGGTGAGTTCCACTACTTGTTCTTGTTCCGACGCTTCTGGGCTGCCTTCATCTTTTGCCCGACTTCACTAAGCTCGATAACCATGCGAATGCGTTCGCCTGGCGAGGCGCGGCGCAAACGTCGCACCATCTCTTTGTGCGCCCACTCAGTTGTGTCCATCAAGTCGGTTCGCCGCATACTGCAATTTTGTACCGTGGCAGCATGGAATTGCCGGTGGGCTGCTGAACCGCCGTAAAACGACATCGTGCCGAGTACGTCTTCTGCCAAAATGGAGGGTAATTGAGCAAGAGCCTGACATTGGAATTCGATAACCTGCCGGCAGGGTCGGCGGACTGCGCCGCCTGCCTGGATCGCCTAAGCGAGAGGCTGAGACAGCTGGCTGGCATCCAGAGAGTAGAGCTTTTCCGAGACCGCCGCCGCGTCGTTATCGATGTGCTTGACGAAAAAAATTGCGATACTGTCGAAACCGAGGCGCGCCGCATCATGGAGCAAATCGCCGAGGGTTACACGCATGAGGAACTTCGAATTGGCGGGATGGACTGTCCCTCCTGCGCGACTGAAATCAGCGACGTAGTCGGCAAGATCAACGGCGTAGTGGCAGCAGCCGTCGACTTCGGCACGGCACGACTCGTAGTTGAATATCGACAAGCCGAGGTCACTTCGGATCAGCTCCGCGGCGAAGTCCGAAAGCTAGGGTTTTCAGCAACGCCGGTTCGAGAGGCGGTCGAAGAAGAGAAGCCGAGCCTCGCACCTCTAGCCTTGGGCGCAGCGCTATGGCTGGCGGGTTGGTTCGCGCCGGCAGAGCCGGTGTGGCTCAAAGCGGTCGCGTTCAGCGCATGCGCGCTGGTAGCGGGCTCGCGTATGTTCCTGCCGGGACTGCTTGGAATGGCGCGACTAAGATTCGGCACAAACACGCTGATGAGCGTCGCCGTAATCGGAGCGCTCGTCATCGGCGAGTGGGGAGAAGCGGCTGCCGTTGCCTGGCTCTTTGCCCTCGGAAACTATTTACAGACCCGCACTCTTGCCAGAACGCGATCTGCGATCCGCTCCCTCATTGATGGTGCCCCGAAAATGGCGACTGTCGTAGAAGGAGGTGCCAGCCGACAGGTCGAGGTAACTGAAGTCCCTGTTGGCTCACGCGTCGAAGTTGCCCC
>JBGTBX010000504.1:0-5022 GCA_041749115.1 Gemmatimonadaceae bacterium
CCGCCATCAGCGCCTCTGTGGACTTGCCAAGCGCGTCGTAGTTGGCCACGCCCGTCAACCAACACGTCACGCTCGGGCCGGTCATGCTCTGCAATGCGAGAGCAGGGGTGAACCCCCTGGTTGCCTCAACGGCACGCGCCCAGCGCTCTTCGTGCCGATCGTGCACCACGCCCATCCCGGGCTTCACTGTCTCGCAGGTGGCGTAGACCATGGCGGGCGGTGCCACGGTGGCCTGCGCGCCGAGCCCGCCAGTCGTGCTGGCGAGCAGCGCGGCGATTGCGGTGTATGGAAGGCGTCGCGACGAAAGCTTCATCTGATTGACTCCTGCCGCGGCGTGGCGCGGCGGTTGGGATAGACCCACGCTAAAACGTGCGATTTACCGGGGGCGGCGTCAAGACCACGTCATCGTGCGGCAGTTTCACAAAAAGAGCGAGTGCACAGTTGAGTGGATCGTACATCGGTTGGTGGCCGTCGCAGAGGGACCGCGGCCGGCTTGTGCATCCTGTTGGTGTTCCGCGCGGGCACGTCGCAGCTTATTCCATATAGAGGTTAAGTTGCGCGCGTTCCGGGACGACATGGTGCCTGTGTCAGGGCAGTGTCGAACCCGGGCGAGGGTTCGACCGAGGCATTAAATTGCCGGTGTGGCTTCTGGGGAATACAAGCCCTGCGTGGCAAGGCTGAGGTGCTGTCATCACGAGCTGTGCGAGGTCTGGCCGTTCGCTGGCCGACCACCCAGCCCCTTGCTGCAACGACCGAAGGGTGACACGTTTTGGGCCCCGATGTCAGTTCCTCATTGTTCCCCTAAGGAGGCTCCATGCGTACGCTTGCTCTTGTCTCGGTCCTTTGCCTCGTAGCGGCGTGTGCGAAGCCAGATACCCCCGCCGCAGACACCGCTGTGGTGGCCGTGTTCGGCGAGGCTGATGTTGCGGGGACCTGGACGGGAGTATCCATGCTGGAGGGCTCCGACTCCGTCGTAGCTCGATGGACGCAGGTTTGCGGCGGTGGTTCATGCAGAGGAGTTGTGGAAGGTTCTCCCGATACGGTTGCCAGCACCTACACCATCGACGGCGACAGTACCGTCGGCACATCGATGGCCTACATCGACCCTGCGTCAAAGGTGAGCGTGGTTGATGTGTGGGTGGCTCGGCCCAAGGCAGATCGAGTCACTGGCACGCAGGTGACCAAACTGGCCGGGACCGATTCAGTGGTGGCGCGCACCCTGTTTGAAGGCACCAGGGGGGCGCAGTAGCCGTCGTCGGAGGGCGTTCGGGTTCTCGTGCGACAGGTGCCGGGCGGGTATGCCGTTCGGCTACTTGGGCTCTTCGCTGATTTAGGCGAGCTGCTTATCGTCCTGCGGTAAGCAGCTCGCGCGGAGGTCCCGTCGCACCGTCGATGCGGTCATTGGAACGTGAGAGAAGGGCACTGACAATGGCATAGCTTAGCGCAATAGCGAGAAATTGCGTCACTGCGAACCAAATGGCTGCATGTCCGTGGCGGCCACCGGGAACGTGATTGACCAGCGGGTTCGAGCAGCGCGGGCTGCTACGGCGAATGCGCTCAGTGCGGCAGTTGGTCCCACGCCGCTTTGGTGACCGCATTAAGTTGGCGCTCCATCATGATTAACCAACGCCCGTTGGTCTTCACCAACAATGGAGTTTGCGGGTGAGGCACCAACGCAGGCTGCGCGCTGAGGGCCCTTGGCGTTCTGTCGACGGACCACCTTTTGGAGGAAACCACCGTGCCAGATCTTCGTCGATCGACCATCAGGCGACTTGCCTTAGCGGGACTACTCGCCGCATGCAGTTTAGCAGCGCCTCTCGAGATCATTCGTGCGCAGGACGACGCACGGGCTATCATCTTACGCGTCGAGGCTCCGCAGGTCCCCGATCGCCAGGGTTTTGACGCGCTGTCAATGACACAGCTGATGCAGCGACTACGTGTCCCCGGAGTCAGCATCGCCGTCGTCAAGGACTTCCGCATTCACTGGGTCAAAAGTTACGGAGTCGCTGACACCGAGACCGGTCGACTCGTTGACTCCCTAACGATGTTTCAGGCTGCGTCGATCAGTAAACCTGTCGCCGCGATGGCCGCCATGCGGTTGGTGCAGGATCGACGTCTCGATCTGGATGCGGACGTGAACGCGGTGCTCAAGTTATGGCGTGTCCCCGCCACGGAATTAACTCGCACTCAGCCCGTCACTCCGCGCGCGTTGATGAGTCACACGTCGGGCGCTGACGATGGGTTCGGCTTTCCAGGGTATAGTCCGGGAACTCCACTGCCGACGCTTGCAGATATTCTCAATGGCAAGGCGCCGTCGAACGTAGGCCCTGTTCTGTTCGCACGTGCGCCCTATCAGGGCTACAAATATTCCGGCGGCGGCATCGTGCTCATGCAGCTTGTCCTCACCGATCTGACTGGAATGCCGTTCGCCGACTTGATGCGATCGACGGTCCTCGCACCGCTCGGCATGACAGGCAGTTCGTTCGAACAACCGCTTCCAGCGGAACGTGCGGGTAAAGCAGCCCGTGCGCATAACGGCCAGGGGCGCGGCATGCCTGCGCCGTGGCACGTGTATCCGGAGCAAGGCGCTGCGGGTTTATGGACGACCCCAACCGATCTCGCGCAGTTTATCATCGAAGTGCAGACGGCCGTGCGGGGGCCGAGTGGTAAGGTGTTGTCGCAAAACTTTGCTCAGCAGATGGTGACGCCGGTCGGAACCGGGCCCTTTGCGGTCGGACTGACTATCGACAAGCGCGGGGAGGGGTGGTACTTCGCGCATGGCGGATCGAACTGGGGCTTCCGTGCGAATATCATCGGACACGTTCGAAAAGGCTACGGCGTTGCGATCATGACGAATGGAGATAACGGTACTGCGCTGATAGGTGAGCTCGAGACACGTATTGCTGCGGCGTATGGCTGGGATTCGCTCGACAAATCCATCGTTCGCTGATAGCGGTTCGGTATCACTGTTCGGAGTGCAGTCCTGCAGTGTAATCTGCAGCGGGCAATCTGCGCAGTGTGCGTGTCTTACTGACCTCACCGGCCCCTTCAATCAAGTTGTGATGGAGCATGAAGGTGAATCGTTCGCCGAGTTCGAGGGATCATGCAGCGTTACGCGACCGATGCGCAGATTCGAGAGGAGGCGAAAGGTTACACGGGTTATTGGCTCACGGGTAAGCGCGAACAGTTTCGCCTGCTCTGACATCGCCGATCAATCGCGGCGAAGTCGCTGATTGGCTCGGGAGGCAGACTCAAAAACAATCCTGCCTCCCGCAATAGTCATCTCAACGCTCAAATTCCGGAGCGTCGCGGCGTTCGTGGTCATCGGATTCCCGTTCAGTACAACAAGGTCGGCGAGGCGCCCCACGGCAATGCTTCCCTTGGACCCTTCCTCCCCGGTAAGGAAAGCGTTCCCCCATGTTGCCGCTCGGAGCGCCTCCCGAGGTGTAATGCCCTGTGTGGCGCCCATCACCCCTCCGGCTATCGTACCGCGTGTGACAAAATGATAGAACGTGCTAAGAGGGGGGTACGGTACAACGGGTGAATCCGTACCGCTCGCAACAACCAGCCCGCTATCGATAAAACTGCGCATCGGTGTTGTGAGGGCCGCGCGTTCCGGTCCCCAGTACTTCGCCAGCACCGGTCCGGCGAGCCAAAGGTGATTCTGCGCTGATACGACAAGCGCAAGTTGTTTCATGGTGTGCAACTGTTCAGGTCGCGCGATGAACGCGTGTTCCATCACCCATCGGCGCCCAATGATTGAACGTTCGGTGTTGGCGGCGGCGTAGCCTCGGAGCACGATGTCGATCGCCGAGTCACCGACGGCGTGCGTAGCCACGCGCCAGCCCAGCGTATTCAGCGTTTTCACCACCTCGGTAAAGCGATCCTCCGGAGTGGTCTGCAGCCCGTAGTACGTGCCACCGCGTCCGAGTTCGCCGAGGTAGGGTTGTCGCATTAATCCACCTTCGAACCCACCGTCAACGCCGAGTTTCACACCGCCGACGCGCAACCATTCGTCGCCGTCGTTGGGCTGAGCATTCCAACTGGCGACTTGCGCGCGCACACGGTCGGGTGACGTCAGGTCGGTCAATCGGAAGAGGTAGTTGACGCGAAGCGTGAGTTCGCCGCGGTCGCGCAGCTGTTTCAGCAGTTGGTACTGCGCGGCATTGCCACCGGGTATGCGAATACTGGTGAGCCCGGCGGCATTAAGCTTCTGGAATTGTATTTTCAGTGCCTCAGGCGTTTGTGGCCATGGTGCCGGTCGTTCGACGAGCGCCATGGCCCGGTCGATCAGCTCGCCGTTGAGCTCACCGCTGGCGTCTCGGGAGATTTGTCCACCGGCAGGGACCGGTGTGCTCGTGGTGATGTTCCACTTTGTGAGGGCGGCGGAATTGAGGATGAGTTCATGTCCGCCACGTACGACCACGACCGGATGATTGGGCGCCACTCTATCCAGATCGCGACGGAAGGGAAGCCGCTGTTCGCGGAGCTGCGCTTCGTGCCAGTCGCTGTTTGTAATGACGACTTCGCCAGGCGCGGCCCGCTGTACCGCTGATTGGATGGCGTTCAGCACATCGGCCAGCGATCGCGCGCGGGACAGATCAACGCCATCGCCGCCGCCAGCATCATGGAGGTGCCCATCGGCGAGGCCGGGAACCACGTTCCGGCGTGCCAGATTAATGATCCGTGTCTCACCGCCAGCGAGTCGGCGAATGTCCGCGTTGCGGCCGACGGCAACGAACCTGCCACCTGTAATCGCGACCGCTTCGGCAATGGACCACGCAGAGTCGCCGGTGATGATGCGCCCGTTCCATAGGACGAGGTCCGGCTGGGTGGCCTGTGCCTGTGCACCGGCAGACAGCGCCACGACAAAACAGAGTGCTCGCACCAGCTGGCTGACTTGTGTCATGTGGATTGGGTGCCGAGGGGTGCAGCGTGCTCCATGATCGAACTCGTGAGCGCGCCGTGAGAGGTGCTGAGAAGCCATAGTGTGCAGCGCCCATGCCGCTGTCGAGGCGACGC
>JBGTBX010000505.1:0-3181 GCA_041749115.1 Gemmatimonadaceae bacterium
CTCAGCCAGCTGCAGCCCGGTCGATGATGCACCGATGACGAGAACCCCGCCGAGAGGAAGCTGGTCGGGCGTTCGATAGAGTTGCCGCAAGCACCGACATCCGACACGACAGGCTGGTTCGGGCGCGATGCGACGTCATTCGCGCGCGTGAGCGCAGTGATGCTCGGCGAGGCGCTAACAAGCGATTTGCCGAAGACGCTGATCATCGCGGTCGATGCGTTCGGATTCGCCGAAGACGAAGTGGCCGCGGCGCTGCAGCCGCTCGTCTCGCGTCTTGGCCGGCTCATCGGAGCCACACGCAACGAGACCATGGCTCCACAAGGTCTTTCTGTTTGGGCTCGCGCCCAACGGACGCTGCAACCCGCCGAAGCCTGGGAGACGTTCCGACCTTGGGTCGAGGCGACGAACCCGAGAATGGCCTTTGTCGTTGCGCGCAACCTGATCGCGGGCTCGCAGATCCCTGCAGCAGACCTTGCGTGGGCGGCGCTCATGCGCAGAGAGGTCCGTGCACGATTGCGCACTCTTGTGGAGGGCGATGCCATTCTCTGTTTGCCGACGACTCCGTTTCCCGCTCCTTTGAAGGGCCAACCGGTTACGACGCTCGAGAGCGTGCGCAATCGCATTACATGCCTTGCGGCCCACGGTGGGCTGGCGGGACTGCCGCAGGTGAGCATTCCAGGAGCAAAGGTCAACGGGCTGCCGGTTGGATTCTCGATCGTCGGTGGTCACGGCAAGGACGCGATGCTGGTGAGCGTTGCCAGAGCGATGGAGGACCAGTCGTGAACAATTCACTCCGATTCTCCCCTATGTCTTCGCCGAGGTGCGAGAGCTGTTCGAACGCTATGAGACTGCCCTTGAGACGCTTGGATGGAAAGTCGTCGCGGCGCACGTCTCGACCGTGAGCGACAAGCCCTTCTGGTAAATCCCAAAAGCGACCATCATGAAGTCCATAGCAAACGCTGGCGAAATGCCCAGAAACGAAGTCCGGATCTGGGCTAGGAGCTGCCATCATATGAGCAAGTCGCCTCCGCGAAGCAGAATCGCTTAGGATCCGTGCTTCGCAGGGGCACCAGCGCAACTATTCCGCCACCTCGGAAACTTCGACCGGATCCTCGCGGATGATGGCCGTCTTCACCACGCGATTGAATGAATCACCCGGCATGCCGACCCGGCGCGCGTGCTCGCGAATGGATTCCCCATCGCGTGCCTGGTAGATGCAAATGGTGCCGATGCGGCCATCCGGCTCCTCCACGATGTAAGTCCGGATCCATCGCACACGGTCGGACATTTCGTCATCGCCGACGCTAGCAGACTTCTCCGCGGCGGCGCCAAGCTCCTCGGGATTGGCCCAGGCACTCGGGCGGCGTATGACATAGAGGTCCATGATCTTCTCCTGTGTTTTGGCCCTGACGGGCTCGGGGTTGCAGTGTGCGAGCGGCCTATTGACGGCCACCCGCTGGCACTGATCTCATCAAGCTGCCTGCTTCGATGGGATGGCGAGATGCGCGTGTATCAGCGGTGCGAGCTCATCCGCGTCGTGGCCGCAGCCGTCGATGAATGCGGAGCGACGCCGTCTCAGGAAGGTCAGCCCGAGCGCATAGAGACCGGGGATCGCCGTCACGCCACCCTCTTGCACCAACTCGCCGCGCCCATCGATGACCGGCAGATACAGCCACGGATAACGGCGGACATAACCCGTCGCCCAGATGACAGTTCGGATGCCGACGTCCGGCAGATCCAGGCTCCAGCGGACGCCATCGGCCTTGATCTCATCAAACACTGCTGCGTCCTCGCATTCGCTGGACAGACCCATCTGCTCGATATGTCTGTCGATGCGGCCGAGCACGCGCAGCATACGTGCGTGCGATCGCGCCATGCTCTGACCGAGGTCGCTATCGAAACGAGCACGCGTATGCTCGATGCCGGCGAGCCGGCCGACGAGCCGGACGCCCTGGCGCCTCAGGACCTCAAGATCGAGATCCCGATTCTCCGCGCCGCCGATGAGTTGCAGCGAGGCCTGTCGTCGGGCAGAGGAAAGGTTGGCGGCATCTGCCGCTAGATCGTCGAGAATTCCGGCGGCATTCATCCACTCGTAGATGTCGCGTCCACGATATCGCCGAGGCATGCGTGTATGCTCGCCAACGGAGATTGTCACGGGCCTGCCAGATGCATGAAGTTCCTCAGCCAGCTGCAGCCCGGTCGATGATGCACCGATGACGAGAACCCCGCCGAGAGGAAGCTGGTCGGGCGTTCGATAGTCACTGGGCACGACTTGCAGAATGCCGGGCGCCAGCCGGCTGGCCACGTCTGGTCGATATGGC
Organism: Gemmatimonadaceae bacterium; assembly: GCA_041749115.1. Lineage (GTDB taxonomy): Bacteria > Gemmatimonadota > Gemmatimonadetes > Gemmatimonadales > Gemmatimonadaceae > JBGTBX01. The sequence continues at coordinate 2,322 of JBGTBX010000505.1, forward strand.
GTGTTGCAGGCGCCAGTCGCGATCACCACGGCTCGACTCTCCCAATCACCGTTTGACGTTGTGATCGCGAATCCAGCTGCCCCGCTACGTACCGACAGAACTTCCGTCTGCTCGGCAACGGGAGCAGATACGACACTTGAGTAGTGGCGGAGGTATGCGGCGAACGCCTGTGACGAAACAAAGCTGCCTGGAGATACACCTCCGTGAGGAAGACCAGGCAATGCGCTCAGAGAGGCCGGCGTCAACAGATGCAACGAGTCCCATCGCGCACTGTGCCACTGCTCGCCGATGCGACCGCGCTCGAGCACGACGTGATCTATGCCGCGCGCACTGAGACTACGGCTCATAACGAGGCCAGCTTGGCCACCTCCGATAACAACCACGTCGGTTCTGCGCATCACAGTCATCCAACCGTTGATAGTTTGAAGTTGAGCAGGCCGCCGAGCAAGGCTCAGCGGCCTCTCGTTTCACGCGTGACCGTTCGCCTGCACGGCGACCTCGACGGGAACGCCGTTCGTGATGATGTCGTAGACGGCTGAGCGCGCCCTGGACTGCTGAACGATCTGCTCGAGTTCCTCAGGCGTCGCATCGCCGTCGATTGAGAAGGTGATGGCGACCTTCTGGTAGCCGTTGCGCACTTCCTTGGAGAGACCGAGGATGCCACGCAGATCGATGTCCCCGTGCACGACGGACTCGACCTTGTTGAGCTTGATCCCTCGAGCTGCCGCGATATTGGCGATACCGGCGGTCAGGCACGACGCGAGGGCGTGCAGCACCCACTCGACCGGCGTCGGACCGGCGTCGCCGCCGCACAGCACGGCGGGGTGATCGCCGTCGGCCTTGTACGGCAAGATGTGCTC
>JBGTBX010000506.1:0-6323 GCA_041749115.1 Gemmatimonadaceae bacterium
ACAATCGCGGTGAGAACATCCACCATTTGTTTAGGGACAAGTGCGTTAACCGCGAGCCCGCCTTGCGAGAGCGTGGCGAAGAGGAGCGACGCGGCCACAACGCCAACGGGATGATTGCGCCCGACAAGTGCGACCGCGATACCGAGGAAGCCGGCACCAGTACCGAATCCTTCTTCGTAATACTGCTTGTAGCCGAGTACGTAGTTGGTACCGCCAAGACCGGCGAGCGCGCCGGCGATCAGAAGTGTCTTGAACCAGACGCGCGGGACGCTGATGCCTCCGAACTCGGCGGCTTCCGGTTGTAAACCCACAGCGCGCAACTCGTAACCGGCACGGGTGCGAAACACGTACCAGCCAAACCAGCCAGCGGCCAGCAGCGCGAACAAAATGGTAAAGTTGGCGGCTGAACCACTGAATACGGCGAACATGTCTCCAAGTCGAGACACTGCTCCGGCCGTGAATTCGGGCGTGTGCAACGATTCGGCAACGCTGAGCTTTGTGGCGATGATCCAGTTGAGCAAAGCTGCAATGATGAAGTTCATCATGATTGTCACGATAACTTCGCTCGTTCCCCGGTAAGCCTTGAGTGCACCTGGAACGGCTGCTGCAAGCGCCCCTCCCGCACACGCGGCCGCGACGCACAACGGTCCGGCAACGAGCCAGGGTGTGGCGTCCGGCAGTAACAGTCCAACGACCGCGGCGCTGAAGCCACCAAACGCGAGCTGACCCTCGGCGCCGATGTTGAACAAGCCGGCCCGAATGCCAATTGCTACCGAGAGGCCCGTGCAGGTGAGCGTTGTTGTCTTGTACAGCACCTGGCCAAGCCCGTAACCGTTCCCCCATGTGCCTTCGAGGAGGAGTGCAAAGACCTCCCGGGGCGATTCACCGAATGCCAGAATCAGCAGATCGCCCGCTACCAGCGCGAGCAACAGCGCAGTAAGTGGTGGGAGCAGTGATTCCAGCCACTTGCTGTGTGAGGGGGCCGGGGGTGTCGCAGGTAACTGAGCATTCTGCTCAGCTGTGGAGGGATTGGTCATGCCGCTGGAGCGCTCGCGCCCGTCATGTAGGGGCCAAGCACTTCGGCGCTCGCCGCCGCGCGGTTCATCGTGATCTGCACCCGGCCGCCGTACAGCACCGCGATACGATCCGACAGCGCCAGAATTTCAACAAGATCCGCAGAAACCAGCAGCACAGCCTTGCCCGCTTCACGAGCTTCGAGCAACCGCTGATGAATGAACTCAATGGCACCGACGTCGACACCGCGCGTCGGTTGAACGGCCAGCAGCAGAGAAAAATCCCGACCGCGAAGCTCACGAGCGATCACTACTTTCTGTTGGTTGCCCCCCGAGAGTGTGGTGACAGGGGCACCCGCATGCGGGGGTCGGATATCGAATTGGGCGATGCGAACGAGCGCATTATCGCGAATCCTGTCTCGATCGAGCGAGGCACGCGTCGAGAACGTGTGTTGCAAGCCAAGAATAAGATTATCCGCGATTGAATAATCCATGATCAGGCCGCGCCGATGACGATCTTCGGGGACGTGTGAGACGCCAGCCTCTTCGCGTTGCCGCACGCTGAACGCTGTGATATCTCGCCCCGACAATTCAATGCGCCCACTGGATGACTTTCGGAGCCCGGCAATACATTCGATAAGCTCCGTTTGTCCGTTTCCTTCCACGCCAGCGATACCAAAAATTTCACCAGGCTTCACCTCCAGCGACACACGATCGACCTCGTTCGATTTTCTGGTCGATGGCACGACAAGATCCGTAACGCGAAGGACCGGCGACGAACTCTGTTGCAAATGTGGCGTGCGCGACGCAGATGAATCAAGCGCGAGCTTGACATCCCTGCCAACCATCATGCGCGCGATCGACGTGGGGGTCGATTCGGACGTGGCAACTTCGCCCACTGTCGCGCCGGCCCGCATAACGGTGATGCGGTGAGACACGGCGACTACTTCGTCCAGCTTGTGCGTGATCAGCACAATGGTGTGTCCCTGAGAGGCGAGTCCGCGCAATACTCGCCAAAGCTCCGACACCTCAGGCGGCGACAAGACCGCAGTCGGTTCGTCGAGGATGAGAATCTTCGCGCCGCGGAACAGCACCTTCAGAATCTCAACGCGCTGCGCCTCACCCACCGTCAGATCCGACACAAGGCAATCGGGATCAACGATCAATCCGGTGCGCTCGGAGAGCTCGCGCACGCTTCGCGAAGCCGCTGCAGAGTCGAGGCGCCATCCGTTCCCTGGTTCCTGACCGAGGACAAGATTCTCCGCCACGGTCAACGTGGGTACGAGCATGAAATGCTGATGCACCATCCCCACGCCCGCATCGATTGCTTCGCGTGTTGACCAACCGGTCACGTCCCGCCCATTCACCAGTACCGTGCCAGCGTCGGGAGCGTGCAACCCTGCGAGCAGTCGCATCAAGGTGGATTTGCCCGCGCCGTTCTCGCCGACCAGGGCGTGAATCTCTCCTTCAGTCACACGCAGCGACGCGTCGCGATTCGCCATGATCGCACCGAAGTGTTTTACTATGCCCGATACTTCGATCGCCAGCGTCATTTGGTCAGCGGCACGGTGATGCGCCCTGCGATGATGTCCTGGCGAAGTGCTTCCACACGAGCCAGCACTGAATCGGGAATCAGCGCGCGATTGTTGTCGTCGAGCACAAAGTTGACTCCGCGTTCGGCGAGGCCGAGTTCGTAGATGCCTCCGCGGAACGTACCGTTCAATGTTTGTTGAATGGCACCGAACACCGCCTGGTCGACGCCTTTCACCATCGACGTAAGGATATGGCCCGGGGCCTCGGCGTACTGATCGGCATCCACACCGATTGCCAGCTTATTCATACGACGCGCAGCCTCGAACACTCCCAGTCCGGTAGAGCCGGATGCGTGAAAAATGACGTTCACCCCCGACTGGTACTGACTGAGCGCGATCTCCTGTCCGCGGCCGGGGTTCTTGAACGCCTCTGGTGTAACACCGGCGTACTGTGCCACCACGGTGCAGTCAGGGCAAACAGCTTTCACACCAGCACGATAGCCGGCTTCAAACTTGTGAATGAGTGGAAAATCCATGCCGCCCACAAAACCAAGTCGTTTGGAGCCACCCATCAGCGCGGCGAGCGCGCCGACCAGGAACGATCCCTGTTCCTCACGAAATTTCAGCGCGGCAAGATTCGACGGTGGCTGAATGGCATTGCCGACCGAATCCATGCTGACGGCATAGTCGATTCCCGCGAACCGGGTGTTGGGATACTCGCGGGCGAGCAGCGTAAGATCGTCGGAGAAGATGAATCCGACACCGATCACCAGATCCATCCCTTCCGCGGCCAGAAGGCGCAGCCCGGCCTCACGGTCGGAACCTTCGCCAGGCTCGATGAAGCGGATGCGGGCACCGAGCTCTTCCATGGCGCGGGCCGCGCCGCTGTAGGCGCCATCGTTGAAGGACTTGTCGCCTCGGCCGCCCAGATCAAAAACAACCCCGACGTCAATCGGCGCGTCACCACTGAGGGACGTGGCCCCTGCGGGTTGGACGAGGAGCAGGGCCAGGTGTGCGGCGAGTAGTCCGCCGAGTAGTAAGAGAAGCCGACGCATGAGCGGCTGGTAAGGTGGTCACTGGCCGTAGCCGGGGGAAGGCACGCCGGACTCGCTGGTACTCTCCGGCACCGGATCGCGTTCGGCGGACCCGTGAGGGTGGAACGGGGGTGTACTCTGGACCACATTTCGAACAGTCCAGCAACCCAATTTTGCCATGATCGCTTCTCGTCAGCTTGCATTCGTCACCTGCGCCGCCCTCGTCGCCATGCCACTCGCCGCTCAACCGGGTCGTGGCGGTACGCCAATCAAGGAAGGCGAGGAGTGTCCGGCAGGGATGACCGAAATCCGACCGCGCCTGTGCCAGGCGCCCACCATGCCAGTGCCGAGCATCGTGGACTATCGGCCGCGATCGACGTTGGTGGCGCCGGCACATCCGGTGCCGAAGGCGAAGTTTCCGGCGATTGACTACCATGGACATCCCGGTTCACAGCTCAGCAGTCTCGAAGGTCTCGAGTCGTTGCGGGCAGACATGAACGCAATCGGTTTGCGCGTGATGGTGTCGGCGAACAACACGTCGGGTGACGCGCTCAAGCGGGTTGTCGCGTTGGTTAAGTCATCTCCCACGATGAAGGATCGGGTGCGAGTGCTCACCGGGATCAGCTTCAGTGGTGTGGGACCAGGATGGGCGGCAAAAGCCGTTGCTCAGCTGGAAGCCGACATAGCAGCCGGCGCCGTGGGTGTAGGCGAAGTTGGCAAAGGGTTCGGCCTTTCGACGAAAAAGGCGGACGGTACGCGACTCAAGATCGATGATCCCGAGCTCGATCCTGTCTGGCAGGCGGCAGCGAGACTCAAGATTCCGGTATTCATCCACACCGCCGATCCGCCGGAGTTCTGGCAGCCGATCGACTACAACAACGAACGATGGCTTGAGCTCGCGCTCTTCCCGGGTCGACGCTATGGACCGCCGGACGATCCACCGTTCGAGACGCTGATGACTGAGCGCGATAACATGATGCGTCGCAACAAAAACACGACGTTCGTGATCGCCCACATGGGATGGCATACCAGCGATCTCGGTCGCCTGGGCAAGATGTTCGATGAGATGCCTAACGTGAATGCCGAAGTCGGCGCGGTCCTGTACGACATTGGCCGGCAGCCGCGTGCCGCACGTGACTTCTTTATCAAATACCAGGACCGCATCCTTTTCGGGAAGGATTCTTTCCAGCCCGAAGAGTATCCGTATTACTGGCGTGTGTTCGAGACGCGCGACGACTATTTCGACTACTACCGCAACTACCACGCGTTCTGGAAGCTGTACGGTATTGATCTGCCCGACGCTGTTCTCAAGAAGGTTTACTTCGGGAACGCGCTCAGGATCACATCCGGGATACCGCAGACCGGCTGGCCGAGGTAAGCCGGCCGCCTGCGGGCGACATCAGTTGGGCCGAAGCACCCAGAGGCCGTTGTTCATGTCCGATGCGAACAATGTGTTGCCGCTGAGGTGCACGCCCCAGATAAACGGCTGCGCATTCTGATCGAGTGTCCCCACACCGATGTTGCGGCCCATGAGGGCCAGATCGCAACGTCCGTCGAGCGTGCGCTGTGCCGCGGTGCAGCCAGCGAGGTCGCCCCGAACGTTCAGCGCACGTACACCGCCGTTGTAAAATGCAGCATACAGTACGCCGCGTGATTCATCCATCACGAAATTGTGCGCTCCGGCGCCGCCCACGTGAAAAAAAGCGACCTCTCGCATCTGGCTGAATGATGTGACGTCCACGACATGAATGTCACCCGATGAGGAGGTGAACAGCGAGGCCGGTCCCTCTTCTCCGACGAACAGGTACTTCTTTTCGCCGTTGGACGGATCGTGGAACCACCACATGTTGTGCACGGAACCCCCTGCGGTCGCGAAGCTGCCCAGGTCAACGGGAGCGGTGATTGTCCCGCCCTGGCCGCCACCACCGATATCCAGCACAAAAACGCCATCGTGCCACTGCGCAAGAAACAGGATACCGTCGCGCACAAACACATCGTGCAAAAACTGCCGGTTGATGTCGCGTGTGTACGCCTCAACCGGCTGCGCCGGATTGGTAATGTCCACGATCATGAGCCGTGCGGGATGTGACGAACCGCGGTTCACTGAGCAGAAGACATACGTGCGGCCGGCAATAGTCTGAACTTCGGCGGTATGCACTCCCTGTGTGATTTTCGCCGAAAAGAACTGAGAAATAAGCTGGGGCGATCTGCCTTGTGTCAGTCCATAGATCGCGAGCGCCGGCCCGCCACCTTCCGTTGGCACAACCATCAAGCTGCCATCGGTCGTGACCTGCACGTCGCCGATCGTTCCGGCCGAGGATATCCGCACGGAGTCGATGAGCGCGGGTGCGGTTGGGGCGGTGACGTCCCACAGATAAATGGTATTCCCACGTGTAAAACTGGTGCCCCGGCTTCCCCATGTTGTGGTGTATGCGGTGTTGCCATGCGACCAGACTTCAGCCGAATAACGGGCACTGATCGTCCCGCGTCCGATGACCGGAATGACCGCCGGTGTTGAGATCAGCGGCGGAGGATCGGGTGGATCGACGATACTTGGGGAGCTTGGGTCCGCGCAGCCCCAGGCCAGGGCTGGCAGCAGCGCAGTGTGCAGCCATGCCCGGACGCGTGGGCGAAAAGAAAAGGAATAGGGAGTGCGAGTCACGTATGCAGCGCAAAAGAGGCTCAGTCGAACACTACAGACAACGAACACCTCCGAGGTGATTATCCCCACCAGCCCATCCACA
>JBGTBX010000507.1:0-28409 GCA_041749115.1 Gemmatimonadaceae bacterium
ATCTTGTCCACTTCATCGAGGAAAATGATGCCCATCTTTTCGACCCGCTCCAGCGCGTCGGCGATCATGTCATCCTTATCGATCAACTTGTCGGTTTCTTCATCGAGCAAAATGCGACGAGCCTCCTGCACGGTCACCTTTCGCTTCTTGGTACGACGCGGCAGCATGTCCTTGAGCATATCCGAGAACGACTGCATCCCCTCGGGAGCACCCTGGGGTGTCATGACATCGAGGACCTGGGCGGGCTGCGATATGTTCACTTCAACTTCGCGCTCCTCCAGTTGTCCGTCGGCGAGCAGCTGGCGCAGCTTATCGCGCGTGCGCTCATACCGTTCGTGAGCGGCAGTAGTCTCGGCTGCCACCGCCCCCGATGATGACACAACAAACACGTTGCCGCTTTCCGGCTTTGCCGGCGAGTCCGTGCTCTTTGCATCGTCGGGCACCGGAAGCAAGAGATCCAGAATGCGCTCCTCCACTTTCCCGGTGGCAGTGAGCGCAACTTCTGCCTCACGTTCGCTGCGCACGAGCGCAATGGCGTTCTCGACCAGATCCCGCACCATCGACTCCACGTCGCGCCCCACGTATCCCACTTCGGTGAACTTGGACGCTTCAACTTTGATAAACGGCGCCCCGGAAAGCCGTGCAAGGCGTCGCGCAATTTCGGTTTTGCCAACGCCCGTTGCGCCAATCAGACTGATGTTGTTCGAGGCGATCTCGTCGCGAATGCCCTCCGGTGCCCGCTGCCGACGCCATCGGTTGCGCAGCGCAATGGCCACAGAGCGCTTGGCAGCCTGCTGACCCACGATATAACGATCCAGCTCTGCGACGATCTGGCTGGGCGTGAGTTCTTCGAGTCGGGCGAGTGCTTCTTCAGTGCGGCGTGATGCCATGATAAACAGTCAGGTAAGCGTTAGGCAGAGCTGCGCAACAACTGCTGCAGCTTTCAGGCGGTCGGTTCGATAACCGTGATATTACTGTTCGTATAAATACATACTTCAGCAGCGATCCTGAGCCCGGCATCGACGATCTCTGCAGGACCCATCTGCGTGTGCTTGATGAGGGCGCGCGCCGCGGACAGTGCAAACGATCCACCGGACCCAATGGCCAGTACGCCGTCGTCCGGTTCGATCATGTCACCGGTGCCCGAAAGCAGAAAGCTGCTGCTGTTGTCGGCGACGGCGAGTAACGCCTCGAGACGCCGCAGCACGCGATCACTGCGCCACTCCTTGGCCAACTCAACGGACGCGCGCGCAAGGTTGCCCGGGTGGCGTTCAAGTTTTTCCTCGAACTTCTCGAACAGTGTGAACGCGTCGGCGGCCGCTCCTGCAAATCCTGCCACCACACGCCCCCCCGCCAGTCGCCGCACCTTTTGGGCTGTCGCCTTGGTGATCGTGTTCCCCATGGTCACCTGGCCGTCACCGCCGAGTGCAACGCGACCGTCGCGGCGCACGCATAAGATGGTTGTCGCATGGAAACGTGGCATTTCACTCATGATCGGTCCTGTGTTCAAGCGCGTGGATGCGCGCGGGTGTACACCTGTTTAAGGCGATCGACGCTGGTATGTGTGTAAATCTGTGTGGTCGCAATGGACGCATGGCCGAGGAGCTCCTGTACGGCTCGCAGATCGGCGCCGGCATCGAGAAGGTGTGTCGCGAAGGTGTGCCGAAAGGAATGTGTACTGAGCCCGCCATCCGCATCAATCCGCTTGAGCACCTGTGACATAGCCAGCTGAATGCCACGCGCGCTCAGCCGTTTACCGGCCTTGCTGAGCAGCAACGCGTGACGATCGCCCCGACTGCCCACCTGTTGAAGCAGCTCCCGGCGTCGTACATCGTACTGGCGGAGCGCCAGCACGGCATGATCACCGATGGGAACGATCCGTTCCTTGCGCCCCTTGCCGCGCACTTTCACCTGCTGTGACAGCAGGTCCAGATCACTCATGTTGATCCCATGGATCTCCGAGAGTCGCAATCCACTGGAGTACAGCAGCTCAACAATCGCGGCGTTCCGCACATCCGAAAACGCTCCCTCGGCCGCCCGCATGACCACATTGGCCAACAACGTCTCCATTTGTGACCGCTCAAGGTACGAAGGGAGATGCCGATCGAATTTGGGCGCAGTAACCGCACGTGCCGGATTCGCGTCCACACGTTCTTCGCGCTGCAGAAAACGGAAGAACGATCGGATTGCCGACAACGCCCGACCGATCGATCGTTTGCTCAATCCCTTTCGGGTGAGGAAACCCATAAATCCGCGCATCGCGAGGCGATCGACAGTGCTCATCTGCACCGGACCGTCGTGCTGGGTGGCGAGCCAGGTCGTGAACGCATCCAGATCTCTGCCGTACGCCGAGGCCGTGTTGGGCGAGACGTCACGCTCCTGTGTTAAATAACGCAGGAAGTCTGCCACCTCGGGATGCCGCCCCGCGGGGGTCTGAGCTTCCGTCATCGCACGCGCGGTCGAAGTTGTCTGCCTGACGTGAGACAATCCGCAGAACCGATCGGTGCCGGCGCAACAGTGGGCGCGGTCACTGCAACACCCGCTGCAAATCGTGCGCATCACACCACATCGCGAGATCGGCAAGCGCGCGCGCCGACAGTTGCTCCCGCTTTATGCGCTTGTCTCGCACAGGTTCGGGGAGTTCGTCCACGAGCCCGAAATTGGCGTTCATCGGCTGAAAATATCGCACGTCGGCTTCAGCCATGTACCGGTACAGCGCACCCAGCATTGTCGTGGGCGGAGGGATAACGGGCGCTTCACTGCGCAGAGTGCGACTCAGATTAATCCCTGCGAGCAGGCCCGTGGCCGACGATTCCGTATACCCCTCGACGCCGGTGAGCTGACCGGCAAAAAACACCAGCGGATCATCGCGCAGTGTCAGATGCGGCGTTAGCGTCGCCGGTGAGTTAAGGTAGGCGTTGCGATGAATGGATCCGTAGCGCAGAAACTCCGCGTCCTGCAGTCCGGGAATCATGCGAAAGACGCGCTGCTGATCCGGGATGCGGAGCCGCGTCTGGAATCCTACAAGATTCCACATCCGGCCCCCTCGATCTTCCCGACGCAGTTGAACAACGGCCCATGGCCTGCGGCCGGTCGCGGGATCGGTAAGACCCACGGGCTTCATGGGACCGAAACGCAACGTCTCGGCGCCCCGTTTTGCCGACTCTTCGATCGGCATACATCCCTCAAAGTACGGCACCTTGTCAAACTCGTGGCCGTGAAACTGATCCGCCGTACTCAGCGCGCTGATGAATGCTTCGTAACCGTCGCGACTAAACGGACAGTTGAGGTAGGCGCCGCCGTCGGCGGGGTCCACGCCCTCCATTGTTTCCTTGTCGTAGCGCGCGGCCCGGAATGCAATGGTGTGATCGATAGAATCGAGAGAAACGATCGGTGCGATGGCGTCATAGAAGGCAAGATTTTCTGTGCCAAGGCGCTGCGCGATGACTTCACTAAGCTGCGGCGACGTAAGCGGGCCGGTCGCAACCACACAGGGGCCGGTGAGATCCGTACATTCGCCCCTGACTACCGAAACCAGCGGATGTGCGTGGAGCCGATCGGTGACGTGCTGCGCAAACACATCGCGATCAACCGCGAGCGCCGACCCGGCTGCTACGCGCGCATCGTCGGCCGCTTCGAGGATCAAACTGCCCAGTGCGCGCATTTCGCCCTTGAGCAATCCGTGCGCGTTTGAAAGCTCCGTCGATTTGAACGTGTTGGAGCAGACGAGCTCAGCGAGACGGTCGGTTTTGTGCGCATCGGTGGTGCGCATTGGCCGCATCTCGTGGATCTCCACAAGGTGACCGCGTTGCGCCAGCTGCCAGGCGGCCTCACTTCCTGCGAGACCGCCTCCGATTACGCGAATGGCGCTATCGTGCTGTTTTTTTGCCGACATGCGTGCAAGATAGCGAATGCGTCAGACAGCGACGGCCTCTTCTACAGCTTCTGCCGGGGCTACGTCCCACTCATTGGCACACTTGAGGCACTTGCGGTACTCGCCACGCGTCTTGTTTGACTTTGATTCCGCGCCAACAAAGCCGCATTCAGGGCATTTCTCGGGGACCGGTTTGTCCCAGCACACGAAATCGCATTCTGGGAATCGTTCGCAGCCGAAGAACACCTTCCCGCGTTTCTTCGACTTACGCTGCGCGATTTCTCCTTCGCACTTGGGGCACTTGACCCCTGTGGGCATCGACCGGGTGCCCCGGCACTTCGGAAACCTGGAGCAGCCCAGAAAATCGCCGGAGCGTCCGTGGCGAATCACCATCGGTGCCCCACACTCGTGGCAGGGATAGTCCGTGACAACCGCGGGTTTCTTGGGGCCTGAGACCGGGCGCGTGAAATCGCACACCTTGGGGTGGTTCTCGCAGGCAACGAAGGGACCAAAAAAGCCTCCCTTCGCCATCAGTTTGCCGCCGCACTTCGGACACTTCTCCGTCGCCAGCTTGCTGAGGTCATGGGCTTCGGCGATCAACGCCGGCACATCCACATCGCTCAACGAGGCTTCGAACGGTGTGTAGAAATCACCAAGCACCGTACGCCAGTCCAGTTCCCCTTCTTCAATCTTATCCAACTCGGCTTCCATCTCAGACGTGAAGCCAACGTTGAAGACGTTGGGGAATTGTTTAATCATCACCCGTTCCACACTCTCGCCCAGTGACGTCGGCGTAAATCGTCGCTGTTCGAGCAGCACGTATCGACGATCGGCCAGCGTCGAGATGATCGATGCATACGTGGAGGGGCGACCGATGCCCAGACGCTCCAGTTCCTTGACCAGACTCGCTTCGGAGAAACGCGGCGGTGGTTCGGTGAAGTGCTGGTTAGGCACCAGTTCCTGCAACGGAATCAGGTCGCCCTGCTTTGCCGCGGGGAGTGCCTGCTCGTCTTCGAGCGCTTTGCCGTCACCCTCTTCACGTGTTTCCTTGTACAGCGCGAGGAAACCGTTGAACTTGATGATGCTGCCTGTGGCGCGGAACAGGTAACGTTCAGCTTTGCCTGTCAGCGAGAAGTCGAGGGTGGTTGTGTCAAACACGGCCGGCGCCATCTGCGACGCAACAAATCGCTGCCAGATCAGCTGGTACAGTTTGAACTGATCGTCTTTCAGATATTTCCTGACGGCATCCGGATGTTTTGACGGGTCCGACGGTCGCACACACTCATGGGCGTCCTGCGTGTTCGTGCGCTTTTTGTCTGATCCATAAAGCTGCGGACCTGAGGCGAGGTAGTCACCACCAAAGGTCTTTTTGACGAAATCCCGGGCTTCGTTGGCTGCACTGTCTGCCACACGCGTCGAATCGGTTCGCATGTAGGTGATGAGGCCGACCGCACCTTCTTCCTTGCCCAGCTCCACCCCTTCGTAGAGGTCCTGCGCCAGTCGCATGGTGCGCTTTGATCCGAAACCGAGTTTTTTCGCGGCTTCCTGCTGCAGGGTGGACGTTGTGAAGGGAGCAGACGGATTCTTGCGGCGTTCACGCCGCTTGGCATCTGTAAGCGGAAAAACGCCGAGTGCGCCTTTTGCTTTGCCTTTCAGCTCAGCGGCGAGCTCAGCGGCCGCGCGCTCGACATCATCAACGACTGCCTGCGCGCGTTTCCCGTTATCGATTTCAATCTTCTTGTCATCAATCGCGTGGAGCTTCGCCGCAAAGCGTTGCCCGTCTTTCTCGAGCTGGGCGATGATGCTCCAGTATTCCTGCGGCTTAAAGGCACGAATGTCGCGCTCGCGTTCAACAATCAGTCGCAACGCAACCGTTTGCACCCGACCGGCCGACAGCCCTTTCTTGACCGTCTTCCAGAGAAGCGGACTTGCCTTGTAACCAACCAGTCGGTCGAGGACACGGCGCGCCTGCTGAGCGTCCACGAGCTTGGTGTCGATCGCCCGGGGGTGCTCCATCGCCTCACGCACGGCGCCTTTCGTGATTTCGCGGAAGAGGACGCGCTGCACCGGGGCACCTCCCCGTTTGCGAACGTACTCCGCGACGTGCCAACCGATCGCCTCACCTTCGCGATCAGGGTCAGTCGCGATGTATATCGTGCTGGCGCTGTGAGCAGCGGTTTTCAGATCGGAGAGGGTTTTTTCCTTGCCGGCGATCGTGACGTACTCCGGCTCGAAGTTGTTCTCCAGATCAATGCCGAGCTTCTTTTGCGGCAGATCGCGGACATGACCCACAGTCGCTTTGACGCGGTAACCGCGTCCCAGATACTTGCCGATCGTTTTCGCCTTGGCGGGTGATTCAACGACAACCAGAGCTGCTCCGGATTGTGCGGAATCCTCCTCAGGCGCCTCGTCGGCCGCGGCGCGTTTGGTTCGTTTAGCTGTCGCCGGCGCCGCCTTCTTCTTTCTGGCGGCACTCTTGCGCGCGCTCGTCGCTCCACGCCCGACGATGCGCTTCACGCCGAGAGCCTTCTTTGCTGCGGATTTTTTTGCTGCCTTTCGTTTGGCTGCCATTTCGTATCTAATGGACTACGCCCGATTCGCCTGGTTTGCCGATAGAGTCGTGCACGCCAGGATCAAAAACCGAACGTATGTCGTCGATGGTGATTTTATTGTCCCACTGAGCCAGAGCGCGTTCAATCACGTGCTCCAGCTCTTCGCCGCTGATCCAGCCGGATGCTGCCAATGCCACAAGAAAGCCCCAGGCTTCGGGCTCGAAACGCCCCTTTTCGTGGGGGCCAGGAACTCGCATGGTACTCCGCAAAGCGGTAATGGACGACGCACGCTTCGCTCGAATCTCCAACATCCACGCGGAGACAATGGTACCGATTTGTCCCGCGTCGTACCCCTCCTCCGACAAATACGCCTCCACGTCCGCAACATCGGCGGTCAAGCCGAATTTTGCGATGACCCGTGCGAGCGCTTTCGTCAGTCGAGCATCCATTCGCCTAACCTAGAGACCATCCCCAAGAGGATGCAAGCCGCACCACGTCGGCCGCAACCTCTTGCGGAGAAAGGAGTTCCGTGTTTATTCGCGCGCCTGCGCGAGCGTAGAGTTGTTCCCTCGCCGCGGCGAGATCGGCCAATCTGTGTTCGGGGTCAGCCCCTGCCAACAGCGGCCTGAGGGATGAATCCGCTCCCATCCGGCGAACTGCCGCCGTTGGAGACACTTGCAACCATATGAGTGCGGTACCCGTCCCCGCCACTGCCAGCACCTCTTCCCTCGAAATCCAACCTCCGCCCGGCGAGGCGACACCAGGCGGGTCCGCCACCACCCGTTTGGTGAGTTCGAGCTCCAGCGCCCGAAAATGCTTCTCTCCGTGTTGTGCGAAGATGTCGGCGATTTCGAGCTTTTGTTCACGACGGATCACGTCGTCAAAGTCCACGAAAGCACAGCCAAGCGTGTCCGCGACGATCCGACCGACGGTACTCTTGCCGGCTCCTGGCAGGCCGACCAGAAAGAGGTGCTTTCGGGCCGCGACGGGATCACCCAACGAGCTCGCCCCCCTCCCCTGTCCCTTCCGCTGACGCTGCCTTGTCGAGGCGCGACGCGATGTGTTGGATGTATCCGTCGACGTTCCGTTTGGTTTCGCCGAGTGAGTCGCCACCGAATTTTTCGAGCCAGGCCTGAGCAATAACGAAGGCAACCATCGCTTCGGCAATCACCGCCATCGCCGGCACCGCGGTCACGTCGGAGCGTTCAGCTACAGCGGCGGCCGGCTCCGCCGATTTCACGTCGATGGTTTGCAGCGGGCGCATCAGGGTTGAGATCGGTTTCATGGCTACGCGCACCATCAGTGGTTCACCGGTTGTCATCCCTCCTTCGAGTCCTCCGGCACGATTCGTCGTTCGCCGAACGCCACCGGTGTTTTGCCGACCGGCGGCCCGCGCAATTTCGTCGTGCACGTCGGCACCGGTACGTCGTGCGGCCTCGAACCCGATACCGATTTCGACGCCTTTTACTGCCGGGATGGACATGAGAGCTCCGGCCAGGCGACCGTCCATCTTTCGGTCCCATGAGACGTGCGATCCGAGTCCGGCGGGCAATCCGGTGACGACAACTTCGCAGATTCCGCCGAGTGTGTTGCCGGTGGCTTTGGCGTGGTCAATCGCGGCGATCATGGCGCGTTCAGCGGCTGGGTCGAGCGTGCGCAGTGGTGAGGCGTCGGCGGCAGCATTGATGTCGGTCGGCCACTCGTCGGGAGCAACGGCGTCGATGCCTCCCAGATGCACCACGTGACTCGCGACGCTGACGTTGAACTGCGCCAGCAGCACTTTGCATATAGCTGCGGCGGCCACACGCGCGGTGGTCTCGCGCGCGGACGCACGTTCGAGGACATCGCGAGCGTCTTCGCGGTCGTACTTGAGCATCCCCGTGAGATCAGCGTGTCCCGGTCGCGGGCGCGTAACCGCACGCTTTCGGGGATCGGGGTCTCCTTCACGGACGGCGGGGTCCATGATGTCCTGCCAGTTCTTCCAATCACGGTTGCGGATCAACATTGCGATCGGTGAACCGATGGTTTCACCGGCTCTGACGCCGGACAACCATTCAATCTGATCCTGTTCGATCTGCATGCGCCGGCCTCGGCCGTACCCTTGCTGGCGGCGGCCGAGTTCGCGGTTGACGTCCAGTTCGTTCAGCGGGAGTCCGGCCGGCATGCCTTCGAGCACGCTGACCAGCCCTGGCCCGTGAGATTCCCCCGCTGTGGTGAAACGAAGCATTGGCACTCCTGAAAAAGACGCGAGCCCGACCGGGAAGGGCGGGCTCGCGAATCGAAACTTAGCGCAAAAGGCCGGCTACTGCCTCGCGTTGTCGATGTCCCCGCGCCGCACATCTATGACGATGAGACCTTCCGGGGTCAAGCCAAAGAGCTTCACGGCCAGCGTTGGATCGGCCAGACGTTCGGCGGGCGTCGGAATAACGGCACGCAGAGGACCGTACAGATTGGTGCGTATCGGGATGCGGCCCCTCAGACGATAGGAGTACGAATCCACGATCTGGATGGACTTGTCACCCGAGGCCACAAACGCCACCCGTGCGAGCGAATCCGCCGTGTTCTCGTTGAGGTTGTTCGGGTGGAAGACGATCCCGGCTCCACTATTAAAGGTGGCGTATTTGCCTTGCAGTCGGAGCGAGGAATCGGCGAAGAAAGTCTCTTCACCATGCACGCCGATGTTCTGGCTGTTGCGATTGATATCCAGGCCGAAGACCTTGTCCGACGCGTTGTTCGTAAGGTCAGCGACTTCGATGGGCGCCGAATACTTCGCACCATTGGCGGGTGTGCCTGTCGGATCGAAAACCAGCAGGACACGTCCGGCTCGCTGCGCAGTGTTTCCTTCGCCGAATGCAATTCGACGACGGTCGCCACCAGCTGCCACGAAGTTTGTATCGGGGAGGGCCAGAGATTCGACGCTGAGATCCTTGATGGCTTCGACGTTGCCGTTTACCGGCGCGGCCTTGAGCGTGGCAATGGCCCCTTCGATCGTAATCGACTGCACACAAATGGCTGTGCCGGGATTCTGACCGGGAGTGTGCTCGCAGATGATGATCTGATCGGGCACGCCCTGCTCGCCTTCAATGACGTCAACGAAGTCGGCGTTGATAATGACGTAGTGGTTCTTCGAGAACGCGCCGTACTGCCAGATCTGGCGTGGCTCGGTGCGGACATCGAGGAAGTTATCGATGCGTCGCAGCGTGCCCGGCGTCGCGCTCGACGTCGGCTTTGTTGAATAGTAGAGTGCGCCACTGGCCGACTGTGCGATGAACTGCGGGCGGTCAGAGTAGTCGATGGGGCCGGAGCTCTTGAATTTGAACCCACCTGACGTCTCATCCTTCGTGGCCGTGATGTCGTAGATCCACTCGTTGGTGGTGCGCACGCGTCCCGTTTCGAGGCGGGTGTCGAGTGCAACCTTGGAGATATTTGTACCAGCTGAATTGGCGACCAGGAGGATCGAGTTCGAGTTATCGATCACCATACCCCATGGCTGTGCACCGACGGCGACCGACGGCAGCGGCTGCAGCGTGGCGCCGTAGGCGTACGCTTCGAGCTGATTGCGATTCAGATTGCTGACGTACACCGTGCTGCGTGTCGTGTCGACCGCGATGTCTGCACCAAGGCTTCCAACGGGCATACCGTACGTTAAGCCGTACGCATAGACCACCTGATCACGTTTCGCCACCGAATCAGAGCTGATCGGCACCGTGGCGCCGTTAGGCACTGCATATCCGGTACGACCGGCCATGTCGATCGCATACCCGATCACGAACAGCGTTTGGCCGCGCAAGGCGATCGGTGCATTAAATGCGCGCCGTATCGTGACCTGCTGTGCCGGAGCAGCCAGGGTGTCGGCACCACGGTGAACAATGACACCGGCGGCGTTCTTCGCGATGAAGCCGATGATGCGCACGAGACCGTCCGGATCTCTCGCGGACAGCTCGAGCGAGTCGGGCGTCTCGAGGCGCGAGTTCACCGTTTGATAAACTACGGGTGGCACCAGATCGGGGCCTGCGGCCGCTACACGAACGAGATAAGGCTGACCCTGGCCGCGGAGCGCGTCGCGATTCTCGGCGAACGGTGTGATTGTCAGCTCAGCGCCGGATGCCAGAGATGCCGGCACGCGGAACGAATAGCTCACGGTGTCGATCGTGGGATACGGCACGGAGAACAACGTCGAATCCGAGCGAGAGAAGCCAGGTGCGCTCACCACGTATCCGACCTTGGTGATGCCGGTGGTATCCACGAACGAGAGATCGAAGTTGTACGTCCCGGCAACGATCACATTAGGCTGCGGCCGAATGAGGGCGAGGCGCGGCACGTTCGGATCGAACGCGATCGCGGTAGCCTCACCTGTGCTCTCATTTGTGCCATCGCTGACGGACACACGGGCGGAGATCCGCTGACCGGGGCGAACCCCGGCCAGCGGCACCGTGACGGTACGGTTTAGCGTTTTTCCTCCGCTGGTGAGCGCCACTGAATCCCGACCGACCAACACGGCGTCGGCAAAGATACGGGTGACGACATACACCAGGGTGGCATTGTCTGATGCCTTGACTTCGACTGACAGCGGAACTCTCACGGAGATTGAATCCACTCCGTCGCTTCCGATCTTGCCCACTATCGATACCTCGACCGCCGGAATAATCCGATCGGCGTTGGTATCCGCGATGTCCGTTGAACCGCAGCCCGCTGCAACCAGCGCAGCGAGCGTTCCCGGAACAGCGCGACGAATGTAATTCCTCATCGGTAAGCTCCCGGGTGGTTTATCTGTTTTCTGGCGGACGGACCGGCGATCCTTCATCAATGATCGTCGGGGTAATCGTTATTACCAGATCGCGTTTCTCTTCGCGCGAATCTGTCTGTGAGAAGAAGCGGCCGATCAGCGGCAACTGTCCGAGAAACGGAATCCCCGAGCGATTCTTCACGATCTGCGTTTGCGTGAGGCCTGCGATCACGGCACTTTCGCCGTTGTTGACCAACGCCTGGGTCAGCGCTTCACGCTTATCGATGATAAAGCCAAGGTCGCCACCGACGATTCGCAGATCCGACTGCTCGGCTCTGATCGTCATACGGACCTGGCGATTGCTCGTGATGTGCGGTGTAACTTCGAGAATGATACCCGTCTCGCGGAACTGCACGTTGGCGCGGGCCGGTTGTCCGATCTGGCCGGCAGATCCGGCATCGATGACGCGGACGGGCGTTTCCTGTCCTACGAGGATGCGCGCTTTGCGATTGTCGAGCGTGACGATACTCGGCTCTGCCTGGACATCCGAGAGCTGCTGATCGTGCAACGCGTCGATGAACGACGTGAGCGAGAACTTACCTAACGATGCTGAGTACAGAAGGTTCAGTGCGGCACCGTTCTTGTACCTGCGCGACGCGTTGGCCACGCCGGCGACCGCTTCGCCACCCAGTTCAACCTGTGACTCGAACGTCTGTACCGACGAGCTGCCGTCCTGGAGACGCGGAAGCAGCGTGTTCAGGTACGTGCCCTTGGATCCGAGGTCATAGGCAAGACCCAGCTGTTCAATGTTGGTGCGTTGCAGCGAAACGATCTTCGCTTTGAGGGCGACCTGTGGCGTCCGGATATCGAGACCCTGCACGTACTGCAGCAGTGCCGGCAGGCGCGACGCCACTTCAGTGATGATCAGTGAATTGGTTCCTGAATCGGCCGCCACGGTACCGCGGACGATGCAACCATTGGGTGCTCCGGGCGCGGCACCTGCAGCTCCAGCTCCAGCACCAGCACCAGCACCGGCGTTGGTAGCGCCGGGAGGGCAGTCCCTGTAGAGCAAGCCCATCACCGTTGGCTGCAGCGAAGCGGCGGACACGTAGTTGATGTTGACCATCTGGGTGGAAACCGGCTCGCTGGCCTGCTTCTCCAGAATGTTCTTATAGCTGTCGACCGTGATGATGCCTGAGCTTTCCTCGACGAGGGCGAGGCCGTGCGCTTCGAGGATCGCCTTGAGCGCAACGTCCCAGGGCTGATTCTTGATTTCAGCGGTGATGTTGCCGGCGACGTCCTTGCCGGCGACGATCGTGCGATTGGCAAACGTGGCGAAGGCCGCGATGACATCGCGGATTTCGGCGTCGGCGTACGTCACGGTGATGCGTGGCTGCTGTGACTGCTGTGCGGCCAGCGACACGCGCTCAATGCGGGGTTCCGGAGCACGCTCCGGCTGGGCCGCAACCTGACGGACCGGCTGACGATCACCCGTCTGTGCGCGATTAATCTGCGCGTCCACGCTGCCGTTCGCTTCAACAGTCTGCCTGCGCTCGTTCTGCGACGCGACCTGCGCCATTCGTTCGGCCAGCAGGCTGCCCGATGAATGCCACGCGGCGAACTGCGCTTCACCCTTCAGTGAAATGCGGATCGTGTTCCCTTCGCGTGTGACCTCGTAGTCACGGGGCCCATCGACGTCGAGAACCACACGGACGACGTCCGTCCGGTACTGCGCGAACCGGATGTTCTGAATGCCGGCGCGCGACTGTCCGTCGTAGAGACGTGTCATGGGATCGAGACGGGCACCCGTCAGATCCAGTACAATGCGGTGTGGTGCAGGGACCACAAAGTCCTGCATGTCGACAGATCCGGAGACCTGAACGATCACGTCGGCGCTTCCTGATCCTGGTACCACGGAGAGTCCCGTGACGGCACCTTCGACCTGCGTTAATGCATCGGCCAGTGCCGGAATTCCCGTGGCGCCGGCAGACCTCGCTCCGAAGAGCGCGATCGCCGCGACGGCGACCAGCGAACAGACTCGCCTCATTGCCTTGTCTCCTTGTTGGAATCACCTAACGCCAGCGTTTCCTGGCGGCTATACCCGAATTCCTCGATCGTGAACACCACATTGCGCGGATTAATTGCCGCCACCCGCATGCGCCCTAACGACTGCCCGACTTTCACACGGTACTGCTCTTTCGTGGTCAGGTCGCGAAGTACCGCAACCGATCCACGTCCACCACTTGCATCGTACGCCACTGCCGTCACACGCAGTTCGCTGATCAACGGCCGCAGTTCACTGGTGCTCATGAGCGAGATAAACGGATCACGTCGACCGCTGCGCTCATAGGCGAAGGTCTCGCGTTCGAACGCGGGACTCCGGGAGACAGCTGCCGTTCCGGCCGCACTGTCCCTGGAGACTTTCGGGACCGCACGTTCGGTGGTGTCGTCGGGCATGGTGCTCGACGCGACCGTACGAGCGTTGGCAGCATCAACCGCCTTGGTCGCGTTCGCCTTCACCTTGCTGATGTTGGGCACTGACTGTGCCGACAGGCCTGACGTGGCCACAAGCACGCCGAGGGTTAACAGCATTCGCATCCTAGTTTCCTCCCCGCGCCGGAGCGGCAGCGGTCTTTGCGACGTAGGTCTGAATTTCGAACTTTGTCTCGAGAGCCGACGCCTGATTCGCAGACTGACGTGCACCTGCTCTGCTGTTCGCGTTTGCAGCGACCAGCGATACGTTAACCGGTGCCACAATACGAGTGAGCGACCCGACGTTCGCCAGAAATTCGGCGATGGAGTGGTATCCACCCGTCACCGCAATCTTGTAGCGATAGGTATCGAACTGATCGCCTTCGATAACCGGCGACGGTTCCACAGCAGACAGATCCAGCCCGACGCGCCGTGCGGCCGTGGACACCTGTTCGAGCAACGCCGGCACTTCGTTGCCGGTCGGAACGAGCTGGCGCATCACTTCGAGGTCCCGGGCGAACTGCTCCGCCTCGGCCTTTAACGTGGATGCGTTGCCTTTGGCGGCTTCGAGTCGCGCAGAGTTGTTGCGTGCCTCGAGCGAGTCGGCGCGACCTTGCATCGCGGCCAGCTCAACACCCTTGGGCGCGTAGACATAGTTCCAGTAGGCGCCAGCCAGCGCGAAGGCGACGACGCAACCCAGCATCATCAGCTGCTCGCGTTGTGTTTTGGGGGGGAAGGCCATGTGTGTTACCTCACCGAAAGCGAAACCGGCGCTGTCGTCAGCACCGTCTTGTCAGGACGTTCGTATTCCGCGTCCAGATGGAACTCCGTGACCTGCTTGCCGTCCATCATGACACTCTCGGATTTCGCCAGTTGAACGTTCTTTACGAAGGGCGATGTCTCGAGCAGCTTCATGAAACGGGTGAGCGCCTGGATGTCCACCGTATTGCCGATCACGCTGAAGCGAAGGGATTCCGGCTCCATCGGCATCACTTCGGCTGTCGCTTTTCCGGTATCCGGCTTGACGGCAGCGGCGGGTGTTGCGAGTGCAGAGGTCTGCACGACGGACTTGAGCCAGGTATACGGCGGGAGCGCGCGCGAGACTTCGTCGAGAATGTGCGGCCACACGAAGCGATCGTTGTCGATCGACCGGATGATGTTCAGCTGCGTCATGACCGAGTCACGCTTGGCTTCTGCCTTGCGGCGCTCCTTCAGGATAATGGCGAACTTGGCGGAATCACGCTGTGCAACTTCGACGCGCTCCTGTAGCGCGACTTCTCTTGAAGACTGCGTGAGTGACATGCCACCGATCGCTGCGGCCGCGACCAGCACACTCGCGACGGCTGACAGCATGTACGGATCGCGGATCTTCGCGCCGACGCCTGCTGCGTAGGCTGTGAAGTTGATGCCAGTCCCGCGGCCCTTACTCTTGACGGCACCGGGGAGGAGGTTGATTTCAATCATCTGTTGGCCCTGGGCTACGCCGCTTTACGGAGAGCGAGACCGATCGGCAGCATCAGGAGCGGTGCTACTTCGTCGGTCACGAGGTTGTCGAGCGCGCCTTCGCGCACGCGAAGGTTGGCGAGTGGGTTAGCCAGCTCGACCGTCAGCCGGAGGCGTGCGGCCAAGGCGCTGGCGAGTCCCGGAACCCGGGCGCCACCGCCGCAGAGGTATACACTGCGCAGCTGAACACCAGAGCGGTTGGACGAGGCGAGGAAGGCTGCGGCGCGTTCGATGCCGACGGCGATTTCTTCACCGCGGCTGTCGATCACGGCATCGAGATGCGCCGAGCGATCGTAACCCTGCAGAAGGCCATCGGCTTCGTCGGCACTCAGACCGCGTTCGCGCTGCAGATCTTCGCGGAAGCGGCGGGTGCCGACGGTAAGGTCGCGTGTGAGAATCGGGATGCCATCATCGAGGATGTTGACGTTCGTGATCTCGTGTCCGATGTTGATTAATCCGACAACGCCGTGCATGGCGTCCGGATGATTGATCTCAAAAGCATTGTGTAATGCAAACGCATCCACGTCGACCAGGTCGGGGGTAAGCCCGGCGTCGGTGAGGAGGCGCATTTTGTTTTCGACCAGGTCGCGCTTGGCAGCGACGAGCAGGACAGACATTTCCAAGCCGTCCGCATCCGGGTCGAGAATCTGGAAGTCCAGTTCAACGGATTCCATATCGAACGGCACATGCTGTTCAGCTTCCCAACGCATGAGCTCGCGCGCCTGCTGTTCCTTGACGCGTTCGATCTGAATCTTCTTGATGATGACGTCGCGTCCGCCGACGGCCGTGACGACGCCGCGGCTCTTGACTCCCGCCGTTTCCATCGCGAGCCGGATAGCCTCTGTGACGATCCCGGGATCCATAACCTCGCCTTCGACGATCGCGTCGGCGAGAAGCGGGGTGATGACAACTTTGACCAGCTCTGGTTCACCGCGCCCATGATCGATCACGGCAATCTTGATCAGTCCTGAGCCGATGTCCAAGCCAATCGTCGTCTTCTTGCGACCGAAGAGCGCCATACGGAGGTGTGGTAAGCGGTAGAAGCCAGTGCGCGCAGTGCGCGAAGTGCGGGATACCGAAGAGCGCGAGCGGCAAAAGCCCGGTTCTTCTCGCCATTCACACGACCGTCCCGGCAGCGTGGTAACAGCGACACACACCGATGCGCTTGATTCCGTGTGGACGTGCGTCAGATCACATGTCTATCGTGAGAACGGGTGTTCCGTGCTCACCGCATTGTGAGTGTTGCACGACCGAAAACCGGTGTCAGCGGTGCGATGCGTCGCAAGGCAGCTTCGGCTGAGCAGCGGGAGAACTGAAGCAGGCTGTTGCCATCAATAGACGGGTAGTCATTCGCCGGCCCACGGGCGTTCCCAGCCAGAGCGACGCCTAACAAGGTTCCGCCAAGGGGGGCGCGCATGACGAGGTCGTCCCTGGCGATGACCACACCGTGGAATCGGGCGCCCTGCGAAAAGACGACATCTCCGTCGACGAGAAGGACGCCCTGCCCCTCGCCTCCCTGAATCTCGAGGTCGCCGCTCGCCCAGATAAGCGGGGAGCGGGTGGCACATGGTCCGCCGCTCAGCGGAGCTCCCCAATTGTGTTGATCTGTGGTGTCGCACGACCCGCCTGCGAGGCTGGGCGAAGGTGTCACGACGCCACCCGGCGGAAGAATGACGGTCGCGCGGGCGACAAGTGCGGCCCACGTCTCGCTCCCGAACGTGGCGTACCGTGTAGCGAGTGACGCGATTGGCTCGGTAAGCAACGCGGGAGCGCCCGATATCCGCGCACCACTGGCCCCACAAAGGCCGTCGCAGACACGCGTGGTGTCGGGGACGGCGATAGCGGCAACGTCTCCCAATCCACTGCACAGGCCGGTTGTTGTGAGCGTTGTGTCGCGGCCCGAGACGCGCGCAGTACCTCGGACGACCACCGAATCGCGTGTCGTGAGCACTGCGTTGAGTGGCAGGTCGGCCAGGCGCAGCCGATACGACAATTGTGTGCCGGCCCGGCTCAGCGTTCGTGAGGCCGAATCACCGTCACTGGCTTCGCTGGTGACCAGCCAGTGGAGGGGCGATGTACGGATGGTGCGCACATTGATCTGCAGTGCACCGGCGGTCATGCTTCGCGCGCGTGATCCTCCGATGCCGATGGAATCGTTGCCCGCGGTCCAGCGGTTGGCTTCTTCCACAGCACCGGCTCGCGCGGCCTGTGCCGCGTTGAGTTGCAGCCGGCCGACTCGGGCTCGCCGGGAATCACCCAGAGCCTGATGGGTGAGCGCGGCGAGCACTATGGAGACGATGAGGAGCGATATCAGCGTGATGACGAGCGCGAATCCCCGTCGGTCGATCCAGTGAGCGCGCATTACCGTCGATTGGCGAGGGGGAGGATCGAGCGAACGGTGTCCGCGATCGGGCCACCACCTCGCGTGCGGCGTGTTGGCGTCGTCGCCGTCAATGCCAGCTGAATGGCTGACGCGTTGTGTGGAACGGCCGGCATTCCTGCGGAGTCGACGAAGGTGAAGCGTAGACCCGTCGAGCCTCTGCGATAGGCGTCCAGAGGTCCCGCGACGGGCTGAATGGTGTGCCAGCGGGAGGTGGCTCCGTCGTATTCAGCAAAACCCATCATCCATTCACCTGCGCTGCTGTACAGCGCCACGCGTGCCGCTCGAAGGATGCGAACCGGTCGACCGATGGCGGTAGGCGGCACGGCGGGAGACACGCTGAAGGTGTAGGCGACGCTGGCACGGTCGCGGAGCGAATCTACCAACGCGCTCGTTCCGCAACGGTGTCGTGAGTGCGCGACCGCGGTGACGGCGTGTTTGGACCAGCGGTCATCGAGTTCCGAGAGTGAGGGGCCGTCATCGAGCACCGCGAGGGAATCACCTGCCTGCGGTGATGTGCTCCAGGTTGCGATGCGTGCTCCTGAGACGAGACTGTCCGGGACGAGCGCGAGTTGCGAGCCCACCACATCGCAGGCCACGCCTCCGCCGACAGTCATCTGATACACGATGGAGGTATCGGAGGCGGTGAGCACGTCTGAATCGGCGACGGACACGTCGGTGAGCAGCGCGCGCAGCGAAGCGTTCGCGAATGTCACCTGACTCGATTGATTGATCTGCGCAGTTTCATCGGAGAGGGTTCGGGTCGATCGTCCCACGAGCGCGGTCAGGATTGCCGCGATGAACCCGGTGAGTGCCAGCGCCACGATGCTCTCGACGAGCGAGGCTCCGGCGCGACGGGGGGCGGTACACGCAGTCATGGGCACGGCACCTCGGCACGGGTGGACCATGGCACAACGCTTCTAAGCGTCGGCGTCACGTCCAGGGAGATCGTGATTGAGCGTCCGCTCGTAGCGGTGGTCCAGCGATAGGCAGCGGTGCTCCGAGTGAGGGAACCGCCAGCGATGGTTGTACAGCTTATTGACGCCAGGGAATCCAGAACTCGGCTTGCCACGGCCACTTGCTGACGCACTACGTTCGCCCTCCCACGCTCGCGTATCATGACCGCCTGTGTGGAGAGCGCGGCCAGTGCGCCGATGCTCGCGATGAGCAGCGCAACGATGACTTCTATGAGTGTGAGGCCGCGGCGCGGAGATCGCATGGAGAGATGCTACCGCATCCAACCACGGACTCCGCAATCAATACCGATCAGTTGGGATCAATTGTACGATTGTCATCAGAGAGAGGGCGAGGGCTCGTTCGCGCTCGCGACAACGTGCGCCAGTGCGTCCACTGCCGCAGCATCCAGCTTAGTGCCCTGCTCGTTCCGCAAAATCCCCAGCGCCTTCTCCTGAGGCATACCGGCACGATACGGACGGTCCGCGGTCAGCGCCTCATAGATGTCAGCTACAACCAGCACACGCGCCATTGTGTCCAGCTCGTCGGCGCGCAATCCCCAGGGATAACCGCTCCCGTCCAGCTTCTCGTGATGGGTCGCTGCCTGATGCGAAAAATCGTCGAACGCGCGAACGTGCTTGAGAATCTCCCAGGTGTTCGACGGATGCAGATTAATCGCGGCACGCTCGTCACCATCCAGCGGCCCGTTCTTATCCAGAATCCGATTGGACACTCCCACTTTGCCAATATCGTGCAGCAGACCGGCTCGGCGTGTACGCGTAAGTGCCTCCTGCGTCATGCCCAACCGCTCACCAATCGCGCAGGCATACATCGCTACCTGCGATGAATGTTTATAGGTAAACGGTGACTTGGCATCGATAATCTCGGCGAATGACTCCGCGATCTGATCAAGCCCGCCAGCATTCAGCTGACGCGCCCTATGGGTTGGCTCAGCCTCCCGCACATGACTCTCCAGATCACCTGAACGCACCTCGCCCAAGAACGTTGTGTCGTTCAGCACGCCCAGCATACGATCGGTGAGCTCGGGATCGAACCAGCGCGCCCGTCGCTGCTTGAGCACATGGTCCACACCATCAATGCCCCGCGTTGACAGAAACACCTCGGCGGTCTGCGCGATATTCAGAATGCGCGAAAGCAGGGGGATTTCATCACCACGTCGACCAACCGGGAACCCTTTGCCATTCCAATGTTCGTCGAGCCAGCGAATCGCCTCCACTGTGCGTGGCGGAAAGCCGAGCCTGTGGGCGATGTCCGCCCCGCGCTCACAGCGGGCCGCGATCAGGTCCTTGGTCATGTCCTCTGCCTGCGCAATGCCAATGAAGTAGCGCATCCGGCTCCACAGCGCGCCGCCCTGCCCGGTGTTGTTCCAGGTGGCGATGGCGACGCGCATCCGATCGTGCCAGTCCACAGACTTCATTTGCGGTTTAACGACGCGATCGTCGCTGCCGAAAAGCGCCGCCATTTTGGAGGCGTTGCTTGAACAGCCGGTGTCTTTCAGCAGGAGCGCGTAGTACAGCTCACCTAATGCTTCGGCGTCGAGGCCGATCTCGCGGCCGAGGCGCATCCCGATCAGGCAGGCGCGCATCGAGTGGCCGAGCGGCTGACCCTCGGTGAGATCAAGCGCACGGGACAGCGCGGCGATGACGTCGCTCGCTGACGCGCTCTCGACGTGATGTTCCAACGGCGCGGGTGAGTAAATCGCCGCCGTGGTCGAGGGGTTCGTGATACTGAAGGGGCTGATCATCGCATCTCCGTGTTTCCATCATTCAGCTGCAAAGGACTGCACGCTGAGTATCGGCGTCGGCGATCGTGTTGCGCGCGGGTTCCGCTTTGGAGCGAGTACGGCAGCGGCAGTTTCGTTGAGTGTCGCGCCAAGGGGCGGCAGTCCGTTTGGACCACCGCCCCCGGGCACTCCGAAGAGTCTAGCGAATTACGGTGTGCACTTGGGCTCAGCTTCGACGTTCGCCGGAGCGAGCGGTGCCACCCCAACGAAGATCGCGCAGGTCTTGGTCGTCGCCGTATGCGTGGTCGACGCGTTCCAACCGGTGCCGCCGGTACCAGCGGTGGTCAAACTGACGCCAGCTGACGGCACGAAGCCGTTGACCGATGCGGTCGTTCCGCTGATGTTCGAAGCGGTACCCGAGACATACACTTGATTGTCAGCGAAGTACGACTCCTGCGTGGTTGCCATGTTGCGAAGATCGGACTTCATCGACGCGAGATACGCCTTTTCCTTCGTGTTCGCGAACTTCGGGATCGCGATAGCGGCCAGGATGCCGATGATGACGACGACGATCAGGAGTTCGATGAGGGTGAAACCCTTGCGTGCAACGTTCTTCATTTTACTTCTCCGTGTGCCGGGGTGGATGATGGTGCGGTGTGTACTTCGGTGCTGCGTTCGGTAGCGAGGAAAGGCAATCGACGGACCAGAAGGTTGTTGCTACACTCAAGTTGTTTGTTTTCAACAACTTGGACGGCCCATTGGGCTGACAGCAGGCCGCACGCAGTCCCGCTTTTTCGCGCCAGTCTTGCAGTCTGCCACACACCCAATCCCATCACAGCCTTCGGGTCGTTCACTGCCCACCACACCGCTACGCGCTACGAGCCTCCTTAGCACAGCCAGATGACGCAGGCAGTGCAAGCGAGGTAACGCGCCGTTGTGTACAGCTATGTGATCTGTGTCACTTAGCCGGAGGCGGCCAAGCGTCTTAATGAACCGGGCGCAAAAAACACCGGTCGGGTAGGGACCGGGCATGAGAACACCGGTCCAGCTGCACGTCAGGTAACTTGGTGCGCGTTCCTGCTACTGGTCAGCGAACTGTTTCAGCGTTTGGGAGGGAAGAGATTGAAGCGCACGATATGCCAGAACGCGGCGACGCCATCTTTCCAGTTGATCTTCTTTCCTTCGGCGTAGGTGCGACCGGAATAACCGATGGGCACTTCAAAGATGCGAACGCGCGCCTTGGCCAGGCGTGCCGTGACTTCTGGTTCAAAGCCGAACCTGTCCGACGTGAGCACAAGACTGCGGGCGATATCTCCGCGAATCGCTTTGTAGCAGGTCTCCATGTCTGTCAGGTTGAGATTCGTGAACATGTTGCTCACGAGCGTCAGCAGGCTGTTTCCGACGGAGTGCCAGAAGTAGAGCACGCGGTGTGGCCCGGACAGAAAGCGGGAGCCGAAAACGGCGTCGGCTTTGCCATCTATGATAGGGGCAAGCATGGCGGGCCAGTCGGCCGGATCGTACTCAAGATCAGCGTCCTGAACGATCACCACGTTTCCGGTGCTCGCCTTGATGGCGGTGCGGATGGCGAAGCCCTTGCCCCGGTTCATCGGTTGGTGAATCAAGACGTCAATTCGTCCTTCTTCTTTCAGCTGTTCAAGAATCTCTGTTGTGCCATCCGTTGAAAAATCATTGACGCAGATGATTTGCTTGCGGATGGGCACCGAGTGCACCTGATCGAGAATCAGGTTGATCGTGTTGCGCTCGTTGTATACGGGAATAAGCACCGAGAGCACGATGTCCTCGGCGGAGATCTGCGTATTCCCCCGCAGGCGCGGCGTGGCGGAGTCAGCGAACGTGGGTTCCAACGGACTGGACATTTTCATTGACGGATGCGCTGAAAGATCTGGGCGTATGGCGTGTGGCCGAGTACGCGGAGCATCGGAGGCTCCTGTTCGGACAGTGCGCGTGCACTGTTGATGCCGGCGGTAGATACTGCGATGAAATAGTCGCCGTCGTAGTGGTCAAAGATATCACGAACGGCCTGGAGGTTTTCCAGCGGGGTGAGTGGCACCAGGCGCTCTTTCACAGTGAACGTGGAGGTCGGCACTGCCTGACGATTCGCGTAGAGATATACCACCAGATCGTCGTCCGTAACCAGCACATCGGTGGATTGCGTGTATCGGGCGACCCATTCCACGGTGGGTTTTGCGCGCTGCCCGGTATCGCGTTGCACCGACGCCCACCAATTGCTCGTGTACCCGGTGAAATTGTACCACATCACGCCGCCGGCGAGTGTGAGGGACACACCTGCGACCACGGAGCGGAGTGCCAAACGCGGGAATTGCGGCACCCGCCAGTGCCAAATGCCGAGTATGCCCAGTGCAACCACAGGCCACCAGAGCGGCCAGACAGCGAGAATGAACCGTGTGGGCTCAAAGGGCCACACCAGTATCACGGCCATATAGATGATCAGAAACGCCGAGGTGACGGCTGCGCGTTTTATTAATCTGACGAGACCGATCGCGGCGAAGAGCGTCATGGCGAGGAAACCGACCGCTCTGGGCCACGTCGCCTGCACCGGCAGGAACTGGTAGCTGAGTGTGGCGTCGAGGTCCTGCAGGTTGCGCAGCACAACGCGCCACCAGAATCCATCCCCTGCCGCGCGGTATCCATCGACCAGCCATTGGCCATAGGATCCGTACTTCCCTGCAAAGATCGCCGGCACGGCATCCTGATTCAGCATGACCCACACCTGCCAGGGTGCGAGCAGGAGTGCGGCGCCCAAGCATAGAATGGCCGCTGCTGCAAAACGTTTACGCAGCACAAGGACAAGCGCCGCGGCGGGCACGGCGAACATGCCCAGCGATCGCACCAGGCCCAGAGCACCAATCCAGAGTCCGGCAGTGAATGCATCGCGCGGAGATCCAGTGTCTGCGGCACGTTCACTCGCCAGCAAAACGGGAAAGAGCAGTGCCAGAAACAGCGGTTCTGACATGATCACCCCGGTTACGAGCAACACCACGATCGACAGCGTTCCGATGATCGCGCATACCGACGCCGCCAGCACGCTCCAGTGGAGACGGACGCGCACGAAGTGAAACGTTCCGATGGCAGCCACAGCCAGAAAGAGTGCGTTCGCAAACTTGAACAAGACGATATTGTCCGGGAACGACGGCCACATGCGCCAAAGTACGGCCAGCACCAGCGGATACCCGGGCGGAAAATGGGTCGCGTTAGGTTCGCCCGGCAGATTGATCATCCGATACCCGGTTCCTTCGGCGAGCGACTTGGCGAGTATCGTGTAGACCGCGTCGTCCTGAAAAGCGCCAACGGGCCACGGTGTAATGGTGACGATGGCAACCAGCAGAACGAGCGCGAACAACGCGATAAGCACAACCCGCTCCGAGAGAAGTGGCGACGTGGACGTGCTCCCTGACGTGCCCATGATACCGCTCACGGGCGCGTCGGCCACCATCTCCTCGTTGCATTCGACATCCAAAGAACGCGCGGCGTGGCTCATCGCTGCGACCTAGGCCTCACCGCCGAAACGCTGCAGCTTGCGATGCAGCGTCGAGGGATCGATGCCGAGTGTTTCAGCGGCTCGGGTTTTGTTGCCACCTTCGGACTGCAGCACCCACATGATGTACGCGCGTTCAATTGCATCGAGCGAAGGATTGGGCGTCTCGCGGACTTCGACGATCCGCTCCGCGGTATGCGTCGTGATCTTTTCCGGGAGCGCTCCAACCTCGATCTGCTTGTAATCGCTCAGGATGGCCGCACGCTCCAGCGCGTTCTCCAACTCGCGCACGTTGCCGGGCCAATTGTACGACTGCATGGCATCCATGGCTGAATCGCTGATGCCGTGGGAGTCCATGTTGCGGAGAGCTGCCTGCCGCTGGAGGAACGAGTCCGCAAGAAGGGGGATATCGTCCAGACGTTCGCGGAGAGGCGGCAGATAAATCGCGATTACGTTCAATCGATAGTACAGGTCGCGACGGAAGCCGCCGCGACGGATCTCTTCTTCAAGATCCCGATTGGTCGCAGCAATAAGCCGTGTGTCGATGGACTGGGCTTCGGTGGCACCGACAGGAATCACCTGCCGCTGCTGCAGCACGCGGAGCAACTTGACCTGAGTAGACGGTGTGGTCTCACCGATTTCGTCGAGAAAGAACGTGCCCTTCGCCGCGGCCATGAACAGACCGGATTTATCCTTGTGCGCACCGGTGAACGATCCTTTCACGTGACCGAACAATTCACTTTCGAGCAAACTCTCCGGCAGAGCACCACAGTTGATTGAAAGGAAGGGGCCTTCGATGCGGCCAGACAGATCGTGGATATACCGGGAAATCACTTCCTTACCGGTTCCGGACTCACCCTGGAGGAGCACGGTGGATTCCGTGGGTGCCACGGTCTCGGCGATACGCAGCACATCCATCCATGGCCTGCTTTTGCCGATCGGCTTGACCGACCCTACACGATCGCGCCGCTTAATCTCCTGCTTGAGCGTTTTGTTCTCGACACGCAGGTTGCGATGCTCAGCGGCGCGACGCAGAATCGCCAGCAGCTCATCGTTTCGGAACGGCTTCTGTATGTAGTAGTAGGCTCCGTCGTTCACGGCCTGCATGGCAGACTGCAGCGTGGCCTGCGCGGTCATCAGGATGACAGGCGTGTCCGGGTCCTTGGCGCGTGCCGCGGTCAGGATTTCAAGACCGCCGATTGATGGCATGCGCACGTCGCTGAGCACAACATCGGGGGCGAGCTGCTCGAGTTGCTCGAGACCCTGGCGTCCGCCTAACGCGACATGCGGCGTGAATCCTTCGTTCTTGAGCAGGATGCGCAGCGAATCGAGGATCCCCGCTTCGTCATCGACAATAAGGACCGTTGGTCCACGTTCGGCACGATCACTCATGCAGGTACTCCAATTTCAGAATGTGAGACAGGTAGCAGGACGGTCACTCGGCTACCCCGTGTGTCCGAATCAAAAAAGACGAATCCTCCATGCGCCTCAATTGCGCGATGGACAACAGACAACCCAAGCCCTGAACCGCCGGGTTTGGTGGTAAAGAAAGGATCAAACAAGCGATCACGAATGTCGTCGCTCACTCCGTCACCCTGATCCGAGACGCGCAGCGCAACCGCACCGAGATCGAACGAGGGGCCGCCGGTGGTGTGGTCGGTATTTACGTTCTCCAGTTCAACGGAAATGACACCTGTGTCAGGTGAGGCCTGGATGGCATTGAGCACAAGGTTGAAGATCGCGCGGTGCAGCAGATCCTCGTCGGCCTCAATGATGAACTCCTCGGGGAGGTGTACGTCCACCGTCATGCCCGGCGAGCGATCAGGATGTGCGGTCGCCAGTTCTGCGGCACCACGGGCCACTGCGGCAAGATTCACTTTTGTGATTCGTGAAACGCGCGCGCGCGCGAAGTCCAGAAATTCACTAAGCAATCGCGAGAGTCGATCTGATTCACGAACGATCAGCGTCGACAACACAACTTCGTCCGGTGTTGCCGTTGGTGACCGACCGAGTTGCTCAACGGCGGATCGGATCGAGGCGAGCGGGTTTTTGATCTCATGCGCCAGCGATGCGCTCAGTTCTGCCACAGCCTCCAGCCGTTCGGCGCGCTTGTGCAGCACGTCGAGACGTTTCTGGTCGGAGATATCCTGAAAGATGGCAGTTGTGGTTGCCTGATCAGGAGGATCGCCCGGGCGCGCTTCGTCGCGTTGTGTGGTGGTCAGGCCGATCGGAAACGTGCGGGTTGCGGTCGTGACGCGATCTTCCGTGCGCACCGTGCGCTGGCCGCCAACCATCGCGCGTTGCAGCGCCTTGGCGAGACCCGGGGCAACCGCTTCGATTCGTGCGACAATGGGTTCGCCGATGTGTGCATCGAGTGGCATGTCCAACAGGCTTTCGGCCGTCGGATTGGCAAAGCGAAGGATTCCCCGAGCGTCGATCGTAATGATCCCGCTGCGGATATGTTTGAGAATGTCACTCGCCTGCAGGCGCGCTTTGGCGAGTTCCGCGGCCAGCTGTTCACTTCCCAGCCCGGCCTCACGCAGCTTCGCACCGATGTATCCACTGGTGAGCGCGACGACACCAAATACACTAAGCTGCATCCACAGCGTGGCGGTCGCCGCATCGTCTGCAGAGATCAGTGCATCGCCGAAGTACAGTACGCAGCCGAGTGCCGCAACGAGGAGCGAGAGGCGCGTGGTGAGCAGCAACGAGGCAGACGCAATGACCAGGATGTAGAGTGCAGTAAACTGCGACTCTCCGGCACCGGTGATGTGGACGATCGCCGTGACCAGCAACAAATCAAAGAGCGACTGCGCCGAGAGGAATGTGGGGTGTAGCGGTCGCCGGTAGACTTCGGAGTACAGGGCGGAGAGTACCGTGAAGAGCGTCGCGCTCGTCATGATCAACGAAGCGACCAGGGTCTGCGACTGCTCGACGTCTGACCACACAAAAAGTGCGGCCATGTAGATGCCCGTCGAGGCGGCCATGCGTCCCGAGTAGAGCCATCTGAGGAGCTGTTGTCGGTCCGTAAAGGGTCGCATCTATTACAGTGGAGGGGCGTTGCCTGGGCCGTCGCAGCGACCCGCGGGTTCAGCCGCGTGGCATTCTGCAATGGCGCATCGGGGCAACAGCCGTGGCATTTCGCCAGTCCAATGACGATCTGCAGGGCGCACCGTTACCGGGGAGGCCTCACGGGGCGGCCCCAACCCCTTATCATTCCGGCGCATGGGAGACTTCTCTTTTGGCGACGCGCTGGTCATCGATGAGGGGCACGCCATCCCGAGGAGCGAGCTGGTGGTGCGGGCTTCGCGCTCCGGTGGCGCGGGCGGGCAGCACGTAAACACGTCGAGCACACGGATCGAGCTGCTCTGGAACCCGCGTCAGACGGCAGCTTTTTCAGAGATCGAGCAGGCTCGGCTCATCCGGGTTCTGGCCAAGCGGATGGACGGCGAGGGGTGGGTTCGGATTGTGTCGAGCGAGTCACGCTCGCAGCGCATGAACCGGGATGCGGCCGAGGAGCGTCTGGTGGAGATGGTGCGGAAGGCCCTCATCGTGCCCAAACGGCGCAAGGCGACCAAGCCATCCAAGCGCGCCATGGCTCGGCGCGTGGAGGCAAAAAAGCGGCGCTCTTCCAAGAAGGTTGAGCGCCGCCGCAAGGACTGGGAGTAACCTTCGTTCGGCGACTAGTCTCGTCGGCACCGGGGGCGCGCCGAAGCCAGGCCAGCAGAAACGAGTCCCCCGCGCCGACCAACAACGTAAGATGGAGCCTGCGGCTGCACCCGGACCGCCAACGAGTCAAGCAGGGAGCACGTCTCCGTCAGGAAAGGTGACGAACGAAGCTTCCGCGAGAGCGCGCCTAACCCGCTTGGACTTCTCTCCCTCGATTTGTGCGTGGCCCGGCACGCCGACAATTGGAACGCGAATTACCCCCTGATGTTGGGCACGGGCGGCTCCGGCTGTAATGGCGGCGATGCCAAAACCCGGGTAGCCCTTCAAAACTTGCTCAACTGAAGACTCGGCGGCGAGTATTACGGAAGTCCCGCTTCCGTCACTTGAATCCTGAAAAGCTTGCGAACTGAGACGCTCACAATTGGTCCCTTCATCCAAGACCATCCAAGCGCGAGGAACCCGCCTCCAGAGCACCGCGGCGTCCTCGATGTCCTCGTCGTCGAGTGGAAGGGCAGACACTGGCAGTGGAACATCTAATCGGTTCGACGCGCTGAGACGCGCTCAACCGCGAGTGCAAGTTTGCGTGTGTCAACGTCGACTTCGTCCATCTCCCACTCCACACGCGACGCGCTGTCCTTAAAGTAGGCGCTCAGTTGTCCGACGTAACTGAACGCGACGTCCAGATCACCGGCCAACCGGTGCCATTCAAGCTGAATACCGCCGTCGCTACCAGGAACGATGGCTGGCAATTCGGCCTCCGCAGTCATGTGGGTGGCCAAGAAATCAAGTGCTGCCAAGGTCGCTTCAAACGAGATCGCGGATCCGCCATGCGAGTCCCAGTTGGCGGTAAGCGACGCCACACTCTTCACTTTGTCCAAAAGAGAGTAGAGCCAGTCCGGTTCGTCCCCTGCCAGCTCAATGCGTATTGATCCGTCGCGCAGCTCGAAAGGAAAATCTCGCATTTGAGGGAAGCTGACCTCAATCTTGCTCCTCCGAGGACTTCCTGGAACCGTTGCGC